>DIHU01000219.1:26946-95889 GCA_002420315.1 Akkermansiaceae bacterium UBA5688
CTCCGGCTGCCATTAGCACAGCAGGTCTTTTCCTCGCGAGTTCCCCAGACTTTTCCGACAAGGTCTCTCTCTCAGGTGGCATTACCGCAAACGGATTTTTTTCAATCACCGAAGCCTTTGCCGCAGATGGAGAGGAACTGACCTTATTTCTTGTTAGCGGAACTGATACTATCATCGATGCGGTCGCCGTCCCGTTTAAATCGCCGCGGAACTATGCCGCAGCTTACCCCGATGGTTCCGGCGAATTTTATGCCAGCGCAATTGGAACCAAGGGCTCACCTAACAATCCAAATCGGGTAGATTCAATCGTTATCAACGAACTCATGGTCGACCCACCTAGCGAGCATCGCGATGGCGAATTCATTGAACTCTTCAACAAATCTGGGTCAACTATCGACCTTTCTGGATGGCGTTTCACTGACGGCGTCGACTTCACCTTTCCCGCAGGAACCACAGTGCCTGCCGGGGGCTATCTCGTCATCCCTGCCAACGAGGACTACACTAACTACCCGAACAGCGTAGGACAATTCTCTGGTTCACTGTCCAACAGCGGCGAACTTCTTCGTCTTGTGGATTCATGGGACAACCTAGCTGACGAAGTTTACTACCATACCGGTGGTGATTGGCCCGAGCTAGCCGGAGGTCAGGGAAGCAGCCTCGAACTGCGCCATCCCGATATGGACAACTCCACAGCAAGCGCCTGGACCGCGTCCGACGAAAGCGACAAATCAACTTTTGAAGAATTCACGATCGCCGAACAATACCAAGAGATCACTCGCCGTGGGGGAGCCTCAGACTATAAGGAACTGCACCTTCAAGCAGTTGGGGACACCCATATCGCGATGAAAGATCTTTCTCTCTCCCGAAATGGAAGTGGTAATATCCTCCCAGGAGGAGGTCTCGCCTTAGCAAGAAACGGGTCTGCTAATGACGGGTGGCTTTGCCAGGGAACCCACCACGCCAGTAAAATAACCAACGGAGAATTCCACCTCATCTCAAGTGGTCACGGCGATGTAAAAGCAAACCGCTGTGAAATAGATGTCACTAGCATCCAGGACAACAACAATCTGAACTTCACCTTCGAGGCCCGCTGGATCTCAGGAAAGCCCACCTTAAATGTCCAAACTTGGGATCGTTCCTTCGGAGGAACGATTCATCTTAATGTCCCCAAAAACCTCGGAACTCCCGGCGTAGCCAATCCCGGAATACTGAACAACCCAGCGCCCACGATTTCAGGCCTGATTCACAGCCCTCCTATCCCAAGATCGAGTGACCCTGTTCGCATCACCATTGAAGCTAAAAATGCCGATACTGTTAATTTACGACATCGTCTCGATACCAATGCAGGAAACGGAACATGGAACAGCAGCCCGATGTTCGATGATGGCGTCAGCAGCGGTGACGAGATTGCAGATGACGGCGTCTATACAATCACGCTGACCAATTATCAAAGCGACAACTCCATCGTGCAATTTTACGTTCAAGCCACTTCAGCCGGAGGAACGTCTATTCAGCCCGCCCTCGCACCAGAAAAGCCTGCGATGTGGGTCGTCGATAATTCCACTCACCCGACTGATCTTCGGCTCCAGCGCTTTATCATCTCGGCCCGCGACCGTTCTGCTTCCGGCGGCGCAGGCGACTCCGCGACATTTGACTACGATTTCCCAAAGCTCTCCAACCAATATTTTAACGCCACCTTCATTAGCAACGAAAAAGATATCATCTACAACTGCGAAATGCGTAAGAGCGGGAGTCCGTGGACACGATCGGGCAGCGCCGACTTTGCACGTATGAAGTGGAAACCTCCAGGTGACCGTAAGTTCCGAGGCTACACTAAGCGGGCTATCGACAACGATGCAGGTGGTGGACGGGCTTACCACAATCGTATCATTCGATACTGGCTCTATCTTTTCGGCCACGCTGCCAACGAAAACGAATTTGTGCGTGTCATTATTAATGGTGGCAGTGCTTCACTCCGGGAAGACGTAGAACCCAACGCCAACGATTTCCTAAAACGTAATTGGGAAGATGGCCACAAAGGCGAACTCTACCGTATTGATGATGAATGGTGGTTTGACGACGGTTGGGGCCGCCAAAACCGGAACGCAACTTGGGAATATAAAAACACCACCGAACAGGAACGTTATTCCTCGGAGTGGATCAAGCGTTCTCGCGAAGCCGAACACGATTACTCGTCCTTTATCAGCTGGACTCAAATGGTTGGTAGAAATGACTTCACTCGTGAAGAAATAGAAAGAACAGCCGATATCGATATGATGGCTGCCAACGCGGTGGTTCGTGGTTGGTGTGACGACTGGGACACCCTCACTCGAAATCGAGGCAAAAACGGATACTTCCTTCGTCGGGTCACCGACGGAAAATGGATGTTAGTTCAGTGGGACTCCGACCTAACCTTCGGTAGCTCCAATGCCGACTTCATCGGCAACCTGTCTGGTGTTCGTAACTTTTTTGAAAAGCCCTATATCAAGCAGAGGGTGAATCATTACCTCAACGAAATGGTGCAAAAATACACCGTGAACTCCACCCGGCTTGCCGCTTGGTTCCGTTGCGAGGAAGATGCTTCCCCCTCCTACTCGAGCAACGAATCAACCTATAATTCGTGGAATCGAAATCGCCTTTCCAAAGCTAATTCTACGATTGGTAGCGCTCTTAACGTCGACTTCAATGTCACCTCTGGAAACGGCTCTTCCCTCTCTACCTCGAGCGATACTATCTCGCTGCAAGGTAGAAGCGGCGCGGACGTTTTTGCAATCCGCGTGACTGGCCAACCGTGGGCTGAGTATGAGTTCTCTAATACGACAACTTGGACACTTAGCGGGATTCAACTGCGCCAGGGGGCCAATATTCTTGAGGTCCAATCGGTCGACCAAGAAGGTAATGTCACTGCCACCGAAAACTTCACCGTAACCAAAAGTGGTAATGCCGCACCAGTTCTTGTTCTCGATGCCGACCCTGGATCGTTCCGAATCCCAATCAATACCACCTTCGAGATTGATGGAGACGAGAGCTATGACCCCGAGGGGACCAGCCTCGATTTTTCATTCCAACTGCCGGCAGGATTGAGCGTCGGCAACCCAACTTCATCCAGCGCTTCCATGATTTTTCAGAAGCCCGGACATTATCCGTTAATAATTACGGCAACCGACCAAAACGGAAAAACAACCCAAGTGATCCGAGAGATTGTCGCTTATGCCGATAGCGGGTGGGACCCCTTCAACCAAGAAATCTTGCAAGATCTGTGGACCACGGAAGATCTAATCTTAAAAGATGGCACTACACCTCCTTCTTCTTACAGCTTTGATGAAACGCCAAATCGCCTAGCTGTTAAGTTAGAAACAAACCCAGCCAAACCATTAACACTAAATTCGCCAAACCACCCTCGGATGTGGCGTAACACACCGGCCGGAATTTGGTCTTTTACTTCAGAAGTAACTCTAAGCTCGGTGCAACAGGGTGACTTTTACACTGGGATCATCGTCGATGGAGAGCAAAATGGCTCACCTGTGCGTTTCACGGTCGGCATGGAAGACGGTGATTTGCTCCGTGCCAAAAAGATCACCACATCAGGCACAACGATTCTTGGATCAATCAGTTGGACCGAAAAAGACGCAGTCGTTCGGATCTTCAAGAAAACAACGGGGATCGATTTACAGTATCGCACCGAACCCGGTGTTTGGGAGACTCTGGGAAGAGCCTCTGGAAATATCACCACCTCGCAAGCCGGAATTTTTGCATCCACCGATACCCCGCAAGCCCTCCGCATTGAATTCGATGATGCTCTCATCGTAGATTCAAGTATTAGTAGCCCAACCCTCGATAATCTCAGAATTACCGAGATCATGTATCATCCGGTTGGTGGATCATTCTACGAATTTATCGAAATCCAAAATACCGGCACGACACCGCTCGCTCTCGACGGAGCTTCCTTCGATGACACCCAGCCTTTCGGCTCCTTTACCTTTACAAACGTCACGTTGGCTCCAGGGCAATATGCGGTAATCGTTTCTGCGGAATCAGCATTTCGTGCCCGCTACGGAAATAATATTCTCATCGCAGGCAACTGGGCTTCTGGCTCGCTCTCCAACAGCGGCGAAAATATCGAACTCCGCGATCCATTCGGCAACACCATTCACGATTTTACATATGACGACAATGCCCCGTGGCCCCTTGCCGCCGATGGCAGCGGTCCCTCCTTAGAAGTCATTGACACGGGGGGAGATTACAACGATCCCCTGAACTGGAAAGCCTCGGCATTTACCGGGGGAAGCCCCGGGTTTTCCGAAGCCACCGACCTGGATGGCGACGGACTCAGTAATATTCGGGAAAATGCATTAGGCACCAATCCCAATTTATTTGACACTGATAGCGACGGCTCTTCTGACGGTGCAGAGACGATTGCAGGGACCAACCCACTAGATGCCTCAGATTACTTCCGTATTCTATCGGTCGGGGCAACTGACACTCCGAATGGAATCCAAATCACGTGGGCTTCAGTTACCGGTAAAACCTACGTTGTTGAGTCGAGCACCGACCTAGAAGGTAATTGGAGTCTCCACGATACCGTCACGGCAGGTGGCTCAACGAGTATCACAACTGATCAAAAATCTGGTAGAAGAAGATTCTACCGGATTCGAGTCAGTGGACCCTAGAGACCCTGCTCAACTATAATACCCTTAGCGGAGAGAAAAGTCGCTCTTCTTAATTACCATGAGTGCAGTAGGACTGGTCCTATTTACGCTAAGAATCAGGCCCCTTCCGTCGTTCTTTACTAGAACTTCAGTTGATCTGATTGAATACTAAAATCTTCAAAATCTAATCCATCGTCTTCGATGGCTTACAACAGGATTAGCCTAGCTTCAGCAGCGAATCTTTGACACCTTCGCATCATGCGAACTATTATCCTGTTGTTAATATCCACCCTTCAAATTTGGGCCGCTCAGAGCGAATACAAAATAAAGGAAGACATCCCTTATCGCGAAAACACTCAAGCCCTCGATGAGTATCAGCAAGAAAGATGCCTCTTAGATATCCATTACCCTTCATCAAAAGGATTTGCGACCATTATCTGGTTTCACGGAGGGGGGTTGACCTCGGGAGAGAAAAGTTTCCCAAAAGCTCTCCAGAACAAAGGACATGCTATCGTTGCGGTGAACTATCGACTAAGCCCCAAAGTCAAAGTCACCGAATGCCTTGATGACGCAGCTGCCGCGGTTGCTTGGGTTATGAAAAATATCAGGGGATTTGGTGGAGATAGAAAGCGTATCTTCATTAGCGGACATTCTGCCGGAGGCTACCTCACGAGTATGATCGGGCTTGATTCATCCTGGCTTAAGCGTCACCAGGAGGATGCTAATGATATTGCAGGTCTCATTCCTTATAGCGGGCACGCAATCACACATTTTACAGTTCGAAAGGAGCGTGGCATTGCTGCAACTCGCCCTATCGTAGACGAACTGGCGCCCCTCTTCCATGTGAGAAAAGATGCCCCACCCATTCTCCTAATCACTGGTGATCGCGAAAAAGAGCTTCTTGGTCGCTATGAGGAAAATGCCTATCTCTTCAGAATGCTAAAAGTTTCAGGGCATCAGGACGTTACCTTATTCGAAATTGATGGTTATGGGCATGGCATGACAGATCCGGCACATCCCCTGCTATTAAAATTCGTGAAGCGAATTAGATCCAAAAGGTGATAACTCCGAAGGCGAAAAGGAAAAACGATCAACCCCAATCCCCTCAAGCCCGAAACGAACTCCATGCCAGAAAAAACGACCAAAAAGACGCGCCCGGATCCCGGACCGCGAATTCTTTTTATCACCCCGGAAATTTCTTATGTTTCAAAGAAACTTTCGGCCGATGCTGAGAGGCTTCGAGCCAAAGCAGGCGGTCTCGCAGATGTCTCGGCCCTTCTCGTTCACGGTCTAAGTTCAGCCGAAAAGGATATTCACTTAGCTATCCCACACTACCGCAATCTTTTCCAAAGTGGTGAACAAGCAACCCACCCTGGCAAGCGGACCCGCATCTCAGTCGGAGACCGCATCCACCTGGCCGAAGACTGCAAATTTTATCGTCGCGGCGGAGTCTACCAAGCCTGCAAAGAAGATCTCCTGATGTCAGCGCTCGCGTTTCAGCGCGACCTCATCAATCACATCATCCCAAGGGTTGAACCCGACATTATTCATTGTAACGATTGGATGACGGGGCTAATTCCCGCTGAGGCCAAGAAACTTGGTATTCCTAGTCTATTCACCATTCACAATATCCATACTCAGGAGGCCACCCTTGCCCAACTAGAAAACACAGGAATTCCGGCTGGAGACTTTTGGGACGAGCTTTACTTTGGAACTTACCCGGAAAGCTTCGACGAATCCTACTGGGCCAACCCTATCGATCTCCTCGCCAGCGGAATCTCAGCAGCGACCCACACCAACGTGGTGAGCCCAACCTTCCTTGACGAAGTTGCGATGGGCCATCACTCGACTATTCCACCCCACCTTAGCCACCTGCTCTATCACAAGCGGGAAGCTGGAGTCGCTTCAGGAATTGTCAATGCGCCAGATCGCTCTTTCAATCCCCAAATCGACCCATACCTCCCCGAAAAATACGGACCCCGCCGGCATCACACGATCAAACCCAAACTCAAGAAAGATCTTCAAAAACGCCTCCTTCTCAAAGAAGACCCCTCAGTTCCAATTCTCTTTTGGCCATCGCGTCTTGATCCCATACAGAAAGGATGTTCCCTCCTTACTGATATTCTTTTCCAACTCATTAATGACTACAGCCACCTTGGCTTACAGATAGTTATGATAGCCGATGGTCCTTACCAGCAACACTTCCAAGGGATTGTCGCCTATCACGGCATATCCGACCGTATCGCTGTTCAACCATTCTCCGAATCTCTTTCGCATCTTGGTTACGGAGGCTCTGACTTCGTTCTCATGCCATCGTCATTCGAACCTTGTGGCCTACCTCAAATGATTGGGTGTCGCTACGGCTCTCTTCCAATTGCCCACGCTACGGGCGGGCTTAAAGATACCGTCAGGCACCTCAACATCCACGAAAATACGGGCAACGGATTTCTCTTCGAGCATTTCACGACCGATGGCTTCCGGTGGGCTATCGATCAAGCCATGGAGTTTTATCAACTCAATCCAGACCACAAAAATCCGCAAATTAAGCGAATCATGGAACAATCCAAAGAGGACTTTTCAGATGAACGAGTGGTAGCCGATTATCAGAAAATCTACAATGATCTCGTTAATTAGTCGCTAGCGATTTATGCCTCAGGAAAAGGGAGATCGTCCGATCAATCGCTCCCTCATGCTTTTCTAGTACGACACGCGCTTTTTTCACTTGCCCTATCGGTATTTTTTGAAGCGCAGAAACTAACTCTTCCCGAGAAGATACCATTAAAATTCCACCCGCTTCTTTTAGCTCGGTAACCAAAGGCTCGAAGTTTGCCATGTGCGGCCCACAGATGACTGGCACTTCTGCGAGAATTGCTTCGGAGGGATTCTGCCCTCCCTCTTGAAAGAAGCTCTTTCCGATGACTACGACATCTGCATGAGCTGTCCAGTCGCGTAACTCCCCCGTGCTATCGATCACAAACGATTCACTACCCAGAGGCTGCTGGAATTGACTTCGTAAAATCACATTGCCATCTAAAGCTTCAGCAACCTCTGCTCGCCGCTCGGCATGCCGGGGGACAATAACTGATTGATAACCTACCTCTTTAAAAACATCGTCGAGGTAGTCCTCTTCACCAGGAAAGGTTGAGATCGCCATGGCCACCGGCCTCCTTGGGAATTGATCTAACATCGCCGAGAATTCTAATCTCTTCTCAGGCAAAGCCGAGCCTGACGGATCGAACTTCACATTTCCGGTTAGCACCACCGCTTCTTTGCGGACTCCAATTGTTTGCCATCGGGCAAGATCCTCTTTTTCGGGAACTCCGACATGGTCTAGCAGTTCCAGAAAGGGGCTCACCAAACTTCGAAATTTTTTCAGGCGACGACCAGATCGCGGTGAAAGCCGAGCATTCATCAAACCAATCGGTATTCCTAAGCGGTGCGTTTCATGAATGAGATTTGGCCAAATTTCTGATTCCACCATCACCACGACCCGGGGTTCCAACCGTTTCATAACGCGGCGGACCAAGAATCCAAGGTCAAGTGGCGCATAAATTACGCGCACATCTTCGGGTGCCTTATCCCGGGCCACCGCCATTCCCGTCGCCGTGGTTGGGACCAGCACGAAATGATCGCCCGTTTTTTGTCGCCATTCCGTGATCACCTTTAGAGCGAGTAGCACCTCTCCAACGCTCACCGCATGGATATAAACTGCCCCAGTACGTTCAAACTCCATTTCTCTCTGATAGATTCCTATTCGTTCAAGCAACCCACTCCCCCAACCATCGCGACGTAACATTTTCAACATCCAAAAAGGCGCAGCAGCCAGAGCTAACAGCGGGTAGAGGATTCTCCAAACAATTATTACCACAGTCCTCATCTCAAGATTCCAACTGATAAATTGCAATTCGACTCCGGCCATAATCCCTGCTTTGAACCAATACCAATTCTTTAGGATCAGGAAGTTCTCCCGCTGCTTCACGCTCCAAGATCAAAAAACCATCCTTCGCCAACCATTGCGCCCAGCCTTCGATCGCAATTAAATCACGTGCCGGATCCCTCAATCCATCGGCGTAGGGAGGATCAGCAAAAATCAAATCATAACTCGTTTTTTCGCTATTTAGAAAAGCTCCCACATCGCGCTGAATGACTCTGCCCTCTTTATAGCCTGTCTTGTTCAGATTTTCAGCGATGACACGGCATGCCCCACGATTCTGTTCCACAAAAGTACACGAAGCCCCACCACGACTCAAAGCCTCGATCCCTAGAGCGCCTGACCCGGCATAAAGATCAAGAACTCGCGAATTGGGAATCACAGCCGTAAGAATCCCAAACACCGACTCACGAACGCGATCCGTAGTCGGGCGCGAAACCTCACGCGGAACCTTTAGGGAATGCCCCTTTGCTGAACCGGCAATAATTCTCATGGTAAGTTAGGAAGATCGGTATTCTGGCCACCAAGGACTTCTTCGGCAGTATCAAAAAAAGGCACCCACGAACGATCCTCACCAAGGTCCATCATCAATGTCCCATCACGAGCTTCAATATGAATATCCCGAAATAAACGATCTGGAGTATTTAAGGGCTGAAAGTCCATCAGCAGGTTCCTAGGAGCTATCCTCACCCTTTTTGCGTGAGATTGTGCCCTCTCGGGGCTTGAAACAATCCGCACCGTTGCCGCTGCCTCTCCCGCAGCCGTCGCAAACCCGTTTATCAGAATAGCGTCCTCTTCACCTATAGCCCTTACATCTTTAGCCACTACTCCTGCCGCCGTGGCAACAAAGCTTGCTACCCCACGGTTAAACCTCATTCCGCCTTCATCCCGCGGATCATTGATCATCACATTTTCAAAGTTAGTAATACTACTCCCTTTAAAGGTCGAAGGAGCTAGCAAGTAACCCTGCAGTCGATTCTTTGAAGTTAAATTGGACACTGAGAAGGGGGATTTCTGCTCCCGAAAAACCGAACTCAAATCAACCGGTTGATCTGGAAGGCTCACGTGTAAACCGACGGGAACCCCAGCTGCTATTTTCACGGCCGCCGACAACTCCAAATTCAAGCCAAAGACCTTAAGCGAATGCTCCATGACCGCGAGCGAACGATCTTCCCACATCACGGGGATCGTCAACCCCACTTCTGAAATCTCTTCGGACAAACTAATTTCTCCACAGGAAATCTCTCCCTTCCGAGTGCTTCCCCAGAGCGGAATCTCTCCTTCAATCTGGTCTAGAGTGAGTGAAAGGCCGGAAACACGCTCTGAAAAAATTCTCACTTTCGCATTAGAAACAATAATCTCTCCCTCAAAATTCTCAATTGGCATCGGGATCACGTTTGGACGATCAACTTTGGATGGCACATCGCTCGGGACTAATGGGGATTGTTCGGTTTTCTCATCTGCTGACTGACCTTCAGGATTTGAATGATATCTCTCATCTTGATCAGGCTGTCCTTGGAGCACTACCAACTTGGAAGAATTATCGGTGGGCATAGCAATAATTTCTCTCACGGTCTCAATCGCAACATTAACATCAAGCTGATTAACCTCGAGCCGATCCCAACGCCTCTTACCTTTCAGCAGAGAAAGCCACGACACATCGATACGAAGTTTCCCGACCGTAAACAGAGGGTTCTTCTGCCCTAAGTCAGCTGGAACAAAGACTTGGAGCTTGCTCACCGTCACTCCCATCCAGGGCGACCAAGTCACACTTTTCAATTGGCAAGGTAAGCCTGTTTTTCGCTCTATCTTTTTACAAACAATTTCAGTTCCAATCGCCGTACAAAAAAACAGGTTTATACTCGCCCAGGCAAGTAGCGGAGCTATCCCCCACGTAGGCAATCGTAGTCCAAGAAATCTTTTGTTCAGCAGATTCACACGACTGGACCCTCCCAATTCCTATTTGAGCGGAAAACGAATCACTCGACTGATATCTTCCAGCACAGTGTTATTTGCCGTAACATCCTGGAGCCGATAAACGAGAAAACCAAATTTCCCGTCGGCAGCTTTTCCAAGAGCAAGATTCTCTTTAGTTTTCCCCAACGGCGTTTCCTCCTCAAACCTCCACTCGACTCCCTTCCATTCTCCAAGAATGGTCTCCGCGCCTGCATCGATATCATCGATCCGCTTCATGACGCCGTTGGTCGAACGAAACACATCTTCTTTTTCATCATACCGGAGCAATGAAATCATTGCCCCTGTCCCCGACAATCTAAAGCTCCACTTACCCCGCCTCAGTTCAAGAAGAACTCCGACCTTCTCCAGAACCTTGAATTCCCGCTTACCCCAGAGATCTAAATATTCCTGATACTGAGCAGTTGTTAAATTGAGATTTTTGTGGAACGGAAGCGGAACCCCCGGCTTAGCATTTTTTGAGTATTCTTCATACCACTTGGGGTCGTTCTTCGCCCCCTCCTTGACCAGTTTTATATAATTCTGGATTTCCTCCGGCGGAGTCACCACCACCCTTTCACCATCGTAAAGCTTGTTTGGCTCAAGAATGTTCGTGAACGTCTTGGGTGCTGTAGCCTGTGCAAAAGCCCCTGCTGGAAATAGCATAACAAATGAAATGGCGAGAAAAGCATTTACCCGGCTAATGTATTGTTTCATATTTCTTAATTATTTTCTCTCTTAATTAGTTTGTGCACTTGGACTCGTGAGACCAAACCATATAACTTCGCACAAGTAAACTCACACCTTAATGCACTATTTCCGACACCTGAAATAGAAATAAGCTCTACACTTTTCACAGAACCCAAAAGCGTTGGGAAATCGCTTCGAAAATGAAAAGCAGTAATTGAACAAGGGTATAAAAGCCATTTCGCAGGTTCCGCGTCCGAAATTAATAAGCCCCCTAGACATACCTCAAAAAAGAGCTGTATTTACTTTGTTCGCCATTGGGAAATACGAGACCTCTAGCAACATGGCGGTTCCGGCAACGGTCGTCTATTCTTCCAATTCGGTTTCTTGTAGATTCCTTCGTAAAAAGTCTATTGAGATGATTCGCTCTCAGTAAGTCCCCGTGGATTATTAGGAAATGCCCACATTGTGGATTCCAGTCCCTCAATCAGCATTGAACGCATAGCCTTACTTCCCTCTAAGAATCTCGCCTTGATGATTGCGGCTTTTCGATACTCATCCGTTACAAGTGGAAAAGCTTTTAGGAACTCCCGCTCCAAAGAAGTCCCCTTTTTGACAAATCCATAAAGAGTGGTCTCCGATCCACGGAAGTTAAGTCGGAAACAATCATACTCCTTCTCATCCGAAAATTCATAAGTATGGAAATTATCTCTGCTAGCATAAACCCTCAATTCTTTCAAATCCGTTGGGCGCGATTCAGCAAGTTCCTCTGGGCTCATTGGGAGATAACAAACATACGATTCCCAATCTACGAGCATTCCATCTGGCCGGTCTTCGATAAGAATGGGAATACCCTCTTCTTGTTCCTCAACCCTCACTTCTAGGGCTATGAACGGCTTATTCTCGAGAGAAATACTATGATACTTCTTCGTAGTTTTGAAGTCTAGGGGCTCAATTGGGTTACGCGCATAATAAGATTTCATCAGCGGAGTAACCCTTTCCCGATGCCTAACCCACTTAACCATCTCTTCAAGCGACTCAGCACTTAGAAAGCCAGTCAGAACCTTCTCCATTTTGTTAAAATGAGCTTCCGCGGCCTGGCGTTCATTCTCCCCCACGCCCCTAGGTCGATCCAGAGCACTAGCTACCGGTTGATTAGCAGCTTTTACGTCTATCAAAGCACTCCCGTCACCAATGTTGGTTTGAAAAATCACCCAGCCCAAAACACCAAATAAGCCAACTCCCAACAACACGAACCAACCCATCGGAACTAAGTCATCATCGGACTTATTATCAAACTCCAACCACTCTGTTTCCGGATCGAATAACTTTTCCTTAACAGGATCTTCCTCAGAAGAATTCTCTTGAGGAGTCGATTCCATTACTGGAGCCATAAGAACCTCGGGGATCACCCCCTTTTTCTTCGTTAACTCCACCCTCTCCACGTCTAAACGAACAACCTTCGTAGGCACCTCATCGACAACCCTGATCTGATCTTTCCTGCTTTCCTTCGACCCTTCTGCCATCGTTCAGTTTTAGAATGACCTCAAATGAGTGTCGACGCAACTCCGGATCCCCTCTAGATCTCATTTAACAATTGAACGCGTGAAGCCCAAAATTCTAATTCTCTCAGCAAGCTTTGGCGATGGGCACAATAGCGCGGCCCGTCACCTCGCCCAAGCACTGGAGGAAAAAGCGGAAACCTTAGTCGCCGATCCATGCCACATCGGCAATCCGAGAATTAACGCATTCTTGTGTAAAGCATACCGGGAAATCACTACTTACACCCCTAAAATTTGGGCTTGGATGTATCGATCCACCGACCGCCAAGACTTCTCCAAGCCCCTACCCTTTCTTACCAAGACTGAGGACGCCGTTGCGAACTTGCTTAACAGATTCGAGCCAGATTTGGTTGTTAATACCTACCCGCTCTACCCTTACATGGTTGACCGACAATTTTCGATAGGGCGCCGCGTTCCCATTATTACGATTGTGACCGACTCTATCGAAATCAATGCCGCCTGGACCCGCTCTCCCAGTGACTACTTTCTCATCACTGACGATCACACCCGCGAAGAGCTGATCACCAGTAATCTCCCCAAAGAGAAAATGAATATCACCGGCTTTCCAGTGAGCCCTCGCTTTGAGAGCCTCGAAAAAGTTGCGCCGAATGACCCCCTAAATCCCTTCCGCATTCTCTTCTTTCCCACTGCCCGCTCTCCGCACGTCACTGACATCATAAAGGCCGCTCTCAGTCACGAAAACCACATCACGGTCATTCTAGGACGAAACGTTCGCCGACTTTACCGTAAGCTCCAGCCTCTCAAAAAATCCTTTCCTGGACGAATCCATATCAAAGGATGGACTCGCAAGGTCCCCGAGCTACTCTCCTCGCATCACCTCGTTATTGGCAAAGCCGGAGGTGCAACAGTGCACGAGGCCATTGCCGCACAGTGCCCCATGCTAGTCCACCAAATCGTGCCCGGACAGGAGGAAGGGAACATCGAACTTCTTAATCGTTTTCAAACCGGATCTCTTGCTACTTCAGCAAAGACTATTCGCGAATCCATCTCCAACCTTCTCGCCGACGATGCCACACTCTGGCGCGAGCAGAAAAAACGACTCGCCCAACATGCTCGCCCCTCTGCCGCACGCGAGGCAGCCAAATTCATCTTATCCAAAGTCAAACCCTCATGACCTTCCTTTTCGACATCGGAAACGTTCTCCTAAAACTCCACTTCCAAAGATTCCACCTTGCTATTCTAGGTTCTGAAAACGCTCCCCTACCTGCCGATCTAGCCGATCTCAAAGACCCCTACGAAACTGGAAAACTCTCAGATCAAGAATTTGTAGAGCAATCACTCGACATTCTCAATCACCCTCTCACCTCAGACGAATTCGTGGCAGCTTGGGAAAACATCTTCTCACCCAATCTCCCGATGTGGGAAGTCGTCCACACTCTGAAGAAGCAAGGCCATCGCCTCATTCTTTTCTCAAACACCAACTCAATCCACGCCCGCTCATTTCTCAAAACCTATCAGGATTTTAATCTCTTCGATCACCACCACTTTTCACAGGAAGTTGGAACCATCAAGCCTCTCCCCGAGTTCTATCAATCTGCCATCGAAAATTACAACCTCGTCCCTGGCGAAACCCTCTACCTCGATGACCTCCCCGAAAATATTACAACTGGAAAAAAGTTCGGTTTC
Organism: Akkermansiaceae bacterium UBA5688; assembly: GCA_002420315.1. Lineage (GTDB taxonomy): Bacteria > Verrucomicrobiota > Verrucomicrobiia > Verrucomicrobiales > Akkermansiaceae > SW10. Next base: position 41,376 of record DIHU01000219.1, read on the forward strand.
TCCTCGTGGCAATACGACCTAAATGATCACCAAGCATGCGTCGCCTGGCTCTATACCCAAGGGATAACCCTTGCAAAATCTTCCTAAAGCTTATCCCTCGCAAGTCTAGCCATTTAGACTAACCTCCGCCCTTAGCGCTAATCTTTCTCCTACCAACCTTGAGAACTCACGTCGCCGCCAAGCTAGCTGCCTTATTCCTCATTAGGTTGTAAACCTTAAAGACAGCCGGCTTACTTCGTAAACGCGGCTTCGCGTTTCTCGTCGATACGAGCTGGCCCCAACTTCTTCCAATCGCTTGGATTTGGGAGTTCAAGCCGCTTCATGTTCTTGCCATAGCTATCAAGATTATCATTAAGATCATCTTCGGTCAGCGGCTTAGATTTTACGCCACCTTCCGGAACTTCAATCCCGGCAGACCAGATCAAAGCGTTAAGAACAACGGTGCGGAATCCATCCAACGCCCAAACGTGATGGTAGTGTCCACCGGTAAAACCAACCCCTCGACCACCATTCGGGCGCTCGTATCCCCACATGAGCGCATGCTCTTTGTCTAAACCATCAACCCCATGCTGATTCCAAAGGTTGATGTATCGATACATATTCTCACGAGTCGGCGTTGCCGTCACCAAATCGAGCACCTTATCGCGTTCATTTATGAAACGCATATTGTAGTAAAACTCATCAAGACAAGTCACCGTTTCCGGCACGCCATTCCCGATTTCATGATCTTGTTTGACCTTCATGTCTGCAACCCAGTGAGGATTGACTGACCACTCGGACTCCATTGCACCACCAATCCAGGGCTGGAAATACTTCTTCCCCATCTGTGGATTTGGGTGAACGGCATAGTGCATAAAGACCATTCCGACGCCCTTCTTTGCCAGAGAATCGAGATACTCCCACTCACCCGCGATACCACTCACACTATCGGCAAAGATGAAAATGGAATCCGCATCATCAAGAACCGACTTATCCTTAGGCCAATCTTTCCCTACAACGACCGCCTCCACATTGAGTCCGCTCTCATCATTTAGTGCCTTTGCAAGTAGCATGCAACCAGCCCTGAATTCATGCTCTCCTGATGCGTGGCTGCGGCTACCCGCAATCAATACAATCTTTTTTTTCGTCACTACCTCTTTCTTGGCGGACAAAAACAACGGGCTGCCGAACGCCAGTAAGATTGGGATAATAAGGGTGAGGCCTCGCATAGATTCTTAATCTAATTACGAAGGGGTTTGCCTTTCCCTTCCAGAAAGAAATACATGGAAAAAATGTCGCTAATTTAAGGCCTTATACTCTCCAAACTCAAGCTCGTCACCATGAAGTTTTGCCTCTAATTTAAGCGCTTTAAAGAGCCTTCTAGCAACCTCTTTACCCTCACCTTGTTGGAGCAAATCCACTTTCTCCTGAGGATCTTTTTTAAGGTCATAAAGGCGGGCAATTCCGCCACCCGGGTAGAGAATCAGCTTATAGCCTTCTTTGGTAAGCGCACGCTGAGCATCCTTAAGATATGCTGAATAGATCTGATCCCGACCACTCGACTCGCCTCTAAGAATGGGGATGTAGCTTTGATATTGAATATGCTCTGGAATCTCAACCCCTGCAACTTCAAGCGCAGTTGGAACCGAGTCTTGAATGTAAATCGGAGCCGAGATCCTCTTTCCTGCCTCAACTTCCGGCCCCACAACGACGTAAGGAACCCTGATACTGTGATCATACATGTTCTGTTTCCCTAGAAGACCGTGATGACCACAACCGAGCCCATGATCAGCAGTGAAAACAATATAGGTATTCTTAGTTTGATTATTTTTTTCCAGAGTATCCAGAACGCGCCCAATTTGGGTATCCATGTGGGTTATTAAGGCGAAGTACTCACGCCGGGCCACTTGAACCGAATACTTGGTCCTCGGCATTGGCGCGAGCTTCTCATCACGAAGACTATGCGGAGCCTTCATCACTTTGCGGTGAGGATAGGCATCAAGATAATTATCAGGCACCTTCACATCAGAAACCGGATACATGTCGAGATACTGTTGCGGAGACTGTCGAGGATCGTGCGGAGCATTAAAAGCCAAGTAGAAGAAAAATGGCTTGTCGTCTTTTTTAGCCATATTGAGATATCTCACCGCCGTGTCAGCCTCCACTTCCGACCAATGTTTCCCACCTTTCCAGAATCCGTTGTTGGACTTGTCAGTAGGATTCCAAGTATCTTTTTCCCCTTCAAGAGGACGATTGTATCCCGTTTTCACTTGATTAGGCATACCAGGACGAACATCTCCGACATGGTCAAAAAGAGCCTCTGCTTTCATCCGAACATGCCATTTTCCAGTCATGTAGGTAGTGTAACCAGCATCGCTCATTAATTGCGGCCAGAGACGGCGCTTACCCATCGTTTTCTCTTCTTCCTGTGCATACCAAAGATGCCGTCCCGTCATCATCATATTCCGGCTGGCCACACAAATTGCGCCATTCCAGCCACCAGAATTATAGGCGTGAGTGAACTGAGTCCCCGAACTAAACAACTTATCCAAATTAGGGGTCTTGACTCCGGTCATACCAAGAGACCCAATCGCCTCATAGGTCATATCGTCAGCAAAAATGAATAGAACATTCGGCTTCTCGGACGCCGACACGATGGAGATTAGAGCAAGAAACGGGGCAAAAACACGCATTGAGGGGAGACTACGCATAAAATCGGAACGTTTTGACACTTAACATTCACTTTTTTCGCTGGTAACACCCTCCCCCAGCAACCGCAGGCATACGATGAGTCGTTCCACCACCACCACCCTCAGTCATCGGCTTGAATACTGCGCCTATCGCATTTTTGAGTGGATACTCAAGATGTTGTCTGTGGAAACCGTCTTCAAACTTGGTGAATTCGTAGGGCGGATTGTGTATCGCTGCAGCTCAACTCGAAGGTATCAAGTGAACAGAAACCTTCGCCTCGCATTTGGCGACGAAAAATCGACATCCGAAACCTCACAACTTACTGCAGAAGTTTTCGAACGCACCGGGGCCAACTTCCTTACTTCGCTCAAAATCCCTTTTTTAAGTGATGACGAAATCTTAGCTAGACTACAATTTGAAGGGCTCGACGATTTCTACACTACCACGCGCAAGGGCGGTATTGTCATGGTCTCTCCGCACATGGGAAACTGGGAACTTCTTGCCCAAGCCGTCTTCCTAGTCGATGGGGATTTTAGGGCTGGAACACACTATCGCCCCCTCAACAATTCTCTGATCAATGCCGTCGTCGAACGCCGCAGAAAGCGACGAGGGCTTGAACTCTTCGCAAAAAGATCATCGACCCATCGCCTCTCGAGCTTTGTGAGGGAAGGAGGAGCTATGGGAATTCTAGCAGACCAACGAGTTGGTGACCGTGGAGCCGCCTGCCTGTTTTTTGGTCGCCCTACTACCTGTTCACCACTCCCCCATCTAATTGCAAAACGAGGTAAAGGTCTCCTCACGAGTCTCTCATGCGAGACCGTCGGAATCGCACATTGGAAGATCTCCTTCCGTCTTATTCCAACGATCTCCGCTCAAGCGTGCGCAGATAGTATCGAGCAAGACTGGCGACGATCACCTGTTGATGTTTTTTGGTTCGAAAACCGCTGGCGCCTCCAAGGGAACGATCCGCTTGCCTTCCTCAACAAGTATAAAGACGACCTCGAAATACCCCGTCCACTTCGGGCCGTGAACCTCGCTCGAGAAGAAAAAAAACTTCCTTACCCTAATCGATTGATCACCCAAGAGCATCACGAAGTAGACTTTAAGCAGAGTGACCACGCACTTCGCGAAAAACTCCACGAAATCTCAGATCATGGAGAAACTCCAGTTGATGTTTTCCTTGCGCCACATTCTCAATTGGGTCGAGTCAAAAAACTCTCCGGGAAAACCATGACCCTTGCCGCCGAAAGGAACTAGTCTCCAGAGATTTCCCCTAATGAAAATAAAACTCTGCGGCGTCAGGGCCAACCGTAGAAAAGCGCTTCATTCATGAAGTACTGGAAAGCTATAAAAAGAAATAAACTGGAGAATCCCCGACTTCCTTGATTCCGGTCACATCGCCAGTCGCATTTAGAGCCTTCCTGAACTCGAACGACCAAGGTCCAGAGTAGGTTCTCCCATTACACCACATCATTATTATTTTCTCGTCGCCCCGCTCAAAGCGAAATGCGTATACGTCGTCTTCCATTTCTAATTTTTCCAAGAAAGTCGCCGAACCCAGCTGCTCTAAAAAAACACGAAGCATCTTAAATCCAATCCGTTCGCGCCATCCGCCTTCGGCTCGCTCATCGACCAGTCCAAATCCGTGAGCCACCAAACGCCACCAGTAGACCCTGTCGACAAAACCAGAGCACACTGAGATTACAAGATACCTTAACATATAGACTCCATAGTCGAATTCGCTCACACTAAGGGGGTGCTCAGGCGCATCAGGATCCACGTGAGCTGCCGTTACTGGAGACCAAATCCCCCCTCCTTCAAGGGGCCAATTCACCTCCGAGATAATCACTTGGTCATCACAAGCAGGCACAACCCTCGCAATTGCTCGCAGTAATCCGCATTTCTCAAGAGTGCTAAATCTTCCCTGAAAATTTTCCGGGGCTCCCCTTCGATCCACATAAAGATGATGGGACAAAGCTCCGTAGTGAAGTCCATCAGGGGCACTTTCAAAAGCTGAGAGGACATAATGATACTCGAAATCGATACAAGCGGGCCCCGTAAAGGTTATTTCAGGGAACTTCTCCTGTAACTTTAAAATCGGCGACAATAAGGCGACCTGATCATCTGGTCCATGAACACCCCATTTCATCCGGTTGACCGCGTGACAAATCTCTACAGCCGTTACAAGCCCGCCAATTTCATCTAGCACAAAACTCAAAAATCTAGCCCACGAATCTGGCTCGCTGACAGCTCCACGATCCTGAACCATCGCGATCATCACCTTGCGTCCAGAAGCAACCAGTTCCTTCACCTGAGCAACCCCCTCCTTCCAACACGACATCCCTTCATGGTGACAAAATCGCAAAAGAACCGACACCCCTTCCAACTTCTCCAATAACTCCAGTTGGCGATTAAAATCCAGATCTGTTGATTCAAGCGCCACTCCAAATCGCCCTTTCAAATCAACCCGGCTCTGGTAGGCCAACGGGAGTTGCCTACGGTATTCACGCCAAATTCTTCCTGCGAATTTCAAAACTGACCAAGCAACTTTGTAGTGCCTTCCCAGAGAATAATATCGTTTCCTCTCATATCTCTCCATCGTGATCGATGCCTGCGCCGATTCCCGGTCCCAAATCCAAATATTCTGCACCTCGGGATAACTCCCAACTGCCTTCCGAGACCGTTTACGAAATGGATGACGCCATCTGCGGCTTCGCTCCCACCATTCAAACCCCCTCCGACGGGAACGCATCTCTTTGGTGAATTCTCGAGGTGGATTCCCCTTCCAATAAATCCTCACCAACACATTCAGAAACGCTGAAGGCAGTCGTATCCTCGAAAAATCCTGCGCTCGCTCTTTCGCGCTCAGGTCCTCCCTGATTCGCCCGCGATTAAGGTCAATAAACTGGACCTCTCCCCACTCACCTTTGCTTGAAACCTGAAATTCCATGTTTTGATTTCCCAGATCCCGATGCCAAAATCCAACATCATGCATCCGCCGAATCGCAGAAGCGATATGACTTAATCTTGCTACCAAAAATCGACAATCCGCCTTCTCATGGTAGGCCTGAATCAGCGAATCCTTAAAGCTAATTAACGATTCGACATAATCCGAAAGATAAAAACTCTCCAGTAAATGCTTACCTTCCCAGCGATCGAAATAGGCTATAGGTTGAGGCGTTCCAACTCCTCGGCTTTTCAAAAAATTACCAGCCTTAAACGAACGCTCAGCCTTGCTACCTTTCCTAAAGTCATAGAAGTCCTTGAGACATCCCTGCCGACCGAAGGCTTTCACAGCAACCTTCAAAGACTTCCCATTCTTTTCCAAATCGAGCACCACTACCCGGTGCCTCCCCTCGGATAAAACCCCTTTCTTTACAGATCTAGCCCGCTCCCCAAATCCGCTTAGAGACTCTTCGTCAAAGAATGATTTAAAAGCGGAAAGCACCTGTCCTTGGAACTTCCCTACTGAAAGCTTCTCCACGCCACTTTTCATCCTGCTGAAGAGATTACAAAACAGTCGAAAAAAGACAATGCGGTTTCTTCCACCCTACTTTCCACTCGACCCTTAGGCATCCGGTCGATAAGTTTTGAAGCCTTAAAACTTCCTTTAAAGGTAATTGCAATAGTGAGCCAGAATCTAATCAACCTTCCCTCTGACTGCCAAATCATTGGTCGAGGACTTTTCTGCTCTTGCTACCTCCACCCAGAAGACAACTCTATTTGCATCAAACTTCCGACCACTCATAAAAAGGCACGCAAACGTCAAAAAGCCGATGAAGCTTACTATCGAAAGCTTCATCAAAATAAAGCAGATCTAACTTATATTAGTGATTATTTGGGCTCCTGCCAAACCACCCTCGGATCCGGCCAACTATACCAGTATATCAAGGACAGTAATGGCCAGACCTCAAAAACACTCAATCACTATCTCTCGAACTACTCCAAAACAACGGAGGAGCTTTGCACTCATCTCGCCAAGCTAGGCCGCTATCTTCTAGAAAATCATATTCTTGTTAGTGACCTCCACGGCAACAACATCGTTTTTCAACATCTCAATAAAAACTCAAAGAAACTCATGATCGTAGACGGAATTGGCGACCGCGTTATTTTTACAGCGCTTAACTTTTTCAACTCAATCAAAGAAGGTAAAATCATTCGCCGATGGAATAGATTTATCAAACGACTTCAAGATGACCACCCATCTGCTTCCCTACCGAAGGAAAAACTTTATCTAGGGGGAGAACCCTTCATAGACACTAAGACGACCAAAATAGCTCGCTGAACGACTTTCGCCGATTCCGCTAACCTCTTCTACTAGGCCTTCGCCCGCTCCGAAATAATTGCCCCCTGATCGAGCTCAATCACGCGGCTTGCAATTTTGGTAGTAGAAAGACGATGGGCAATCAACAAGGTCGTGCGACCTTTCACTAAATCTGCTAAAGCCGATTGAATAATTGCTTCACTTTCATTATCGAGAGCACTGGTCGCTTCATCCAAAAGAAGGATTGGCGCATCCTTCAGAAACGCTCTCGCAATGGCAATTCGTTGTCGTTGTCCCCCCGATAGACTTCTTCCCATTTCGGAAACCGGCGTATCGTAACCTTGCTCCTGTTTGAGAATAAACTCATGTGCATTTGCCCTTTTTGCTGCACTTATGACTTCTTCCTCATTGGCACCCGGAAGCCCAAGAAGAATATTCTCCCTAATCGTACCTTGAAATAAAACTGCAGTTTGGGAGACCACCGCCACTCGATCACGAAGATCACTCTTGGACCATTTCCTCACATTCAGACCACTCACCGAAACACTTCCCGAATTCACATCATAAAAACGCGGGATCAAATTAAAGAGACTTGATTTTCCCCCTCCACTCGGACCAATCAGGGCCACACATTGACCGGGTTCAATCGTAAGATTAATTCCACGTAGGATGAGCTCATCACCATAGCCGAAGGATACATCCTTAAAAACAATACGACTTTTAAAAATCTCTGGTGTCTCAGGACACTTAGGATCATCCAAATGATCAACAGCGAAAGAAATCTCTTCTAATCGCTCAAGAGAAGCATCAGCCTGCCGCAAGTTCGCCTGAATAGCTCCCAACTTTTTTACCGGCTCATAGCAGAGATACAACGCCATCGCGATAGCCATAAAACTAGAAAGCTTCATCCCCTGTTGCGCTCCCAGATAGATTGCCACCGTCAAGCCAATTACTGATATAAATTCCACCGATGGTGAAATGAGGGTCTTGTATTTAACCACCTTCATCGAATAACGGATCACCTCCTGAATTCGATTGCGAAATTTTTGCACGACCGCCCCCTGAAGATTATAGGCCCGAATCTCGAGTGGCGCCTGAATTGACTCAGAAATCTGCCCACTTAAATCGCCAGCATTAGCCTGCAATTTACGGGCTTTCCCACCCAAACGCTTCGCAAGCGCGCGTAGTGGGAGGACGCACAACGGAATAGAAAAAATTGAAAAGAGAACCAGAGAGGTGCCCTGGTTCGAAGCAGCTTCTGAGATCAAAAAAACTAAAGCTGCAATTAAGACCGCAGGTTGCTTGATAATATCAACGGCCACTTTTCCCACCGTCGAACGAACAACTTCAGCATCTCCCACAAGCCGCGATAGCAAATCACCCGCCTGTCGCTTCTGAAAAAACGCTACAGGAAGGATCTGTAGCCTAGTAAAAACTTCGTCACGAATCTGTTCCAAAAAACGATATCCACAATAACTCATCAAATAGGTATTCAGAAACCCACCAAGCGCCCGAAAGAAAAACATCAGAGGAAGCCACGCACAGGCAACAGGAAGCAGCCACTCACCCGGCAACTGATCAAACCAACTCATCAAGCCTTCCACAAAGAAGCTGTTTTCCGGCTCTCCTTCCCCAAGACTAACTTGATCGTCTTTAAAAATTAAAGGAAAGACCACCTTTGCCGCAAGCGGCAACCCTGCTCCAGTCGCCGCCGCATAGACTAGTCCGGACAAAACACTTCCAAGAAGCTGCCATTTGACCGGCTTAAAGTATTTGAAATAAGGCAGAAAGCGCTTCATCGACGATTGGGAGGTTAGCTCAATCCTTAAGAACCATCCAGACTTACTTGGGTTGACCAGAAGCAGCTCATACGTCAGTCTAATCCTGTGGATTTGATCGAAAAAGCCCGGAAGGTCATAGGGATTGAGACCTCGCAGCTCAACCGGCTAGCCGCGAGGCTCGATGAAAACTTTAGTAAAGCTCTTGGCGCCTTAGAAGAAACTCTCAAGGCTGGGCATAAAATCGTCGTAATTGGAGTCGGCAAGTCCGAGCACATTGGGAACAAGTTCGTGGCGACCTTAAACAGCACTGGCGCCACTACCGTAGGCCTCAATTGTCAAAATGCCCTGCACGGCGATCTTGGCATGCTTTCAGTCGGAGACCTTGTCATCGCTCTCAGTCATTCCGGAGAAACATCCGAAATGATCAGCTTGCTCCCTCACGCAAAAAAGCGCGCTTCTCAAATCATTACCATAACCGGAGATACCAAATCCACCTTGGCCAAATACAGCGACATCATCCTCGATACCCATATTGAAAAAGAAGCCTGCCCTCTTCAGCTCGCACCGACTTCAAGTTCGACCAACATGCTTGTTCTCTGTGACGCACTGGCCATGGTCCTTCTTGAAAAACGAGGCTTCCACTCAAAGGATTTTGCCGAGCTTCATCCCGGTGGCAGCCTTGGAAAATATCTGTTGAGTCGGGTTTCTGACATCATGCGTAGCGGTTCAACCTTTGCTAAAGTCCCCACCACTTCTCTCGTCCAAGAAGGCGTTCTTGCGATGCTAGAATGCCGGGCCGGAGCAGCTGTCATTGTTGACCCTAAAGGCAAGCTGGCTGGTATTTTCACCCACGGAGATTTTGTTCGAGGCTATCAAACGAACCGGGAAATTGGAGATACTCCTATTTCTGACCATATGACTATTAATCCAATTACCGTTCACGAAAATGACCTCGCGGCCGAAGTTGTCCGCGTTCTCCGTGAACATCGCATCGATGATCTCGTCGTTATCAATAATGCCGGTGAAGCAATCGGCCTAGTTGACGTTCAAGATCTATCCCGTCACGGACTAAGTTAAACCCACAGCTCTACTTGGCTGAGAGATCTACCTTCACTAACTCTTTATCATTCCTCAAATAAGCTGCCTTTCCTGCAAAGGCAGGCCCACTCCAAACAACTGGACGCCCATAAGCCTCGTTGGTTGGCTCAAGGACATGTTGGCGGCCCATTTCACGATATCCCTTCCGCGAGAGCTGCGCTAAAATCAGATCTCCATTTTCATTGAAGATCCAATAATTCCCAGACTCCTCGTGACGCGTCAGATGGGCTGTGCCATGGCTTCCACCTTTTAAGCGATGCTCCTCGTCTACTGTAGGCTGCATTGTGGACCAGAATCTCTCTCCATTTTCCACCGATGCCGCAACCAACTGGCTGGATCGGACATCACATCCGTAAATAACCCCATCATGGATCAGCGGCGTGCTATTACAGCAATAGAGCGCAGTTTTGGGTTTTCCCCGCCATATGAACTTAGCGGTCGGTTCATTTTCACCGAGCTTAATCATGGCGCCAACCGTCCCAATCCCACTCGCAAAAAGTTTATTTCCCACAAGCCGCGGCGTCATCACTGACATTCCATAAATCGGCTTGAGAGGAAGTTCCCAGTATTTTTCTCCTGTTTTGGGATTTAGGGAATTAATTGCCTCTGGATGCCAAATTAAGAGTTGCTCCGTTTTGCCAACTTTCACCATTGAAGGGGGGCAATAACCTTGGTTTCTCGCATCAAGCGCCTTCCACTTCACCCTACCAGTCATGGCATCAAATGCCACCGCAACACTCCCCTCTCCACCGACAAGGCAATACAAAGTATCACCAACCACTAGTGGATGAGCAGAGAACCCCCAAATAGGAAGCCCAGCATCAAAATCCTTTTGGAAATTCTTTTCCCACTTCTTGTCCCCAGTCTTGGCGTTAAGCGCAACAAGATCCCCCATCCCGCCTAAAAAATAAACCAACCCATTTGCAATCGTAGGAGTAGCACGGGGCCCCCCGGGATAAGAAAGCCTATAAGTCCGACTTTCTTCATATTTCCAAATCTCCTCTCCTGTTACAGCATCTAAGCAAAGCAATCTCTCTCTTCCTTGCCACGTTACAGCTCTCCCGGGATTATTCACCAATTCGCCCTCAGAGCGCTGGTAGTCAGATACATAAACTCGACCATCGGCAACTGCAGGTCCCGAGTATCCCCAACCGACTGGAACCCGCCACACCACAGGCGCACCAGACTTCGGTAGATCTGTTCTAATCCCATTTTCCCTCCATACCCCATCCGCCTTCTCACCCATCCAACGGGGCCAATCATCAGCAGATGCAATTAGAATTCCGGTAACACACAGCAAAATGAAAGTTTTCATGTGTCGAGAATCCCTTCCTCCTTCAAAAAGTCAATCCAGCTTCAGTTAAACAGTTTTCCAAATTTAGGCTCACCATTCGTCATGGTTGTTGGGACAAACCTACATAACTCTGATGAATTAACTGAAAATATCATGTTCTAGGACACTATCGTTTCGATTTGCGAATCACACTTGAGCGAACGTAGTGATTTTTTCAGATCGGTCCCACAAGCGATTGCTAGAACCAGCCTTTGGCCTTGCCTTCACCGTTACTCGGTGTTGACTCCTCAAAAGCCAAACACACTGTGAACGCATTCGAAATCTACCAGAAAATCGACCCTTCTCCCATCAGCGACATGTTCCTCTGGATCCGGGAGAATGACCGTCAACTTTACAAATCAGCGATCGCTTCCCTCACCGCAAACCGGAACCTCCGACCTGTTTTCGTTGAGAAAAAACCGGTCACGGAACAGATCAGTTGGCTGCATAAGACCCTAAAACTGAAAACCAGCGATACTATCGGTGAACACCTCTTTCAGGTCTACTTCATGAAAGGGCAGCAAGAGCTTCTAATCGGATTCTGCGACGGTATGGGAATCGAACATGATGGAGAAGGCTCAGTCGAAGGAGCTCTCCCCGATGCTCTTGATGATGAGAAACTTAAATCTACCATAGACAGCCTCATCGAAGCACATGACCCAAAATTGGTGACTCTTTACCTCAGAGTCTTTAACCTGCAGACTCAGAATGGGTGGGCGAACCTCGTCAAGACGCTCGAAAGCGACGAGCGACTCATTCTAGTTTAGGAGGCATCTAAAAGTCGCCTTAGCGCGGTAAGCGCATAATCTAACTCCCCTTCCGAAATCTGGAAGGGAGGGGTGAAAGAAAGGACGTTCCCTTCCGGTCCATCCACTAGAAAAAGAATCCCTTCGGCTAAAAGTGAAGTTAATAATCCGCCGGTTGGACGATTCAATTCAAGCCCCCACATCAAGCCGCGACCACGCACCTCTCGAACCGCTTCGTGATCAAATTCCTGTAGCGCGCTAGAAAGCCTTTGTGAGGCTTCTTCCACCATTCGAATTGTCGTATCCCTCTCAAAAATCTCTAGCGATTTCAATGCCATGGCACAACCTACCGGATGCCCCAAAAAGGTACTGGTATGCAATGCCTCCCCAGGACTTTCAGGCCACTGATCCATAATATCTTCTTTGCCCACGCAAGCAGAAATTGGAAACCCTCCACTCATCGCTTTTCCAATACAAATTAGATCAGGGACTACACCTTCCCACTCACCGGCGAACCACTTTCCCGTTCGATAAAAACCAGTGTAAATCTCATCAAAAATCAAGAGAGCATTGTGCTCATTACACCAATCTCTTAGTGCTAATAAAAATCCGGCAGGAGGAATCACCTTCCCACCACGTCCTTGAATAGGTTCTACTAAAACCGCCCCAATCTCATCATCGTTGGGTAGCTCAAACGAACCATATTTTACCCGATTGGTCACGTCCGCTAATTGATCTATAAAAGGACCCCTAAACTTTTCAAGATCAGTGCCGAGCAAGCTTCCATAACCTAGCCCATGGTAACCATCAGTAAAAGCCATCACCTTACGCTTTCCAGTCGCCAGCCGCGCCGTTTTAAGCGCCGTTTCCACCGCTTCAAATCCTGAATTTGAAAGAACTACTTTTCCCGAACCAGCGCCCCACTTCTCAAAAGTTAATTTTGAAAGTTGCTCACACAACTCAACCTTTAAAGCGGTTGGATGAACATCGCCCATACCATGAAGCAGTTGCTCGCTTTGCTCCTTCATAGCCTCCACGATTTCAGGATTCCGGTGCCCAAGGCCTGCAACTCCAAAAGCGCTAGTAAAGTCCAAGAAACGGTTCCCATCTGCGTCCCACACGTTCACTCCACTCGCCCTATCCCAGAAAACTGGCCACAAATGATTCATATAAGTCACATTCCGACTTTCATGCTCGCGAAGCCTTGCCGCCAACGCTTGCGAGCGAGGCCCAGGAATACTCGTTATTATTTCAGGAATCATAACACCCGTATTACCATCATAAGAATTGCCCCAATCGCTGAGGCTCCGATCAAAAAGATCCCAACCACTCCGATCGCAAGATCACGCTTTAAGATCATTGGCCTGTGAGGTGACAATGATCTGGGGAAAACTACAAAAGCGTATATAGCTCCTGTCACTAATCCTCCCAGATGGGCGGCATTGTCAACAAACTTAAATCCCAGTGTTCCAATCACGATCAGTGACACAAGAATCCCAGCCAACCTGCGGCGTGCAGATCTTGGTAAAAGCGAGCGATGAAGGGTTTCGAAGACTAGTAAAAATCCAAGCAACCCACAAACCACGCCAGAGACTCCTACTGAAGTCTGGTTCGGTAGCCAGGAAACAGTTGCCCAGCCAGCCCCGATTATACTGAGAAAAAAGGCGGCAGCAAGGTGTGGCCAGCGGGCTAAAATTTCGATCCGCCGACCCAAATACCAGAGAGCGCTCATATTAAGGATGAAGTGGATCAAATTACCGTGGAGGAAAACCGCCGTAAAAAGCCGCCAGTTTTCTCCTGCTAAATAGCGGGGCTTAACTAAACCGGCTTCGGAAATGCCGAGACCAGGAGTTGCGAACTGAGCCCCACCCACCAACACGACCAGTACAAGAAAAAGGACAGAGAAAGGAGTGCTTTGATTTTCCATCCAAAGCTCGAAACGAGCCTCGGGAACCTGATCGCTAATTTGATCACGCGTTAGGTAGTTAGCAGCAGCGCGCCCCTTCCGAGCTTCCCACCAAGGACGGGCCGTAAAATAAAGAAACCCGAAAATTGTCAGCACCAAAAATTGAATCCCAGGAAAACCAAACGGAGAAATACCGTTTAAAAAGCAATACAGGCCATAGAGGACTGCAATCCCAGTTAGCGGAGCCGTGCGCCGGGCATAATCTGCATCTTCGGCAGCGAAAATAAGGCACCTTTTTTCGAGCGAGCCCGCCAGCTTCGGGATCTCCTCAGGCGCAACCAATCGGTCACTTTTCGGTGTCCAAACCCAATCCAACCGACCTTTCCCGACTTCTAAATGAGCTTTGAGCTCATCTAGTGATTCGAATGAACGGCTTATTCTTGAATGATCAACAACCCCGAATTTGCTGGTATCTGGATGGATTGGAAAGGCATCATCGCGGGCCCAAGCTGGCAAAGCTGGCTCGCTCATCATCTCAAAAATTAGCCGCCTACTGGCACCTTGTTCTCTTCCGTTGAAGTGCTAGCACCATCAGCTGGCGCCTCTTCGGAGCCCTCCGGGGCCTCGTTCGTCTCCTCGGGAGCTGTAGTTGCTTCCTCGGGAGCCTTAGTTGCCTCCTCGGGAGCTGTAGTCACTTCCGCAGGAAGTGGTGCCACAACATTACTTGCGCTCTCGAGGACTGAATTTTCAGCACCGGTCGCTTCCATGGGAGCGCTAGCCGCAGAACCTCCATCAGAAGCGTAGTTCTTGCCTTCAATGGCATTTCTCTTTCCCATCAGGATTGCCAGAACCAAGGAGAAGATAAAGAAAAGCGTGCCGAGGTAAACGGTTCCTTTTTGAAGAACATCAGTCGTTTTTGCACCAAAAGCTGCGTCAGTCATGCCGGCCCCAAATGCAGCACCAAGGCCTTCCTGCTTCGGGCGTTGCATGAGGATCACGAGAATCAGCAAAAGGCTCACGACGACGTGAGCGATAACCACTAGTGTGATAGAAATGTCTAGCATGGGAGGGCGGGACTCTACCGGCTCAACCCGACTTGTAAAGACGGAGTTTTTAGCAAAATTGCCTATTTTATTTAGGAAGTCCTAACAAGATTGCACAAGCCCATTCATCCCTGATTCGTCGATTTAATGATCTCGTTTTTTAAATTGAGCACATGCCGGAGAGGAATAATCTGCTCATCTGAGATTCCAAACGCCATAATCGTGACACATTCGTCCTTCTTGATCAGGTGGGCGGCGCCCCCATTCATGATAATATGACCAGTTCCCGGATCACCGGCCTGAACGTAGGTTTCTAGACGACTCCCCGAGGTCATCGATGTCACGAGAACACGCTCACCCTCCCAAAGCCCAGCCGCCGTCATGAGATCAGAGGGGATCTCAATACTCCCTTCATAATCAATATCAGCCTGCTTGATGATGGCCCGGTGAAGCTTCGACTTAAGTTGAATGCGCTGCATGTGGTTGACGAAACGAGGAATGACTGCCGGGGTCAAGCGGTGAAAAACTCCAAGATTGAAAAAATACCGCTCGTGCTTACTGTTTTTTCCGACTCATGAGGAAATTAGTGTCATTCATCATCGGCTGTGCCGGGAGTTTTTTACCTGCCCAGGAGGCCGGGCCTGCCATTCCTCCCCTTGTGGCAAAAAAGGCACTTCAGTGGATGCAAAACTCAGACGCATCCAAAAGAGCAGCCGCTTACCGCACCTTTCAGCTTTACGGTGATGAAGGAGGCACAATCTACCGTCGCACTCTTCAAAAAGCACGGACTCTTCACGAAAAAAAACTCGCAGATATCCTCGCCGACGAACGATCAAACCCTTTCTTGGATCTCCCCGATGTTTCGGAAAAACTGAAGACCCATCGCGCGCGCGTCTTCAAGCTCATTAAAACCGACTACAAAAAACAACCGGACAAGATTGCGATGCTACGTCATGAGGTCGGAATGCTACAAAAAATCAACGGGCGCGCTCGTATGATTGCCGAGAATGATCCTGGATCTCTCGATAAGTCAGTCAAGGCCATCGCAACTGCTCTTGCCGAAGTCTCTCGCGAAGTGAACATCATCGACGAGACCGAGTTCGACCGCAACCAGCTCGACCTTGATGACGCACTCATGTCGATTTACGAAGGCGAAGTTCACCTCAAAAATAGGGAAGTGATCACGAATATTCGTAAGGAAATCGAATCACTAGTTTCGGCGCGGCTAGACAACAATGCCTCCGCATGGGCCAGTGTCTCTCAAAAAGATTTCGCTAACTATCTCAACGAATTTCGTTCGTTATTTGCGCTCACTCCGCTCCGCCTAGAGGAAAAACTCTCTGATGCTGCAGTTGGGCATTCGAGAGACATGGCTTCGATGGGATTCTTCGCCCACCAATCTCCCATTCCCGAAAAAAAATCACCGGGTGACCGAGCTGAACTTGCTGGGTTCAAACATCGCTGGTCTGGAGAAAACATTTTTATGGGGTCCTCTTCACCAGTCGCTGCTTATGACGCTTGGTTCGGCTCTGATGGACACCGCTTCATCATGTTTGCAAACGGTCCTAATCTTATAGGAATCGGACCACATGGAAGACATTGGACCATGATGACTGGTAGAAAATAGCCCCTTCATAATGTGAGTATAGAAGAACGCTTAAACTTTACCTTTAAAAGCCAAACGCTTTTGGATGAGGCCTTGTCCCACCCCAGTCTTTCGTCAGAAATTCGTCCGGCACCGCCCGACAACCAACGACTTGAATACCTTGGAGATGCTGTTGTCGAGCTCGTGATAAGCACCTATCTTTATCGCCGCTTCCCTGAATTCCAAGAAGGTGTCCTCACTAAACTTCGTGCTTCAGTAGTTTCAAAACCTGCACTCGCGGCAGCGGCACGCACCATTGATTTAGGCAGCGCACTTTTCATGAGTAATGGTGAATCCGGAAGCGGAGGCCGGCATCGGGATTCCAACCTCGCAGATGCCCTAGAAGCAATCCTTGGTGCAATCTATCTAGACAGTGGTCTTGAAGCCGCCAAAGAGGTGGCTTTGCAACTTCTCAGCAATCAACTCGAAATCCTCAATCCTCAGAAAGCTCAAGGAAACGCCAAAGGCCAACTCCAAGAAATACTCCAACAATTAAACCCGGAGGCACCTGTATACGAAGTCATCTCAGAAGAAGGCCCCCCCCACGACCGAACCTTCGTCTGCGAGGTTACATGGAAAGGCAAACATTTAGGTCAGGGCTCTGGCCCTAGTAAAAAGTCAGCCGAAGCACAAGCTGCACAAGCTGCCCTCAACGCTCCTACTTGGAAAAGCTAAGCAAGGATCTTACGAATGACCTTCCTTGACTCCACTCCGGTCAGTCGCTCGTCGAGACCTTGATGCCTCAGAGTGAATCTCTCGTGGTCGATCCCGAGGCAGTGAAGAGCGGTAGCATTAATTTCATTAATATGCACCTTATCCTTGACCGGATTATAAGAAAACTCATCTGTTTCTCCAACCTCGGTCCCTCCTTTAATCCCTCCTCCGGCCATCCACATACAGAAGTTTTTTGGGTGATGATCTCTTCCATACGTTTCACGGCTTAGCTTGCCTTGCGAATAAACAGTTCGCCCAAATTCCCCCCCCCAGATCACGAGAGTTTCATCCAACATTCCTCGTTGCTTGAGATCCTTAAGCAATCCGGCGCAAGCTTGATCTGTATCGAGACATTGGTTCCCTAACTCCTTTGGTAAATTCCCGTGAGAATCCCAACCACGGTGCATAATCTGGACCACGCGAACACCCTTTTCCACTAAACGGCGAGCAAGGAGAGCACTTGAGGCAAAAGAGCCAGGTGTTTTTACACGTTCTCCATAAAGCCCTAGAGTCGATTCTTTCTCATGGCTTAGGTCAGTCAACTCCGGCACGCTGGCCTGCATTCTGAATGCCATTTCATATTGCGAAATACGAGTCTGGATGTCTGGATCCCCGAACTTTTCAAAACCTCGTTGATTAAGTTTCCCCAGAGCATCGAGCATCGAGCGTCGATCCTGACGGTCAACTCCTGGCGGGTTTTCAAGATGCAAAACCGGATCATTACCCGATCTCAAAACAACACCGCTATTCCTCCCAGGTAAAAACCCGGGCCCCCACATTCGGCTAAATAGCGCCTGAGCATTCGACCCTTTCGGAAAGTTTGGTGTCAGAGCTACGAAGGCTGGAAGGTCTTCAGTTTCTGCTCCCAGGCCGTATGAAATCCATGACCCCATACTCGGCTTCCCCGGAACTTCGCTTCCGGTCATTACAAAAGTACAAGCCGGATCGTGATTAATTGCGTTGGAATGCACTGCTTTCACTACTGCAATATCATCGACAATTCCTGCAGTATGAGGTAACAACTCACTGACCCACCGCCCACATTCACCATGCTGGGTGAACTTGAATTTTGAAGGTGCGACCGGAAAACGACCCTGACCACTTGTCATAGTGGTAATCCGATTACCTAGAAAATCCTTCGGCAGATCTTTGTTAAATTGTTTGTGTAAATTCGGCTTATGATCCCAGGTATCAAGCTGCGAAGGTCCGCCATTCATATGCAAATAAATGACCGCCTTCGCCTTACCAGCAAAATGGGGAAGCGCAGGCAAACCGGGATGCATCGGAGACCCAGCTTGCGCGACATCACGGGAGGCCATCATTGACGCAAGTGCGACACCTCCAAGTCGCATCCCGTTATCACCAAAAAACTGGCGGCGAGTTTGCAATAGGTTCTTTTCAAAAAATGGGTCCATATCAGTCAGATCAATTACGAACAATAGCCTCGTCCATGTTTAAAATTAAATTGGCCACCAAAGACCATGCAGCCAGTTCAGATGAATTAAGATCTTTTGCAGGTTCAGATTCCCCAAAAGTAATAGCTTTCATCGCTTCCTCTGGAGCACTCTGATATTTATCAAATTGCTTTTCAAAGAACCCGGCAATGATCTTTTTCTCCTCCATTCCAGGCAACCTCGAAACGACACTTTTGAAAATAAAGTCTATCCTCTTTCCGCGATCGCTCGTGCTCTTCATAGCCCGTTCCCCCAATCCACGTGCGGCTTCAAAATGCTGCACATCATTCATCAACTGCAAGGCCTGCAACGGTGTGTTACTCCGCTCACGCTTTACACAAAATTGCTCGCGAGCAGGGGCATCAAAGTTAGCGAACATCGGATGAGGAGCCGTCCGCTTAAAAAAGGTGTAAACCGATCTCCGATATAAGTCAGCCCCATTCCCTCGTTTATAAAACCGCGTGTTTGATCCCCCAAACGCAACCGGCTCCCAAATATTGGGGGGTTGATATGGCATAACACCCCGACCGCCCATTTTAAAATTCATCAAACCGCTTACAAACAAAGCCTGATCACGGAGTTGCTCAGCATCGAGACGGAATCTTGGCCCTCGAGCTAGGAAACGATTTTCAGGATCATTATCCCATCTTGGACTCGCCGCGGCACTCTCCTGTCGAAAGGTCTTTGTTAGCATTACCTCGCGTATGAGTGCTTTGACATTCCAACCATTAGCTTGAAAACGCAGAGCCAAATAGTCTAATAGCTCAGGGTGACTAGGGAAATCTCCCTGAGTGCCAAAATCATGACTAGTCTTGACCAAGCCAATTCCAAAAAGCTGCTGCCAAAAACGATTCACCACAACCCTAGCTGTCAATGGATTCTCTTGAGAAACCAGCCAGTTCGCAAGATCTAGACGGGTTGCTCGTTTCCCAGTTTTCACCAATGTGGGTAGAACTGAAGGGGTCCCAGGTTCCACCTTCTCGCCAGGTTGATTATACTCGCCGCGCTTCATCACATAGCTCTCACGAGGTTTGGGTAAATCTCGATATACAAAAGTTGACGGTAGCCCTTTTTCATAGTTCGCCTGCTCACTCTCAACCTTTATCAGCTCCGTTCGTTTTGCCTCAAATTCTTTCCCTAAAGTCCCGCAGATCCGTGCGAGATAGTAATCTTTCAGAAGAGCCAACTCAGATGGTTTTCTTTCTTTCTCAATACCTTCTTGAAGCCACTGCCTCAAGGGTTCGGGAACTCCATTAACCTGCTTGGCTTTCCTCCATGCTAAAAACGAAGCCTTAGGATCAGTCGTAGGATCCTCGCTTCCAAGGACACCAAAATGATCAAAATAAGCGGTTCCTCCATGAACGGTAAAAGCAAACCCAACGATTTGCATTCCTGCCTTCAAACCCATCTTTTCACCAGGGACTTCTAGCCTTATCCACTTACCTGTCTCGGGCAATGGACCAGCGACGAATCGCTGACTCGTCCCCTTTTTGCCAAAATCGATAATATCCGCTCCCCAAACTGCTCGATGATTCCACGCCGACCCATGAAACTGAATCATCACTTCCTCCGGTGTATCCTTGGGGTCAAGATAGACGTGAAGAAAAAACCTAGATCCGCTAGGCACAGTCAAAGGAGCCGCACCCGATTCATAATAATCTTGGGCCATCTCTTTCCCTCCCCGCTTCAACGCCTTCTGCCCACTGAATACGGGCTGATCTACTAACGTCAGAGGATGACCAGAGTTTCCAACTTTCGCCCCATTTGGGAACTCATCTTCAAACCAAATAGCTTCCGTATCTTCAATCCGAACAGACGATTTATTCCCCGCTGGATCTTGGTATGAATTCCAAACTGGAAGCTTCTTCATTGATTGCACCACGCCATTACTCAGTTTATTAAACTCCGCAATTTTCGCCTCATAATTCTCAGCCTTCACCTTGATTACCGGAGCAGTTAGCAGACTGTTCCCATCCATTGCCGGATCGGCATTCGAATTAAAAAATGCATACAGGGAATAAAACTCCTTCTGGGAAATCGGGTCGTATTTATGATCGTGACATGCCGCACATTGGGCTGTTAGCCCCAACCATACCTGCGCAGTAGTGCTCGCGCGATCCACCGCATAGCGAAAGATCAATTCCTCTTTAATGCTTCCACCCTCACCACTTGTCACATTGCAACGGTTAAAGCCAGTGGCTACCAGTTGATCTACCTTTGGATTCGGCAATAAATCGCCTGCCAGCTGCTCGACTGTAAAATCATCATAGGGGAGATTGTCATTGAATGATTTAATCACCCAATCGCGATACGCCCACATCTGACGCTCGTTATCTAAATGCATCCCGTGTGTATCACCATAACGCGCGGCATCTAGCCAATGCCGCGCCATTTCTTCTCCGTAACGAGCAGAATCCAAATAGCGATTCACCATCCTCTCATAGGCTCCATCCGTTTGATCAGACAAAAACCTATCTACCTCCTGAATTGTAGGAGGCAATCCTGAGAGCGCAAAACTCACTCTCCGAATCAAAACTTCCCGATTCGCTTCGGGCGATGGTTGCAGATTATTCTTTTTTAGGACAGATCCCACAAACCGATCTATCTCACTTCCCTGCCCTGGTGGTACGATTGGCATCACGGGAGACTCAAAAGCCCAGTGTTTTTGGTAGGATGCACCTCCTTCAATCCATCGCTTAATCAATCTTTTGTCCTCATTGCTCAGTGTCTTTCGCGAATCAGGCGGGGGCATCATCTTGTCTTCGTCATCCGAAATAATCCTTAGCCACAACTCACTTTCATCCGGTTTCCCTGCCACCAATGCTGCCTTTCCACGCCGCTTTTTTCGGAATGCTCCCTCCGGCGTATCAAGCCTTAACTTAGCCTCCCGCGAATCCTCGTCAATTCCGTGACACGTAAAGCACTTGTCCGAAAGAATTGGACGGATGTCCCGGTTGAAGTTTAAGACCTCGCTCCCGGTTGCAAAAAAGGACGACCCCAACATCAAAAAAACGCAAAAACCGCTCCGATAAATCACACGAGACTCTAGCAAAAACATTCCAAAGCGAAAACCCCAAAAATACGGCCCCTTTCCGTTTTCATTAGTGAACCGGAGAAACCTTTTGAATATTGGGAATCTTCAAGAAATAATCTAGACGCTGAAAAAATAGTGCTGCTGGTCCTCTTTTATCTCCACTTCGCAGTCAGTTGGAAATTCGGATCTCATTTGCTTGCAGTATTTTCTCGATTCCAGTCGCAGTCTGTAAGAGCAGCTCTCCTTGAGAAGACACTCCGGTAACTCGGCCCATTCTGGTAACCCCTCCCACATCAAGTCTCACATTATTCCCGTTTAAAACACAACGCGCCGACCATGCGTCGAGCAACTCCGGAAAATCCGATCCTATCTGAGCAAGCCGTAACTCCAATCGACGAAGACAGCTAATGAGAACTTCCTCTCTCGAAATCTCCTCGCCCAACTCTAGAGCAAGGGAGGTTGCAGGGTGGACAAGCCCATTTGGAAAGCCCCTTACATTCACGTTCAATCCAACTCCCACCACCACAAAACTCGAATCAGCCTCAACCAAGATTCCACAAATTTTTTTCCCTCCTACCCAAACATCATTCGGCCACTTCACTCCAGAAGACACCCCAAACGAATCAAGCCCCTCTGAAATCGCCAAACCCGCCGCTAACGCAAAGCGAGACCATAAAGTCGGGACTTCTTTAGGCCTAACGATCACGGTAAAAGCTAACCCCTCACCTGGTGGACACACCCAAGGTTGTCCCCGCCTACCCCGCCCAGAGGTCTGACGTTCAGTCAAAATTACACTGAAGTTAGATGCGCCCTTGAACGCAAATTTTCGGGCTTCATCGTTCGTCGAACCACACTCAGGCAAAAATATCACCCGTTCACCCCACTCGGGCGAAAGCTCGTTCAGGGTTTCCCCACTCCACTCGACATCACTCCCCATCGGACAATTCTGTAAATTCAAGAGAGAGATCGAGCGCCACCGCTGAATGAGTTAAAGCCCCAACTGAAATAAAATCCACCCCGGTTTTCGCAATCTCTCCGACCGTTTCCAAATTCACTCCTCCGCTTGCCTCTAGTAAAGGCCGCTCCCCTTCTCGCATCCCTACCGCCAATCGTAGAGAGTCATTAGTCATATTATCCAATAGGATATGATCGACTCCATCTAACTTCAGAAAAACTTTAACCTGATCAAGTCGGTCAGCCTCTAGTTCGACTTCCACACCACTTTTCTCGGCACGCAATTTATTGATTGATTCCTGCAAGGCCTCAATGCCTCCTTCGGCAACCAAATGATTATCCTTCACCATCGCCCGGTCATAGAGCCCCATCCGATGGTTCGCTCCTCCGCCGGCAATCACCGCCGCTTTTTCCAAAGTTCGCCAACCCGGCGTTGTTTTTCGGGTATCAAGAATTTTCGCTCCCGTCCCGTCAGTCAATTCCACAAATTGGCGAGTCTTGGTCGCGACACCCGAAAGTCTCTGTAAGAAATTCAAAGCAACCCGCTCAGCTGTGAGAAGGGAACGGGCTTTGCCCCGAACCTCTATCACGTATGATCCCGGACTCACATGGTTTCCACTCTCTAGAAGGATCTTGACCGAAGTTTCATTATCAACCCTTTTAAAAACCTCTTCGGCGACTTCCACCCCCGCAACCACACCTTCAGATTTTGCCAGGATTAAACCACGCGCCTCGCGATGCTCCGGCACAAAATAAGACGAAGTCACATCTCCAGGGCCAATATCTTCTGCCAAAGCCAAATCAATCAAAGTAGAAGTTCTTTCGTCCACTCCAAAACCATAGCGAGGTGCCCCATCCATACCAGCGTTTTGGCGGTGTTTTGTGACTGGTATCTTGTCACAATCCAACGCACATTGAAGCGCACTTAAATGTTAGTTATTTTTTCAAAACTCCCCACAACTCTCACCCTCGGTCTTGCCGCCGTCCTTGTCTCGTGCGAAGCCCTAAAAGGACCCAAGGCAATTAACTCTGGAACAATCGATTTGCCCGGAGCTTTTTCCCAAGCCAAATCCGGACAAAACGCAAAGATTTCCACCGGATGGATTAAGGAGTTTCGCGACTCCCGTATGACCAAAATTGTCAGGGAAGCCCTCGCTCACAATCAAGGACTCAAAGCCGCAGCTTATCGCCTCAAGGCTGCCCGCGAAGGAACTATTATCGGCCGAGCAAGCCGACTCCCTTCAGTCAATGCCTCAACCTCATATCGTAAAACAGATAGCCAGGATATTTCCTCAAACGAGAACTATTCCATCTCTCTTAACGCCGTCTGGGAGCCTGACCTCTGGGGGCGACTTCGTAATCTCGATTATTCTGCTCGCGCAAATTACACCGCTTCGATAGCCGACTTCCGTGGCGCCAGACTTTCACTTGCAGCAAATACCGCAAAGGCTTGGTGTAATCTTGTCACATCGGAACAACAACTCGAACTCGCAAAAACCAACGTCGCGTCATTTAGTCAGGCTCTTATTGTTGTAGAGCGACGTTACAAGGCAAACACCCTTCGCTCCGTTGATGTCCAATTCGCCCGCAACAATGTCGCCAACTCCAAACGTAGCTTAAGCGTTCGGCAGCTCGGCCGCGACAACGCCGCCCGGAATCTCGAAGTTCTGCTTGGGAGATATCCAGCTGCCACAATCAATTCATCGACCGACCTTCCCTACCTTTCAGAACGCATCCCCATCGGCCTTCCATCCAAACTCCTCGAGCGACGCCCCGATCTCGAGGCGGCCCGCGCCCGCCTCTTTGCCTCAGCTCAGAATGCTGAAGCGGCTCGTAAGAACCTTCTACCTAACCTTCGCCTAACAGGAGGCACCTCAAATGGCGCAGATACCTTTAGACGCGCCCTAGATCCAAATTTTTTAGTTTATTCGATAGCTTCATCACTCGCACAAACAGTCTATCAAGGTGGTGCCTTAAGCGCACGCGCACGCGCTGCTCTCGAGCAAAATCGAGCCGTAATCGAAGATTATACCCGCCTTGCTTTACTGGCCTTCCGCGAAGTCGAGTCAGCCATCGAAACAGATCGTTCGCTCACCGAACAAGAACGTTATCTTAGACAAGAGGTCAAACAATCTCAGCTCGCTGTTAAACGAGCTCTTTCTGACATAAGCCTTGGAATTGATGGAGCCTCTTTCCTAGAATACCTTGAAGCTCAACGGCGGGCAGAAGCTGCCGGCATCTCATTGATTCGACTCAAGAACCAAAGACTCCAAAACCGTATCGACCTCCATCTGGCCTTAGGCGGTGATTACTTTACAGAATAGCATTCCGAATTGGACTCCATCTCACTCATCGCAACCCTAAGGAGCTGTAGTTTTTATCCTACGGCAGGTCAAACTTCGCGGAAGACAAGCTCTTCGGACCAACCACAAAAAATTCTACGAAATTTTCCTTGATCAGATTCCTCATTAACGCGAGTAACTCGCGTTAATGAAGCTGCTTTCCACTCTGGCGATTTTCACCAGTTCCTTGCTTGCAGACATTAGTCTTGATCCCACCTTTCACTTCAATGGGGTCATTGGGGACACCTCAGCCGAGTCGTTCAGCGAGATTGGAGGCCACGCCCACGATCCCAATGACAACTTTGCCGTTCAGGGTTTGGAGCCTGGGATGAACCTTCGGGTCGATGACTGGCTCGCCGGTTTCACCAACATTAACATTTTCACGGATCCGAATCACGAGATTGATTGGGAACTCGAAGAAGCTTTCCTAAAGTTCAAAAATCTCCCGGGAGGCTTTGAAGTTCGTGGGGGGCGTATGCTCGCCCGAATGGGGCTTCAAAATAATCAGCACCTCCACACGTGGACTCTGATCAACTCCAACCTCACCACTTCTCAGTTTCTTGGTGAGGAAGGTTTAATGAGCGAGGGAATCGAGCTAACCTGGCGAAAAGACTTCGATCGGGGATTCTTAGCAATCTCATCCAACTTTAGCAATACCGCTTCTCATCATCACCGTGATGATGAGGGCCACGGAGAGGACGAGCATGGGCACTCACCCGAAGACGCCTTTATGGAAGACAACGTATTCGTGTCTCGATTACTCCTCAGCTACAACTGGAATGATTTTCATCAAAATATTCTGGGACTTAACACAGCATGGGGAAAAAACGGCTATCGTCGTAAAACCTCCATGCACTCGATCGATTACGCCTATACTTGGCGAGAAAATGGTATCGAACTAGGTGGACGGGAATTCTCTATCGGCGCCGAATATTTTTATCGTGACGTCGAGTGGATGGGTGCAGACGACCCCACGCTCCGCGGAGCAACCTCACAGAATAGCTTAATGGCCTACATTAATTACCGTTTTCATCCACAATGGGTTGCTGGCCTCCGCTACGAATACCTGGCAGGAGCCAGCGGTGGGGCCGATATTCACCTGGGCGAAACCGAGTATGCTTCTTTCGAGTCCGCCAAGCGTGAACGCCTCACCATTGCTCTAACCCGCGAATTCCGCCACAGCGACCTCATGCTCTCTACTATCCGTCTCCAGTATTCCCACGATGACCTAGAGAACGAAAATGCTGATTCTATCTGGCTGCAATTCGGGTTCAATTTCGGTGGTCCCGAGATCCGCTAGCAAGCTTCCCATAGTGGATTCATTTAGTTTAAAATAGGGGTCATCACTACAGAATTCTCCTTTAAGGAACAAAGCCGAGGTTTTTTGGCAGATCGTGATTCAGCGAGAAATCACCACCATTGCCAGATCATAGAACGATGAGAGATCCCTTTTATTTTAGAGTGAAGATAGCGCTAGAGAGGGATTTCTTTGATTTTCCATTGAAAAAAACCTCGCGGGCCTTTCTCCTCCCGGCCATATGAACGTTTCGCTCACCTGGCTTAAAGAACGCCTCGATTTTGGCTCCCGCTCGCTCGAAGAAGTCTGCGACCTGCTAACCTTTGCTGGCATCGAAATCGAAGGCCTCCAAGAAATAGGTGTCAAGAGCGACCAAATTGTGGTGGCCGAAATCAAGGAAGCAGTCCAACACCCTGACGCCGACCGACTCAAAGTCACTAAAGTTGACGCCGGCGAAGGCTCGCTTCGTCAGATTGTATGCGGTGCCACTAACTACAAAGTCGGTGATAAAGTTCCATGCTGCCTCCCCGGAGCCGCTCTGCCCGGCGGATTTAAGATCGGCGAAACCAAAATGCGCGGAGTTGAATCCAAAGGCATGCTCGCTGCCGGATCCGAAATCGGCCTCACCGATAAGGAAGACGGCCTTCTCATTCTCGATTCCGATTTCAAAGTCGGAACCCCCGTCAAAGACCTTTTCGATTCCGATACCCTCATCGAAGTCGAAATTACACCAAACCGTCCCGACCTCCTTTCCCACTCCGGCCTAGCCCGTGAACTTGCCGCGCTTCTTCACACCGAAACCAAGCCGATCGTGAAATCGCAGCCCACCGAACTCGCTGAAGATTCTGGAGTCGTCACCGTCGATTCCACGACTTGCCCATTCTATTCTGTCCTCAGTATTAAAGGAGTCAAAGTCTCTCCAAGCCCGGATTGGCTTGTAAAGAAACTTAAAGCCATTGGCCTTCGTCCCATCAATAACATCGTTGATATTACAAACTATGTCCTCCACGAAATCGGCCAACCGCTTCATGCCTTCGACGCTCGTAAGGTCAATGGAGCTATTCACGTTCGCCAAGCCTCCGAGGACGAAGAATTCAAAGCCCTCGATGAAGAAACCTACGCCCTCAAAGACATCGACTGCGTCATCTCTGACCAATCTGGCACACCCCTCGCTCTCGCTGGAATCATGGGCGGGCTCGACAGCGGAGTCACTGATTCCACTACCGAGATCCTCCTCGAGTCTGCTTATTTTACCACTTCTGAGATCCGCCGGAGCTCCCGTCGTCTCTTTCTGACATCTGATTCCTCCTATCGCTTCGAGCGCGGAGTCGATCCTCAACAAGTCTTGCCCGCCTCGGCCCTTGCGGCCGCCCTCATTCTTGAAATCGCCGGTGGTGAAATCTCTCCGCGAACCATAACTGCCGGACACCTTCCTAAAGAACTCCCGTCGGTCAAACTCGACGTAGGTCGTATGCTACAGCTCATGGACAACAGCATCTCACTAGAAGACGCTGGAACCATCCTCACTCGCCTCGGTCTTTCTTCATCTGATCTTGAAACCTGGAAAATTCCAAGCTGGCGCGGCGACCTAGAACGTTCCGCTGACCTTGTCGAAGAAATCGCCCGCACCCACGGACTTGAAAATATCCCATCCCGCACCGGTGGAACTGCCGTCGACGAAAGTAAAACCGACCGCGACTACGACCTCCTCCTCGATTTCAAAAAGAATCTAGTTGTATTAGGCTTTCACGAGAGCCAAACCATCAAATTGATCGCCGAAAGCCAACTTCGTGACTGCCTCCCGCTTCGACCAATCCAGGACGGCGATCTCATAAAAGTGACCCGCCCAATCAGCGAAGATCACACCATTCTGCGTCCCTCACTCACTCCTGGGCTCATAGCCACCGCGGAAAACAATCTTCGGCAAGGCGCCAAAACCCTTCGCTTTTTCGAAGCTGGACGCCAGTTTCGAAACGTCGGTGGTGGCAAAGCCACCGATCTCGAAGCCGATTCTATCGCAATTCTCCTCGGCGGAGAAGCCAGCCCTCTCTCTTGGACTCGTAGTAAGAGTCGCGAACTTGATCTTTACGATCTTAAAGCCGCCATCCAAGCCGCACTCGGTAATCGTTCAATTCAATTCACAACCCGTGCTTGCGATGGCTTCCTTCTCAGCGGAGACATTCAACTCAGCGGAAAACCGATTGGTACATTTGCTCAAGTCATGCCCTCCCGAGCTCGTGAGATCAGCTTTAAAGCTCCCATCTATCTCGCAGAGCTCGATCAAAAAAAGGTCCTTGGAATCAAAAAAGATATGTTCCAAATCGAACCCCTTCCTCAATTTCCTGGATCGAGCCGTGACATCGCAATGGAGCTCCCCATCGAAACCAGTAATGCTGAGATCGAAAAAGCCCTCGGCAAACACAGCGACCCCCTGCTGGTATCAGCCACTTGCTTCGACCAATTCCACGATCCCTCTGGAAAAAAAATGCCCGCTGATAAACGTTCTATCGCTTACTCATTTGGCTATCGATCTGATAAGGGCACGATGAAACAAAAGGAAGTTGACGCTGCACACGACAAACTTCGAGCGCACCTCGAGAAGACCCTACCCGTCACCTTCCGCTAAGGCCGGCGTTCAAATGGATGCGCAAGTTCTAAGGAAAGCGATTTCCCTTGCGTCCAAGTAAAAAAATCGACCATTCCTCCTCTGTTTGCCTCTTATGCAATACAGTCTTCAGCATAGAAGCAGCTAAAGTAATTCGAAACTAGATTATCGCCGCGTCGAAACCCACCGAAGACGAGAGGATTAGTCCCCGTAACGATAGTGCCCTTTAATCGAGTAATCAAAGAGCTTATTTTCCCATCGAGGACCGTCACCTATGTTGTGGACCACCCATTTTTCGGTTTTTTTGACACCCGGACCTGGAACCACCATCCCAATATGTTTGTTCCCATCCAATAACTGCCAAATAACAATATCACCAAAACTGTAGTCCTCTGAATCCTGAGTCACACCCAAAACCTGCCCCTTACGGGTAAAAAAGCGTTGTAGGTTCTGAACCCGCCGGTGATCGATATTGGTATCTGGTGCTTTGGAACCGAAAATCTGTGGATATGCGTAAAAGTTCTCTCTAAGATCAGCGTGAAGTTCAACCTGGAGATCGATCTCAAGACTCCGATACGACCTCACGATCAAATCCTCCGCTTTCCCACGATTTGGAGCAATATCGCCGTTGGGAAAATCAATTTTGAAATATGACCCATCGTAATTAACCTGAGCTTGGGTCCGTTCAAGAGCCGCCGCTGCCAATCGGGAGCCAAAATCACCATCTGATTCAAGCGTCGTGATGGATTCACGAACATTAGCAGGTGAGGTCAAATCAGTTTGAGCACGCAGAAAAGGGATCAAAGGGCGTAGAAAGAAACTACCCAGAGCGACCGCAAAAGCAACGAGAAGCCAGCCTCCAAATGAGCTTCTGCGCTTTTTTTTCACCGGGGCAGCCCCGATATACTCAATTGGTCTCATTAAACTTATGTTTGATACTAAGAAGTCTCATATTTCTACGGTTGTGACGAGTGAAAATCTGTCGTTCTTCTTGAGAAAAAAGATATTTTTTCATCTTGTAGGGCCCGTGGAGCAAGTTGCTGTCATTTTTGCAGAAGAAACCCCAACTTTTTTCGAGCTTGAGCGTCATGGGGTCATTCTTCTAACAGATTGGTCAGGCTCGAAAATTACAAATTTTCCAAAGTTTCTTTTCTGGATCGATCAAACTCATTTTCACTTTCTGGTAAGCCAAGAGGGAACCCCTGGCCTGAATCATCCGGACAGCCGATCGGGGCATTATCAATCCGAACTTTGGAAATATGATGTCGCAGAATTTTTCCTGCTTTCATCCGATAAAAACCGATATCTCGAATTCAACCTTGCTCCGAACGGTGGATGGTGGTCGAGCGGATTTTGCGCCCCTTCGATACCTGCTCCGGGCGAACCATTACCTATTCCTAATGTGCAAACCTCAGGAGAGGTGAATCGCGATGGCTGGCGGGCTCGCGCTAGCATTCCATTGTCATGGTTACAAAAAAACTACGGATTCAGTAAATCAACATGCCTAAACGCCTGCTTTATCCTGAATTCGCCCGACCAAATCTTTGTCAGTGCCGGCAATCTTGGGGATGGAAACCCCGACTATCACCGCCCAAAACAATTCCCTCCCCTCGATCCGATCACTCTCGCGTGACATCTTGGCTCATCCCCCCTATCTTCCGCTCATGCCCGAAACGTCTCAGGCCGTGCTTTCCCAAGACCGACCTTACCTCCAGTTGAACGAAGGTTACCTGGCAATCGCTTCACCTAATTCTATCGCGGAGGCTTGTTTTAGCATTCCTGCAGTTCGAGGAATTCAAGCCGTCCGGATTGCAGTGGTGGCAAACCATGAAACAGCTCCATTATGGCGTAAGGTTGACGAAGTCAGCCGAGTCGTTGAGCATTCTCGCTCTGATTCTGCCCGAAAGATCATTAATTTAATTAGAGAATCTAATTTAAATATCGAGTCTGCGATTGCTTGGGAAGATAGCTCCGCAGCGCAAGCATTTGCTAAAATTGGAGTCAAAAATCGCCTTGGCTTCCCTATTAAAAAGCTGGTCAGACATCTCACTCAATCTGTAGCGATCACCCAAAAGCCCGGACCCGTAGTTCATCGCGTCCAGAGCTACCTCCACTTTGTTAAAAAATTGGGATTTGACCCTTTCCATGCTGTTTATTTCGCCCCTCCAACAAGACCTCAAGCACCAGACCTTCCAATTCTTGCGATCTCACCTGGATCCGATTTTGGAGATGCTGCCGAGTGGCCAATTGATCGTTTCACAGAATTAGCCAGAGAGTTCTCTGGCAGATTTGATCTCGCGATCGTTGCACACCCTGACCGACCAGAACCCGCTCTCGATCTCGCAAAATCTCTCGGCAAGGTCATCTGCTCATACGAAGGCGCTGAGCTAATCAATTTCCTGGCGACCTGCCACGGGCTTATCGCAAGCGATAGTTCCATTCCGCACCTCGCCTCTTTCGTAGGGACACCTTCACTTGTCTTCTTTGGCCCGAACGAACCCGAATGGCGACGACCTCTCGGTAAAATTCACCAAGTTATTTATGAACACGTTGCCTGTAGCGGCTGCTTCTTGAACAAATGCCCCTTAGATCATCGATGCATGACTGAGATCACATCAGCTAAAGCCCTGGCCAAAGCTCGCGCTCTTTTCGGCGAATAAATAAGCACCTGCGATCTCCAGAATAGCTGCAGGTGCTCTGACGATTTATTCAATCACCCATTACATATTGAAGCAACAAGCCCTGAATGTGGCTGTAAAAGTTATTTCGGAAGTAAGCTGCACGCGCCGAGGAATCTTCAAGCATTTTTGGATCTACATCTTCACGGGCCCCAAATCTGTATTTGTCTTCCAGAGCCAGCCGAGCCTGATTCAGGGCACCATACCAGACATCAACACTACCCTTCAGAATATGAATTTCATCTTCCTCTTCTTTAGCCCTCATCACCTCCTTCACTACAGTGATTCGCTGCTTTGAAAACTCTTCGGCTAGTTCAGGAGCCACAATTTCGTCCCACATCGAGTCCTCATCCATCAATCCAGCAAGCCTTCCCGCCAAATCAGAATCACTATCCCCCGCGATCCCAATCAGAAGCATCCAATCGTGCTCCGTTTCAGGCACAAGCTTTAATCCACCAGCAACTGTTGGTCCTACTGTCATTCTGCTCTATCAAGAGTGGCGTGTAGTTGAGCGCTGTGGAGTTGGTTCACATACATTTCCGCTTTCTCACGATTCCCACTCCAAACAACGGCTCTACCTTTTTGATGCACGGCCATCATCAGTTCCTCTGCTTTCTCCCTTGAGAAACCAAAGATATTGGTAAGGACGCGACTCACATACTCCATCAGATTCACCGGATCATCTAAAACGACCACCTGCCAAGGCTTATCAGACTTTTTCTTAATCCTCGCTCGAGTCTCAGGAGCCGGGGCATCTACCGCATCCATGACCTAGGCTTCCACAACTTCTTCTGGCGCATCTACCCAGCGCCCGTGTTCACGAATTAAATCCTGCAATCTTTCAACCGCTTCACCCTCCGGGATATTAAATTTTACGGCCTGCTTACCGACATAAAGATTGATCTTACCTGGAGCTCCACCGACATAACCAAAGTCGGCGTCCGCCATCTCCCCAGGTCCATTTACAATACATCCCATGACTGCAATTCGGACCCCTTTTAAATGTCCAGTAGCTTCACGGATTTTTTGGGTCGTTTCTTGAAGGTTAAATAAGGTGCGTCCACAGCTCGGACACGCGACATAGTCAGTCTTGAAAATTCGTGCGCCCGCAGCCTGAAGAATATTGTAGGAAAGTCTAAGTGATTGCCCCGGAGCTTCTTCGCCCTGCACCAAAATCGCGTCTCCAATTCCATCGCAAATCAACGAACCCAAATTCATTGAAGCTTTCAACAAAGTAGGAAGAAAATCAGCCCCTGCATCATTCGATGGAGCGAGTGTGTCCTTAAGCAAAATTGAATGCCGGGCATCCGCCTTCGCTGCCAACAGGCGGAAAGCGTAAATGGCAGGAAGATTCAACCCATCCTTTACTGTGAGCAATCTCGACTCATCCGACTGATTGATTTTTGAGATTATCTCATCTTCCCGGGGGTCAAGCTCTACCACACCGGAGTCCTCGCTGACAATTTCCGGCTTAAAATCGCCCATCTGATCAATCTTGTGAGCCACCGAATCCCACTTCTTACGGGAAGTGAAAACACGCATCAATTCAGTGCCGCCCAAAGATAGCCCCGCCATTCGTTGGACGCTGCTCTTCCGGCGCTCGTATTCAAAAGAATTCCAAGATTCCTTCACTTCCGTCTCATATCCACCCTCCGGAATCGCTCTTACTAAAGCCTGCGCAACCGGGACCTCATGCACTGCATCTTCTGTCAAACTCACGCGAATGGTATCCCCGATGCCGTCCGCCAGCAAACTCCCGATGCCAATTGCACTCTTAATACGGCCATCCTCACCGTCACCCGCTTCGGTCACCCCCAAATGAAGCGGATAATTCCAATCGGAACCTTCCGCTTCAAGCCGTGCCACCAACAAGCGGTATGCTTCAATCATGACCTTTGGATTGGAAGCCTTCATCGAAAAGACAAAATTATGAAAATCCTCCTCCCGAGCGATCCGCGCAAACTCCAGCGCGCTTTCAACCATTCCAAGCGGAGTATCACCATAACGATTCATAATGCGGTCGGAGAGTGAACCATGATTGGTTCCGATTCTCACTGCGCGGCCGAGGTTCTTGCAAAGGGTAACCAACGGTGTGAATTCCTCCCGAATTCGGCCCAACTCTTCTTCGTATTGTTCATCGGTATATTCCCGAATTTCAAATTTTTTCTTATCTGCATAATTCCCGGGATTGACCCGCACCTTCTCCACCCACTTTGCCGCCTCAAAAGCCGCATCAGGCTTAAAGTGAATATCCGCGACTAAGGGAACTCCGCAATTAGCAGCCCGAACTCCATCACGAATATTCTCGAGATTTTCAGCATACTTCCGTGTTTGGGCTGTAATCCTAACCACCTCACAACCCGCATCTGATAGCTGAAGCACCTCCTTAACACAGGCCTCGGTATCACGGGTGTCCGAAGTAATCATCGATTGGACCAAGACAGGATTACCGCCGCCCACTTTCACGTTCCCAAAGGTTACCTCCCGTGACTCGCGACGGGAGTAATAAAAGAGGTTTTTGCAGTAACGTAATTCGGATGCCATATAGATGGATTAGGTTCTAAGATAAAAAAGGCCTACCCGCAACGCCCACATTCCCTGATTATCGTCATCTAGGGTTTCTCTTCCAGTTTTGCGGCCATGGCCCGGCCTTAACTGTGAATACACCTTCGATGAAGCAACTTTAAATATTGCTCCTGATATCCCCAACTTTCTTCTTCCTTGGTATTGCTGGTCTCGTGATGACGCTGAGATCCACAAAAATTCCTGAGGTGCATCTTAATAGAGAATCGTGAGACGCCCCCTCTGCGCCCAGATAGCGGAAGTCTGCTGGAGGAAATCTGCCGCTCGGATTGGATTTCTAGTTAGGGTAAAGCCAAAACCATATAGTGGCCTCCTATATTAGCCCTACGAACCATTATATTTTGCCATCAGAGTGACCATCTAAGATTTAAAAAAACGATCGCGCAATGACTCTCTCGATTTCCCTTCTTTATTTTTTGTTCGAGAAAGACTACTTCTCTGGGTATGAAATCGACTTTTTTCATCATTTCCGCCCTCCTCGCTCAATCCGCGTTCGCCGGCTTTCGTCAGGAAAAAACCGACTCCTCCCTGAAGCTTTTTGACAGTGACATTCTGATAACAGAATACCGGACCGACCATCATCTTCCTTACCTTTACCCACTCGTAGGCCCCACTGGGGTTGGGCTCACTCGAAACTTCCCCATGAAAAAGAACGTTGAGGGTGAGCAACCAGATCACCCCCATCATCGCTCTTTTTGGTTCACTCACGGCGACGTCAATGGACACGATTTCTGGCACTCAAAAGATCACAAGTCAAACATTGTCCACAAGTCCTTCGGGAAATCCAAAGGTGGAACATTTTCAGTCAACCTCGAGTGGCAGCAGGACAAGGAGGTAATTCTCAAGGAAACTCGAACCTATAAATTAAGTAAGCCCAACGAAAAATCACTCGCAATCGAAGTTCACTCAACCCTGACTGCAGCAACCGAAGTGAAATTTGGCGACACCAAGGAAGGTTCCTTCGCCTTACGCGTCTCCCCCACCCTACGGCACGAAGGTAAGGTCGCAAAGGGCCACATCGCCAACTCTGAGGGTCAGATCGACAAAGATGCCTGGGGTAAGCGTGCTCGCTGGGTCAGCTACTATGGCCCCGACAGCTCCGATAAAAACGTCACAATTACTATGATGGACCACCCTTCAAACCACAATCACCCCACTTTCTGGCACGCCCGTACTTATGGTCTTCTCACTGCAAACCCCTTTGGCGAAAAAAGCTTCACCAAAAAGGGAAACGGTAATTTCACCCTTAAGAAGGGCGATTCGCTCACTCAGAAATACGGCCTCTTCATGCAGTCCGGAACTTTCAAAAAGGATTCCGTCGAAAAGGCCTACCAAGCCTTTGCTAAATAGCGGCAAGGCTCCGGTTCAAGAATACTCCCAACTTCACAATCGACAGGAAGTTCGGCATTCTTTTTCGTTTTTGGCTAATTGACAAAATAAACGCGATGAAAATTGTCGCATTCTCGTCATAACAGGAGAGTTCCTGCACAATGCCATTTCCTGAGGATAAAACTAAAGAATCTCCAAAGCCCCATTGGCATTGGAGAAGACGTCTCTTTTACCCTTTTGTTCTAATCGTAGGGCTCCTAATCTGGGTAAATGGACCTGGTTTTCGTTGGGGACTAGAAAAGATTATCTTGCAAAAATTGGCTGCCGAAGACTTTTCGGGGAGCTTCGTATTAGAGGGGACAGCACTCTCGGGAATCTCGATTCGTGAGATCTCCATTAATGGAAAATCAACTATTCAAAGCATTGAATCCGATTTAATCAAAATTGAATGGTCACTTGGATCGTTGATTGACATGGAACTCGAGTCCATCGCCCTTAAGGGGATTTATATTATAATCGACCCAGAGGCTTCCAAAGCAGGCATCTTTTCAGGTGACCAAGGCCAGGAACGAGCCTCCAAATCTAAGACCTCTCTCACAGAGGTCCTAGGTCTAATCAAGGGCTTCATCCAGCCTGCCGAAATTTCAATCATCGGCCTTAAGGTTGAGGTCGAAAATATGACTCAAGTTTCGCTGGGGTCCCTAACTCATAGCGCTGGCGAGAGTTACTATTTCATTTCGGATCTTCAATCACGCGACCATCTCGACCGCAATATTTACAATCCGGAGTCCATCGTGACTTGGAATCAAGATGGCTTCTTCATCAACCAAATCACCTTGAACTCGCAGCTCGCGATTCAAGATATTTTCTTCAAACCAGAGAAATCAGCCTCGATGGTTATCTCCGTAGCCGGCAGCAAAGTCCTCGCGGAGTCAGACCTTAAGTCCTCTCACCGAATTTCACTTGAATCGCCTTCCCTCTCGATTCCTAGTCTCATCGAACTCGCAAAACCCGACCTTGAATCAGCAGGCGAAATCACAAAGCTCGAGATCAATACGTCAAGTGGCTCTTTCGCCCTCGAAGCTTGTGACCTGAGATACGAGGACCAAGAAATTTCACGAGCCTCAATCGCCGCCATTACAGAAGATTTACTTTCGCCCTTTGAAAAGCCAATCAACATTCAAGTCTCGGTTGATGATAAAATACAAGCTGAGGGAATTGTGATGTTAGATCGCCAAATTCTTGATTCCTCAGCCGAGCTAGATCTCGCTGTCAATTGGCCCAAATTCCCCACTATTAATGGTGAACTTCATTACGATTCCCGAGAGGCTCACTTATCTGCCTTGGCTCTTGACCACCTCCGAGCCACCGCTCGATTTCAGATTGATTCACAAACCTACCAGGCCAAAATCTATTCCGAGATCAACGAATCAACGATTCTCGATGAGAATCTCGAAGGGCCCTTAAACTTCACGGCAAGGGCCAAGGGTGATTTTAAAATGGCTAAGCACTCAGGCTCACTAGACCTATTTGAGATGGGCTTCCATCTGCCTAACTTTTCGCAATTCGCCGCAAATGGGAAGATCATCTGGAACTGGCCGAACCAGATTGCGGTCGAACGCCTCGAAATGATTAGTTCCGAGGCAGTCGCTGAGACCAAACTAAACTGGTCGAATGGCACTCTTGAAGTTGACTACATTAAAGTTTTTGAAAAAGACGATGAACTGCTCTCCGTTGAAGCAAACTTTCCAGTACCTCTCTCGACTCGCTCGCTAAATGAGATCCTAGAATCGGAGAAAGAGATCTCCTTGAAAATCAATTCTAAGCCTCTAACCCTAGAGCGACTTTCATCATTTTTGCCTATACCAGCCGAACTTTCCGGGATTTTTCATGCTGAAGAATTTAACCTTACTGGGACTTTTTTCAATCCCTTGCTAAATGGAAAGATCTCCCTGAAAGATTTTCAGTCAACTGTTACCCCACAGCTCTCTCCTGCCGAAATTGTAATTGAAGTTCAAACTGACGCTAAGAATCTCATCGTAGACTTCGAGGCAAAAGATCCCGTAGGACAAATACTTAAATTAGATGGAACCTTCCCATTCCTTCCCCGGAAATGGCTCGATCAAAAAATGATCCCGCTTGATTCACCTCTTACCCTAACAGTCAAAAACGATCGGCTGGACCTCCGGCGCATCCAACCGCTCACCCCCTCCATTCCCAATATCAGGGGCACACTTAATCTAGATTTAAGATTATCGGGCTCACTCATAGAACCTCGATTGAACGGCAATATTAACGCAGATAATCTCAATACTAGCCATCTGACTAACCTTCCGGACTTTGGTTTAAACTTGGAACTTAAGACCACCAATCAAGAAATCACCCTTAATGGATCAGGAAAAAACGGCACTGCCAACTTAATGACGATTGCCGGAAGGCTACCTCTACAACCAAAAACATGGTTGGGACTTCCAGAATCAGAGCCTGAAAAAGAATTCCTTTTTGAAATAAAAGATGCCGAAGTAGACCTAAGTCAAGTCCAGCCATTCGTGCCTATGGTCAAGAATGTTCAAGGAAATTTAGAGCTGAATGTCAAAGCCACTGGTACAAGTTCCAGTCCACAGTTTTCAGGAGATGCCGACCTAAGTATTACAAAAATGCGCCTTGATGATTCGCCCTTCTCGGAATTCCGTGATTCTCGAATCATCCTCAATCTAGCAAATGACATCATAACAGTTAATGAAAGTTCCATCAGAGCATCCGGCGGTAAAGCAACCATCAGAGGATCCATTAACCTAGCCTCAAAAGATGCTGATTTCGATCCTATCTTCGACGTTGAAGTAGAGGGAAAAGATATTCTTCTCTATCGCACCAAGGATCTAAATTTCCGCGGCCACCCTAACCTCACAATCACCGGCCCTTATTCAAAAGCAAAAATCGCAGGGACTCTCAAAATTGCTGACAGCCTTATATACAAGGACGTCGAAATCCTTCCCTTTGGAGTCCCCCGAACAAGCGAAACACCAAGACCAAACCTTCCCTCATTTTCACAAAGTCCCAAAATGGAGAATCCAATCATTTCGCCTCCCTCTGGCGTCATGGAATGGAATCTCGAGGTTGATATCACTACCGAAGACCCCGTCCTTATTCGAGGCAATCTCATAGATGGCCAGATCACCGGCCAAAACTTGAAACTCAGAGGCACAATAGGATCGCCCAAACCCTCAGGTACTGTGACCACTGAAGAGATTGTTGCTGACCTCCCCTTCAGCAAGCTAGAAGTCCAGTCGGGATCAATCACCCTCAATCCCGATTCACCGACCAATTCATACCTTGACCTCAAAGGAAGCTCCAAAATCAGTTCCTACCTCGTTCAAGTTTTTGTGTCGGGTACGATTCAAAACCCCAAACTAGTCCTCACTTCGGACCCACCGCTTCCTGAAAATGAAATTATGCTTCTCTTAGCTACCGGTTCCGTATCTTCACAACTAGCAAATCAAGAAGTCGCGTCACAAAAAGCACTTCAATACCTCTTCGAAACCCTCCGTCGTAGAAATGGTGAAAAAGATAAGTCGATCCTCCAAAGATTCCTCAAAAACTCCGGTCAAATCAAAGTTTCACTCGGCGAAACCAATCAATACTCAGGGCAAAATTTTTCCTCAGCAACCCTCAATCTTGACGATCGTTGGGATTTCACCACTCAAATCGATGAACAAGGGCAGACGAGAGCTTTTCTCGTTTTCTCGGTTCGCTTTAAGTAAAATCCATGGTTCTCCGGATCACAGTATTGATTCTGCTTTTCACCCCAGTATTAGCTCCTGGAGCAAATGTGGAATTCGTTGGCTTGCGATCATTCACTTCAGAGAGCCTCTTGAAAGCAGTCGCGGGTCGAATGGACTATATTCGTAAGCGAGATGCCACCGATTCACGTGCCGACGATGCGGCCTACCTAGTCGAATCTTATCTAAAAACCCATGGACTGCCAGATGCCGTAATTTCAGGGCAAAGAATCTCGGACAATAAAATCCGTCTCACCATTGAGGAAGGACTCTCACAGTTTCTAGGATCGATCAAAGTCACTGGATTCGATGACGTAGAGGCAATTCAGGACCAATTCCAAGCGACATTCCCCGAGACGGTTAAACAACGAGCCTTTGAATCCAAATTTATTGAAGAAGGCCTAGAGAGAGTCCGTGATCTTTTGCATACAAATGGATACTGGAAAGGCAATCTCACAGCAATTCAAGAGGCGCGCCAAGCTGATGGAAAAATTCCATTCACTTTGAAGATCGATAAAGGACCACTATTTATCCTCGAAAATCCTAATCTAGAAAGCCAAGTCAAGCCCTCGGCCGCTCTGGAAAAAATAGCTGGTGAGGCCAGAGGAGAAACAGCCACCGCAGAAAACATCATTTCGCTTCGCCGTAACATTAGCGAAGACTATCGCAGACGAGGTTATACCGATATTTCGCTGGTAATGTTAAAGAAAATCAATGGTAACAAACTCCTGCTTAACTTCGTCATAACACCGGGGAAAAAATACATTGTTCGCTCATTCCAGACCGCCGGCCTCAACAAAACCAACCCAAGTAATATTCAGAACCGCTTTAGGAAACTAATCGGTGAAAATTTTGACGAAAAATCGACAGGCCGCGATATAAAGAGGCTACTCTCGACGGGAGCTTTTTCC
The DNA here is from genome assembly GCA_002420315.1 of Akkermansiaceae bacterium UBA5688. GTDB lineage: Bacteria > Verrucomicrobiota > Verrucomicrobiia > Verrucomicrobiales > Akkermansiaceae > SW10. The sequence goes on from DIHU01000219.1 coordinate 81,542, forward strand.
AGTGTACGCCTTGAAAAAAAAGAAATTAACGACGCCGAGCTAGATCTAACTCTTCATCTTAAGGAGGCCAAAGCGAGGGGATACTCCGTCGCTTTGGGATATGGATCAATCGAGGGCTACACCCTCGGTCTTCGTTACTTCGATCGTAACTTATATGGAAGCCTATCAAATTTATCTGCAGTAGCCGAAATCACCTCTCTCGGTGGCCTGGGTGCAATCAGTCTCAGCAATCCATTTTTTTTAGATCAAGATCTAAGGCTCGCCAACCGAGCATTTCTCATTAATCGAGACTTCGATAACTACGACAAATTAGAAGGAGGAATTGGCAGTGAACTGACATGGAAATGGGGTGATAATTACTCCACTAAGGTTGGCCTGACTGTGTCTCAAACTTCTATCAATACACCGATTCCCAAAGAATTGGCGGGCCCACGAAATTACATAGTATCAAGACTTGGTCTCCAGCAATTATTCGATAGGCGCAATAACCCCGCGCTGCCTTCAGATGGTTGGTTTGCTCGCCTCAGCACATCTCTTGGATTGTCAGATGGAGATAATGCCATTGGTTTTTTTGAAGTAGAAAGCCAATTCAGCTACTATCAAACACTGAGTGAAAATTCCTCTTACGCTTTAGGCTTGCGGGGAGGTTTTATTTCTCCATCTGGCGAAACCCAAAGCCTGCCCATCGATCTACGTAAATTCCTAGGTGGGGCAAACACCATCCGCTCCTTTCCCGAACTTAAGATGGGATCATCTTTCAACGGTAACACTTTAGGAGGGACAGAGTGGTGGCTCGCGAATGCTGAATACAGGCACAACCTTGCCGGTCCATTCGAAGCCCTAATCTTCGTCGACGCTGCAGGACTCGACTCCGAAGTAGAATTAGCTGTCGGCTTGGGAGTTCGTATTAACCTCCCGGTAGGACCGATTCGGCTAGAATACGGTCGTTCCCTATCACAAAACAGTGGAGAACCCGGAGGCACTTTTCACTTTGCTATCGGAACTACTTTTTAATCAAGATCAAAGACCGGCAGGCGCTTCCACCTTGTTTTTTTGAATGAACCATCAGTCTCCCATCAAGGCCATTTCAGGTTGCGATCAACAACTTATCGATCAGTGGAAATCTGTTGCCTAGTGCGATCGCCACCCTAAGTCTGTCGTCTGTAATACTGACGAAGGCGAGCCTGGATGTTTCAAAGATAGAGCCCTCATGGACTACGAGATCCCCATCGGCCTACCTTTGAAAACACTTGTCTTTGATCGGGCAGACGGACCATTTGATCAACGCTCTATTTAAGCAGTCACCATAGCAGTGCTCTCGGGAGGATTCCTCGACCATCAAATCCTTGATGATCTGACACTAGATGATCCCTATATCCGTTCGCACTGCGCCTTCCTCGGAGCCGGTGGGACCGTGTCTTCGATGACTCTCGTAATATGATGAAAGCTGCCCATGATGCGATGGCTTTCTTGGCACACGAATCCGGCGGCAAGTGTTTCCCTTGTCGCATCGGCACTCAACAGCTCACCGAGCGCTTGAATGACGATTCCAAAAACTGGACCTCGCAGCATGGACCGAAGAAGTGAGCGACATCAACGAGGCAATGAAAGCAACATCGGCCTGTGGACTTGGAATGGCTGCACCCCACGTCACCGAATCACTAATGAAGTATTTTCCCGAGCAGGTTAAAGCTTCTACGAATTCCAATTCCTGGACCTAACAAATCCCCTTAAATAAAGGTGTTCCGCTTGAATAGTTTAGATCACCGAAACAAGATTTGAATCTTTTCAATCTTTTGCTGTCATAACTCTAGTTTTTTTGACTTACTGACGGGCGATCGGGAAATTAATCCAACCCGTTCTTCAATGCGCCCCGGGCGGTCCTCCTTTTTCGCAGGCAGTTCGTCCGGGGTGCTTTTTTATGCGTTTATGCTGCAAGTGCCAACACTGGAAGTCACCCCGCACATGCTTCTTCGAAGCCCTTCACAACATATCTAATATCCTTAGCCGAAATTCCCAAGTGAGTGACAAGGCGTTGTTTTCCGCCGGTGTATCCCCCAATCTTTATTCCTTTTGCTTCAAGGCTCCGTGACACCGCCGCACCATCAAATTCAGATAAATCGACAAAGACCATGTTCGTCTGTATCGGATCCACCTTAAGCTTGGATATACCAGCTAGGCTCTCTCCCAACTGGCGGGCATTTTCATGATCTTCGATCAGGCGGTCGATATGGTTTTCTAGCACATAAATTCCAGCAGCTGCCAACATTCCTGACTGACGCATTCCCCCTCCCAGCATCTTACGCCACCTTTTCGCTTCTTTGATAAAACTAGCAGAAGCAACGAGAACAGAACCCACTGGAGCTCCCAGCCCTTTAGACAAACAAATTGATACCGACTCGAAAGGCTTCGCCAATTGAACAGCTGGCACTCCAGACGCAGCAGAAGCGTTAAAGAGCCGAGCACCATCGAGATGAAGCGATAGTTGATAATCACTGGCAAATGACTGGACTAATTTGAGATAGTCCAGCGGAAGGGCCTTGCCCCACGTTGTGTTCTCAAGACACAAAAGCTTCGTCCGCGCAAAATGGAAATCATCGGGCTTTACCAGTGCCGCAAGCTTATCCAGGGCCAGTGTCCCATCTTCTTCCTGATCGAGAGACTGGGGCTGGATACTTCCGAAGACGGCTGCTCCCCCACCCTCGAAGAGATAGGTGTGAGCTGTTTGACCAACAAGGTATTCGTCACCCCTACCACAGTGCGAAAGCAAGGCACAGAGATTACTCTGGGTTCCACTCGGAACATACATACCCGCTTCTTTCCCCAATATCTCGGCAGACATATCCTCAAGCCGAGCCACCGTTGGATCACAGTCCATCACATCATCTCCCACCTTCGCACGACACATAGCCTCCCTGATTTCAGGAGTCGGTTGGGTTACGGTATCACTCCGCAAATCGATGCTCATACCTCTGCTCGTAAATAAGCCAGAGCGAACCCACAAGAACTTACTCCAAAGTAGCCCATAAAAAACAGCCCATTACGATAATGTAACGGGCTGCTTTCAATGATTCACGGAGAGTTGAACTACTCTTGTCCTTTATCCTCCTTTGGCTTTGCCGGTTTCACTTCGATAGGCGGAGTGACAGCCTCAATCTTTTTGGGAGCAGCAGGGGTGACTATCGTAAAGAGTTCGATATCAAACACCAACATTCCTGCGGGCTTACCTGGCTGATTATTGTATGCAAGTTCAACGGGAATCCAAAAACGCCTCTTTTCGCCTTCAACCATCAATTGGACTCCTTCGGTCCAACCTTTGATCACTTGGTTCAAAGGGAATTGAGCCTGCTCATCGCGCTCGATCGAGTTATCGAAGAGTTTTCCGTCTGTAGTCCAGCCTGCATAGTGAACCTTCACCGTGTCGGTTGCCGTCGGCTTGCGCTTACCCGTCCCAGCTTTGAGAACCTTGTAGGCAAGACCCGAAGCGGTTTTAGAGGCATCAGCTGGAGGCGCAGCCACATCTGCTGGTGCCTTGGGGGCGACTGGCTTTGGTTTGAACTCAACCAGCTCGAGGTCGAAAGTCAAAGCGCCTTCGGGAGCTCCACGGCCTTTGGATTCGAAAGTAAGGTTTTCAGGAATCCAGACACGGCGGCTCTCGCCCTTTTTCATTGTCTTCAAAATTTCAGCCCATCCTTTAATCGGTGATTGATCGAGAGAAAGTGCCATAGGACCACCCATCGTTTCACTGGAACCAATTGAAGCACCATTTGTGTCCCATCCTTTGAAATTCACCTTCAGGAGATCACCATCAGTGGGGGAAGCATCTCCTTCTCCAGCCTTTATTACCGTATAGGCTATTCCAGATTGCGTCTTAGTCGCACTTTCGGGAGCAGCTGCAACATCTTTTGGAGCATTTGGATCTTTCGGTGGCGGTGGCGGCTTGGGAACTGCGCGGAAGTCTATCAATTCAAAGTCAAAAATCAAATCGCCCGCAGGAGCTCCGGCAGGTGCCTCTCCCTCTTTACCAAAAGCAAGGTTTGCAGGAATCCAGAAACGACGCTTCTCACCCTTTTTCATGAGCAACAGACCTTCGGTCCATCCTTTAATATTTAGTTCATTCAGTTTAAACTGCGCAGGCTGAGGATTACGGGTTGAGGTCGTCAAGAACTCTCCGTCGGCCTTCCAACCCGTAAACTGCGTGGTTACGACATCTTCAGGTCCCGGAGTCTGATCACCTTCCCCGACCTTCAGAATCTTGGATTTTAGCCCGGACTCGGTAGCAAGAGCATCAGCCGGAGCAACAAGCTCTTTTGGCGCTGCTGGAGGTTTCACAATTTCAAGCAGTTCCACGTCAAAAGTAAGATTACCAGCAACTCGTCCTTGGTCGCCATAAGCTAGATCAGAAGGAATCCAGAAGCGGCGCTTCTCACCAACGACCATCAATTGGAGGCCTTCAGTCCAACCCTTGATTACTCCATTAAGAGCAAACTCAGCAGGCTGTCCCCGCTGCAGCGAACTATCGAACATTGTCCCGTCGGAAGCCTGCCATCCGGTGTAGTGAACTTTCACCGTATCGGTTGCAGAAGGCTTCTCTGTTCCGGTCCCTTTCTTCAGAACCAATGAGGCCAATCCTGACTCTGTTTTTGTAGCTTCAGCAGGAGCGGCCGCCACGTTGGCAGGCGCCTTGAATTGGTCCCCTGCCGGAGCTGCTGGCTCTTGAGCAATCGCAGTCAGACCGAGAGCGCCACTTAGTAAACCGGAAATCAGCCGGCGTTTTCTATTAATCATGTCGGGGGACGGTCATCTGAAGATGAGGATGTGTCAACGCCACATCTCACAAGAATGAGCTGAAAACCCAGCACCGAAACTAGTCAACCAGTAGCGAGAATCATTTTCAGATTGTCTTAAACGCTCCTCCAGAGCGAAAAGAATGCAGGGACTAGAGCAATTTCCAGCATTTTTTAGGACCGCGCGTGTTTCAGGCAATTCCCATCCCATTCGCTTTTCAAGAGCTTCGATTACATCCCTTCCACCAGTATGAGCAAGCACTTGATTCGGATCGGCCTGACGCTTCTGCCAAAGCTTTTCAACTGCATCTGCGGCCAATTCAGGAACAATACGATGGAGTTTGTTTTCTAGTTTACCGCCGGAATTAATAAATCGAATTTTTTCCCTGTGCTCTGGAACATGAATCGTATCGAACTTACCCACCTTCCACCTTCCATCACCTTCTTCATCAGACCAAATCGCCGCTGAAGCACCATCACCAAACAAACACATGCTAATGAGCACGCCAGGTTCTTCATTCATGAAGAGAGCAGCCGAACAGATTTCGACCGCCACTGTCGCAACCTTTTTACCGGGGTTTGCTGCCAGAAATCCCTCGGCAGCTCGCATCATCGGAAGGGCCGCTCCGCAGCCCAAGCCAACAATATCTTGAAGATACACATCATCTCTCATCCCCATATTTTCAGCCACATGGCTCGTTACCCCCGGGCATAGATATCCTGTGCACGTACAAATGATAAGAGCGTCAATTTTGGACGGATCAACACCTGTTTTTTTAAGAGCCGCAATCGAAAGAGCTGGAGCTTCCCTTTCAAAATACTCATTAAGCTCCTGAGCTCCTTCCTTAAACATCGCAGCTGGGCTATCAGTGCAAAAATGCCGCCGTGTAATCCCAGAGTCTCCCAACAGCACTCTCTCCATAATCCCTTGTCCACGCCTACTTAATGACTGATAGGAAGAAGTCGTCCGCGTGAATTCAAAACACTCTTTCTGGGTGTAAGTATTGGAAGGAAAGGCGCTCGCTAGAGCTTCAAGAAACATGACTTGAGCTTCCCTTAGTTTGCGGATTTTCCAAAGGTTTATTTCGACCTGTGACAAAATCAGTGCCCAGATTTCGAATATCTTCAAGGATCACATAGAGCGAAGGAACCAAGATGAGAGTAATCGCAGTCGCGAAGAGAATACCAAAGCCAAGCGAAACAGCCATTGGAATGAGAAACTTTGCCTGCATATCATCTTCCACCAACATCGGCATGAGGCCCACAAAAGTCGTAAGCGAAGTCAAAAGGATCGGCCGGAATCGCCTCACCCCGGCATTACGAGCGGCCTCCAAAATACTTGTTCCACTTTTCCTGTTACGATTCACGTAATCAACTAGTACTATGGAATCATTCACCACCACTCCAGCCAGCGCAACAATCCCACACATTGACATAATGCTCATATTCAACCCCATAAAAATATGTCCCGCTACCGCACCGACCATTCCAAATGGGATCACGCTCATCACGATCAAAGGCTGTAGATAGCTCTTAAGTGGAATTGCCATCAGAACATACATGAGCAACAGAGCACCCACAAAGCCGATCCCCATCTCACGAATACTGTCGCGTTGATCACTCTGCTCACCTTTGAAAGAATATCGCACACCCGGAAATTTTTCCACAATCTTTTCGAGAACTTCCTCAGTGTATTTTTCTACAATCTCATTTGCGTTATAACCTCTAGCGAGATCAACATCGGCCTTAAGGCTGATCGTTCGGAAACGATCCACACGAGTCACCGTAGCTGGCCCCCGACCGTATTCTGGATTCACAACATCAAGGAGTGCCACCTCTTCTCCCTCGGGGGTTCTTAATTTCATTTTCTCAAAATTGGCAAGAGAATCTCGCTCCGATTCGGGATAGCGCACCATCACTTTCACCTCGTTACGACCGCGCTGCAGACGCTGCACTTCATTGCCATAGAAAGCGTCGCGAACCTGATTCATCACGATGTTAAGATCGAAACCTAAGGCCTTACCTTGCGGCGTAAGATCACTTACGATCAACTCCTCCCGACCCCGTCGATCGGAATTTGAAACATCAACCACTCCTTGATAGTCCTTACGCAAGCGTTTAGTCGCCCAATTTGCGGCTGCTACCAATTGATCGTTATCCGGCCCAGTAAAATTGATATCGATAGCATTCCCACCCGCCGCCGTTTCTGCCCTGAAGGCGAGAGAAACCACCTCCGGAATTTCACCAGCAAGTTCCTGCCACATCGATTTTAATTGTTCACTGGAGAAGTCTCGATTCTTTGCGGCTGCGAGTTCAAGGGTGACTTCCCCTAAATGGCTTCCAGTGGGTGTCTTAGGGTAAAACGCACCCTGAAACGGCTGCATCCCTGCCGTCGCCAGCTGATTAACAACAATAGAATCCCCATCGTTGTCCCGCGTTGTTTTGCCCAGTTCAAGAGCTGCTGCTTCCAATCGGCGCACCACTTTCTGGGTATTTAAAAATGGGGCCCCCAAGGGCATTTCAAGTTTTGCAGATAGAATTTCGCCTTCCACTTTCGGAAAAAACTGGAAGGGTAACCAACCAGTTTTCACCAGCGATACCGAAAGTATTACGAGGGCAATAAACACAGTCCAAACCACATACCGAAGATTCAAACACGACTTCAGAAACGGCGAATAAATGACCTTCACAAATTGCTCAAGCCCCCCTGAAATTCTCCGCTGCAAGCGAGTCAATGGATTAGAACTTGGATTCGGGGATTGTGGCTTAAGAAGTGCTAGGTGAGCAGGCAGGACAAACTTTGATTGCAATAGAGAAAAACCCAAAACCGGAATTACAACCAAGGGGATATTAGGCCAAATCTTTCCACTCACTCCACTCAAGCCAAGCATGGGTGTGAAGGCCACCATGGTCGTAAGAATTCCAAAAATCACCACGACTCCCACCTCGTGCGTCCCCTTCCAACTCGCTTCCTTCGGATGCTCACCTTGCTGAATACGGCTATAAACATTCTCGCCAACCACAATCGCGTCATCCACCACAATCCCCAAAACAAGAATAAAAGCGAAGGCCGAAATCATATTAATCGAAATGCCAAGACCGGTCATCAACCAGAGACCACCGGCGAAGGAAACCGGAATTCCCAATGCCACCAAAAAAGCCAAGCTTGGCCTCAAAAAAAGCGCCAAGACGAAAAGAACTAGCATTAGTCCTATCCCAATATTACCCCTGAGAAGATCTAATCGGCCCTTAAGAATAACACTTTGATCATTCCAAACGTCGATTTTTACCCCCTCAGGTTTCTCCAGTGAATCCACGTATTCCCGTGCAAGTTTGGCAATCGCTAAAGTATCTTGATTGGCTACCCGAAAGACATTTAGCACGACTGCAGGGCGACCATTAAAGGTAGACACTAGTTCGATATCTTCAAACCCATCGATCACTGAAGCAATCTCACCCAAGCTCAAATCTGAACCATCAGGCATCTTTTTGACAGTCACTTCCCGAAACTCCTCGCCTCGGTATTTTCGACCTAGGGCCCTCACTACAATCTCTCCTGAGTTCGTTTTCACCGATCCACTGGGAAGATCAAGAGAAGCGCCTCGAATGGCCATCGCGACTTGTTGCAAGGTGAGATTGTATCGCCTTAGAGTATCTTCGGGAACTTCGATTGAAATTTCATAAGGCCGAACCGATGCCAACTCCACTTTCTTGATGGTCTCCTGCCCCTTGAGCAGCCTCTGCACAAATCCTCCAGGATCGGCGAGAAACGCCTTTTTCTTCGATTCCGGCTCGGGCGGCACATAGTTTAGCAAGCCATCCCGAATTCCTTCAGCATAATGACGAAGACTGCCTTCATCAGTATCAGCAGTGATCGCAAGACTAAGAATTTGCCGATTTGCGACCAATTCCTCAAACCTAGGCTCCTCAGCATTCTCAGCAAAGTTATCGATGGCATCAACATTGGTTTGCACGTCACCCATGACGTCGCGAGTATTATAACTGGTCTCAACCTCAATTGTAAGAGTCCCCATATTTCTCACTGCAGTTGAGGTCACCTGCTTAATACCCTCAACCTCCGCAATCGCTTCCTCAATTGGAATCACCACTCCACTTATAACTTCCTCGGGAGTTGCATTCGGATAAGGAACACTAACGATAACTGCGTCAAAAGACGTCTCTGGAAAGACCTCCTTTCGAAGCTGAAACCATGCAGCAAAACCAGCAATTAAGACAGCCAGCATAAGAAAATTGGCCGCGACGTGATTGCAACTGAACCATTTGATCGACTTCTGCATGACTTTATTTGGACTCGTTTTTGCCCTCTTCCTGCTGATCTACTTTCGCCGGCTCCAAGGTCATCCCCGGAATCGGCATATCGACCTTCGTGAGAATTACCATCTCACCGTCAGCAACTCCTTGAGTTGCAAAAACGTAGTCGACATTTTTTCGGGCCACCATCAATTCACGCAGCTCCAACTTATTCTCCCCATTAAGCACAAGAATCTGGTTCCGCCCCCGAACAGCGGACCGGGGAACGGCAATCACCCCCGGCAGAACACCACCCTTCACGGTAGCATTCAAGAACATCCCTGGCGAAGGCAAATGAAAACGGTTAGGATGATCATTATTCGCGATAATCTTTGCCAACACGAATGAGGAGAGGGTTTTTTGATCAACCTGTCCCAGCTCCCACATCATCTCACCCTTCCATTCGTAGACCTTTCCACCGATATCAGCAAAAAGAGTAACATCTGTCTTGTCAGGTAACTGCGCGTAATCATCCAATGAAAACGGTAACCGAATCATAAGGTTATTAGGATCATAAATCGTTCCAAGTTGTGCTCCAGGAACTATTGTCGCTCCGAGATTCATGTTCACCGATCGCACTCGACAATCGAAGGGTGCTACGATCTTAGTCCGAGCAAGATCGGCTTTTGCCTTATCTCGAGAAGCGATTGCTGCGGTCACACGCGCCTTTGCGCTAATTAAAAATGGGACCCGCAACACAAGATCGCTCGCCGGTTTATCTCCACCAATTTTTTCCCAATCTCGCGCCGCTTGTTCAGCCCGAGCTTGTTCTTGGATCAAAGCCAACTCTGCGTCTGCAAGAGTTGACTCCGCCTGCGCAACCGAAGCCTGATAATCGATCGAATCAATCTCGGCAATGATATGACCCTTTTTGTAGGTTGCCCCAACCTCAAAGTTGTCATCCACAACTGCAAGCCTTCCGCCAACTTGGGGGGAAAGAATGGTCTCCCGGCGCGCCCCTACGACTCCTTCGCTCTCGAGAGAGAATTCAAGTTCATTCTTGCTCACGACTTCAACCTCGACGACAGGCGCTGACTCAATTCTTTTCTTCTTCTCGGCTTGGGGCGCATTTGCCTTGAGAAGATGAACTCCAAGGGTCGTCAAACCTAGGACAGTAACGATAGCAATAATAGTCGTAATGACGGTTTTCATAATAACTTAATTTCGAGATTGGTAATCTCCACCCAGAGCGAGATGAAGAGTAATTCGATTATCAAGACGGAGCCTCTTTAGGGTAGTTTTTTGAGAAGCAAGATTGATTCGGCTTCTCTGAGCGGTAATCAAGGTCAGGACTTCACCCAAACCACTTGCGTATTCGCTGGCTGCCGCTTCTGCCGCTTCCTCGGCGGATTTCAGTGCCTCGATGATAGCCTGCTCCCGAGCAATCAGAAATTTCGCAGCTACCATCGCTTGCTCAACTTCGCCGAATGCCTTAAGAACCGTGCTCTGAAGCTCGGCAAGCTTCGAGCGATCATCCCCTTGATATTTTGCATACTCTGCCCGCAACTTTCCACCCGCCCAAATCGGCTGGGTCAGACCACCCGCCAGTGACCAAACCCCAAAATCAGAGTTAAAAATCGTTCGCATTGTATCGGTTGTCGTTCCAGCACTACTCGTAAGTATAAAACTAGGATAGGAGGCCCGCTTAGCCTTCTTCACAAGACTTCCAGACGAGGCGAAACGGCGCTCCGCTTCGAGAATATCCGGTCGACGCAAAAGCAACTCAGAGGGTAACCCTGATGGTGGTGTAGCCGGAACCTCAGGTAGAGAGACTGAACCCTTCAACAGGCCTTTGGGATATCTCCCCAAAAGTAACTCCAATTGTCTAACCGCCTGCTCTCGTTCACCTTTACGTTGGGCAATCAAAGCTTTGTTCGTCGCAACCTCACTCTCAGCCAAACGAACCTCGGCAGCAGATCCACCATCGGCAGCAAGAGCATTATTGTAACGATCGACCACGATATCTTTCGTCGCGTTAAGGAGTTCCTGCGTTTCGATTGCTAGCATGATTTGCTCGCTAGCCTCGGCCAAAGCCAGCCAAGATCTCATCACCTGGGCTGCGAGAGAGGCTCGAGCAGCACGATAGGAATTCCCTTCAGCTTGAGCGTCAGCTAAAAGGGCGGCTTGCTCCGCTCGCCGGAGTCCCCAAATATCGGGTTCCCAAGAAACCGTCATATTAGCTCCAAAGTTGCTGAAGTTAGCCGAAGGAATACCACCCTCGCCGCCAAGTGGTATGCCGATAAAGAGCTGCTTTTGACGGCTCGTATTGAGGCCAGCTGAGACTTGAGGCTTCAACGCTGCTCCAGCCGACTTCGCTGAAGCGATAGCTCGATTGACCCTCTCGGCAGCAACCCGCATGTCAGGATTACGCTGAAAGGCTTCGCTTACCAAGGCCTCGGCCCGAGATCCTCCAAGACGCCGGACCCAATTTGTATCGATCCCAGCCAAAGCCTCTGGGGTTGCCGACCAACGCAATGGAACATCTTTGTCCACTGTGCCCATACGAGATTCGGGAACACTTGCTGAGCAGCCAGTAAGCACGACCACTATAAAAGGAATAATCTTTTTCATTGTCTAAAACCTGCGTCGCAGAAATCGATAATGCGCTTCAGCGTAACCGAAAGTTTTTCATCACCTACTTTCCCGTCACTTATCTTTTTGAGGATATCGCGATGAGTTAGCGTGTTAGCAAGAACACCAAAGCAAAAATGAATACGCCAAAACACATCATCGGCAGATAACCCCGGACAGGCCTTCATAAAGGCCGGAACATAGCGAGAGGCTACTTCGCGAAATTGTCCCATCACTTCCTCCGGTAATTCATAAGAACGATCTCCCACCACTCTTCCCATTAACTTAGTAAAAAGCTTTTCACTAAGAGGACTATTTTGGATCTGTGAAAAGAGAGGCTCAAAAAAAGCAGTGATAAGCTCAGTGATCGCTACCACTCCAAACTCCTCAAGCTCTTCAATTCTTCTCAGGCGCTCGTCATTTACCGGCTTAGCCATACGAACCACCACAGCATCGATCAATCCCTCACGCGATCCGAAGTGATACTTGACCGAAGCCACGTTAGCTCTTGCAAGTGTGGTAATCTCCCGGACCGAAACCACTTCGAAACCTTTTTCAGCAAACAAAGCGGCAGCTGCGTCCATTAGAGCAACGCGCGTCCCATTTTTGCTTCCACTTTCCGTCATTAGTTTCAAACGGTTGTTTAAATTGAATTTCAGATTTTTCAAACGATTGTTTGAATTATTTTTTATCTTTGGCGTGTTGGAAGAACCAGAATCTCCAAATTTGCTCTAACCAAGACTTCCTTTCGACCTAATGGAAAGAGACACTCAGCCGTGCTTGAACTCCACCATGAAGACTGTCTCGCAGGCATGAAACAGCTATCGTCCGAATGCGTGGATCTTGTTGTCACCTCTCCTCCCTACAATTTAGGAATCAACTACGGAACCTACCAAGACAAATTGGAATGTAATGACTTCATTGATTGGTGTCAGGAATGGGCTTCGGAGATTCATCGCGTCATGAAAGACGAGGCCTCGTTTTTTCTAAATTTAGGGGCAGCGCCAAAAGATCCACTTCTCCCGCACCAACTCGTCCTCGCCCTCACCCGGAAAGAGCCAAACTTCATCCTCCAAAATACCTTTCATTGGATCAAGTCGATTAGTGTCGATACCCGAAAAGGAGAAACTATTTCCGCCGGTCACTTCAAGCCCATCAACTCAAAGCGCTTTGTAAACGACTGTCACGAATATATTTTTCACCTCACCAAAACCGGCGAGGTCCCTCTTGAAAGGCGGGCCGCTGGAGTAGAATATGCTGACAAGTCGAACATCGCTCGATGGGGTCATACTGGCGGCGAAGATAAACGCTGTCGGGGCAACAACTGGTTCATTCCATACGACACGATTCAGTCACGGAGTAAAGAACGCCCCCACCCGGCGACCTTCCCTGTCGCTCTTGTCGAACAATGCATTCGTATTCATGGCATCAGAAGAACAAAACACCTACTTGACCCATTCACCGGTATTGGGGCATCTGCTTTAGCCGCCCAAAGAATGAAGATCGAAAAGTTCACTGGTTTTGATATCGATGGTGAATATCTGAAAACCGCTCGCGAAAGACTCAATATTGACGCCACCGATAGTTCACAACACTTTCTCTAAAACTGATGCAAGAGCCCGTCCCCGAACCAGTCCAAGAATTCACTAAAGTCGAATCTATCTTCATCCGCCATCGTAACTGCCTGATGATCCGCGCCGAATTCACCCCTATCTTCACAGACTACTACCTCCACCTCATGGACATCGAGGAACGCCATCCAGAAAATCTCGACACCACTCTTAAAGACCTACTCGCAATCCTCACCCTACACCTCACCGCCAGACCATGGGCCGAGACCATTGCATGGACCGCTAATATCCGAGCTCCCCGCGTTAACTTCTTCGCGACCGGATCCTCGGTTCACGAATATATCACTGGCCGTCTTTTCACCGAAGACGTTCGAGAACCTGATCGTAATTTTCTCTACTCCCAGGCAACCACTCAGGGAAAAGAGCCACGCACCTCCACCATAGAAGTTGAAACATCTGATCCGCTTGAGTGGCTACGGCACTTTTACGATCAGTCCGAACAAAGACCTGGCCGCGCGTACAAGCTCCCAAATGACACTTATGTATTGATTGCGGCTCAACCTGACTTTGATCAGGAGTGGTTTGAGGGCCTGAACATTGAGCAAGTTGCTAAAATTAGTGACGAAGAGGAAACCAAGGCCCTAGAAACAAGGCGATTTAAATTTGCGTGCGGATGCTCTCTTGAAAAAATCATTCCGACACTCAGTGCCTGGAAAGACAAACCCGACGAACTTTTCAGTGATGAGACCAAGCTCGTCCTCCAATGTCCGCGATGTGCAAAAAAATACTTAATTAATCGTGATGATCTCGATAACGAAACAGAGCAAACGTATTGAGATTAAGGTTATAGTTGAAAAAAACTTGACCAAACCCTCTCAGTCGCGAAGAAACGCCCTCTCGCAGGGAACTCCTGCTTGACCTATAATAGGTGAGGTGTGTCCAACACATCTCTATTTCCCAGTTCTCCACCATGGCAAAAAAGAAGACAATCGCTAAGAAGGCATCCAAAAAGGCTCCTGCTAAGAAATCTCCAGCTAAAAAGGTCGCTAAAAAAGCTCCGGCCAAAAAGGCTGCTAAGAAAGCCCCGGCCAAAAAGGTTGCTAAGAAA
>DIHU01000093.1 GCA_002420315.1 Akkermansiaceae bacterium UBA5688
AAGACCGCGGTGACTCGGATTGATACTGCAGTTCGGTCGATCACCGAAGAGACGTTAAAGCTGGGAGGCAAACTTCTCATCACGGCCGATCATGGGAATTGCGAATTCATGCGCAATGCTGATGGGTCGCCCCACACCGCCCATACGACTAATCTAGTGCACCTTTGGTATGTTGCTAAAGATTTTAAAGGCCGGAAGGTTGAAGATGGTATTCTTGCCGATGTTGCCCCGACGTTGCTTGATATGATGGGTCTTAAACAACCGGAAGAGATGACAGGTAAGAGCTTGGTCAAGTAGCGCGATTCAAAAGAGATTCGTAAAGGGTTACGACATCAGACGCAACATCTTCCCAGTCACGAATCGGTAGAGGTTCAATCGTAATACCTGCATCGAGTTGCTTTAAAATACCACTTGCCATCTGTTCGGTGTCGAAGGCATCTATGGTCTTGGCTTCGGGTAGGATTTCAGCAGCTCCCGATTGTTTTGATATCACGGCAGGAACACCAAATTGCGCAGCTTCAAGGGCTGAGAGACCAAATGGTTCCGATACGGAAGGCATGCAGTAGACATCGGCCATCGAGAGGAGGTCTCGAATTTTTTCACGACCAAGGAAGCCAGTGAAGTGACATCGATTTGCGATACCGAGCCGGATGCTTTTGGTCATTAAAGTTTTAAGTTGATCTCCCGTTCCAGCCATCACGAAACGAACATTTGAAATTTGGGACAGAACTTTTTGGGCAATCTCCAGAAAGTGACTCGGACCTTTTTGCCTTGTCATTCTACCGAGAAAAACCACGAGATGATCGGGAAAAGGTTTGGGGTGGCGATAGGCTTGAATAGGAGAAATGCCATTGTGGATAACGGAAATCTTTTCTGGATTGGCATCGTAGTAATCGGTGCAGATTTTCTTAGTGTAATGACTGACCGCAATAACGTGATCAGCTTTTTGCAGCATCTGCTTCTCGAGATTGTAAATCTGTCCCTGCTCGTCAGGCCCTGCTCGGTCGTAATTGAGCGAATGAACGTGAAATATGAGGGGTTTTCCTGATTTTTCCCGAATCTTGAGAGCCGCGATTGCGGTCAGCCAATCGTGGGCGTGAATGACATCAAAAGAAATTTCCTTTGATGCCTCAATGGCTTCATCGGAATACATTTCAACTCTTTCATCCAAGTCTTTATTATATATCTCCTCGGTTTGGTTGGCATCGAGATATGGGTCGAAATCGGCTGGATGAGTAAGATAATGGGTTGGAATGATTCGAATTTTCTTTTTTGAGGCAGAATTTCTAAATTTTGGTAGGAACAGGCTCAGCTCGGATCGGGGTGCGAGTGCATTAACTAATCCCTCGCAAGCAACGCCTAGCCCGCCATTGATGAAGGGCGGGAATTCCCAGCCAAGCATAAGTGTGCGAATTCTAGCCATGATTGTTTAAAGATGGTGTTTTTTTGTATCTGAGTTGTATCTGCAATGGCGGGAGGCATGCGGTGTGCTTAGTCTCCTGGCAGATGCAAACAGTTAACGAAGAAACCTTCGAGAAAGATAACTATATTGAGACCGGTATGCCAGCTGAAGCTGGAGAACTCTTTCCTGGCAAGGTAGTGGAACACCGTGATGAGGGCTCTCTTCAGGTATTCGTATGTGATAATTTTTGCGCTCTTTCGGTGATGTGTGTTGAAGTTGGAGTTATTCGGTTCCGGTTTTCTGTAACTGGCGCTTATGCGGATGATTTTTCATATGCAGTGGTGCCAAAAGCCTTAGAAAAAGCATTCCCACCTGAGGTTTCAGAAACAAAGAAGCACTACGTTCTCAAGACCGGAGAACTTGTCGTGATGATTTCACGTGATGGATTAAAGATTCGAATTGAGGATAAGAAAGGTGTTTTACTCTCGGAAGATGAGAAAGGATTTCATTGGCGCCAAAACGACACTTATGGCGGAGAAGTTGTCATGATGAGCCGGGCCATTCAGTCCCGAGAACATTTTTATGGTTTGGGAGACATTCCTGGTCACAAGAATTTGCGAGGACAACGCCGCCAGCTTTGGGGAAGTGATGTTTATGGTTATAATGCTGAAACTAATCCGCTTTATAAAAATATCCCATTCTTCATTGGATTGCATCACGCAAAGGCATACGGAATATTTTTTGATAATACCTTCCGATCCTTTTACGACTTCGGTGGTGAGCGTGAGACAGTGAGTAGTTTTTGGGCCCAAGGCGGAGAGATGAATTTCTACTTTATGCACGGTCCTTCGGTTCCAGAAGTTGTTCGGGAATATAGTCGCTTGACCGGTAAGCCTGAGTTGCCACCACTTTGGGCACTCGGTTTTCATCAGTGTAAGTGGTCATATAAAAGTGAAATCGAGGTGATGGGTATTGCTGATGGTTTTAAAAAGAGGGGAATTCCATGTGACGCAATTTATGTTGATATTGATTACATGGATGGATTTCGTTGCTTTACTTGGAATCGTGATGATGGGGGTTATCCAAATCCTAGTCGAATGACAAAGCGTCTTGAGAAGGAAGGGATCAAGATGGTTGGGATCATTGATCCTGGTATTAAAATCGATGAGAACTATGAGATTTATCAGAGTGGAAAGAAAGGTGACATGTTCTGCAAGCGGATGGATGGGCCTTTAATGACTGGTAATGTCTGGCCGGGGCCATGTCATTTTCCCGATTTCACTAGTCCAAAAACCCGCGATTGGTGGGCTGATCTCTTTCCGCCTTTTATGCATGAAAGTGGCTTAGCAGGAATTTGGACTGACATGAATGAGCCAGCGGTATTTAATGAGCAAAAGACTTTTCCCCGCGATGTTCGACATGACTTTGACGGCCATCCATGTTCCCATCGAAAGGCCCATAATGTATATGGCATGCAGATGTCTCGCGCGACTCGAGAAGGTATTCGGAGAGCTTTTCCAGAAAATCGACCCTTTGTAATCACACGTTCGGCATTTTCCGGAACGCAGCGGTATAGCTCAGCCTGGACCGGCGATATTGAATCAACTTGGGAGCACCTTAAGATTGGTAACATCCAATGTCAGCGTTTGGCGCTATCGGGGTATTCGTTTGTTGGTACTGATATTGGTGGCTTTTCTGGTGTTGCAGAGGGTGAACTCTTCATCCGCTGGTTGCAGATGGGCGTTTTCCATCCCTTTTGTCGGGTGCACAGTTCGGGTGACGAGAATGATCAGGAGCCGTGGTCGTTTGGAGAACCATACACAAGCATTGCTAAGAAGTTTATCGAACTCCGTTACCAAATGCTGCCCTACCTTTATACCGTTTTTGAGGAACACACCCGCAGCGGTGATCCAATTCTGCGCTCATTGATTTATTTGGATGCAGATGATCCAGAGTGCCATAACCGTGTCGAAGAATTTGGGGTTGGGCCAAGTTTGTTGACTTGCCCGATCTCTAAGCCGGGAGTTGAAGGGCGTTGGTTTTATCCTCCAAAGGGTCTATGGTATAACTTCTGGACAAATGAGAAGGTTTTGGGCGCTGAAGAAAGGTGGGTTGATGTTCCGCTTGAGTCGACGCCTCTTTTTGTAAGGGCCGGAACGATCCTGCCATTATCGCCGGTGCGTTTAAGCTCATCGGTTGATCTTCCTTATATGGAACTCCATGCCTACCTAGCTGATGAAGAAGGTGAGGGCGGTCTTTATGAGGACGTTGGAGATGGTTATGGAGTCTCGATAAAAAAGACGTTTAAGCTTAGGGATCAGAAGTTGATTCAAACTCGTAGTGGTGAATTCCAGCCAAATTATTCAGGCTATCACCTCATAATTCATGGCGCTGCTTGGAATAAGTTTTCCATTGATGGAGGTAAGGAAATGCCCTTCGAGTGTGGAAAAGTTTTTGAAATACCGGAATGCTTCGAGCTTGTGCAATTCTGGTAGAGCTACCCTAACTCATGGGCGATCCAGTGATTGAGATGCGTAAGAAACTGTCCACGCGTCGAGCCACAAAAGGGCTCGTGAAGTGCTTCTTTAATTTTCTTAAATGAGATTTGATTTGAGGGGAGTTTTTTCAATCGATCTTCTAGAATTTGAATGGGGCAGACGGAATCGGAGTCTCCTTGGGTGAATAGAATTGGCTTTTTGAAGGCCATCTTAGCTAATTCTTCCCGGACTTCTTGAGCGGCGTCACGAAGCTCCCGAGCCCAGCCGATTGAAATTCGATCGTGGAAAAGGGCCTGGTCTTCATCAGTTTCGGCCCTGTCTATTTTATCGCCACAGTCTGAATTGCTGACCCCGGTGCTGACCGTTGTCGATGGGGAGATTTGTGCGGCCAAAGGTAGGGCGATTTTCATCCATCGATTGGCTTGAAGCATCGGATCGAGAAGTGGAGAGCTGATCCAAGCGGCTTCGAAAATGTTGACGTTTTGAAAGAGAAAACGCATGGCCATGAGGCCACCCATAGAGTGACCTGCAATGACGATTTCACCTTCCAGTAATGAGAGCGAGTCCTGAAGGAGTTCGTCTGCGAAGCCGAGGCTAGGAATAACTCCTCGTTTTCCCTTAGATCGACCGTGGCCTGGCATGTCGGTGAGTATACAGCGATAGCCAGCATCTACGAAGCCTTTGAGGATAGATGGGTAGCGGTCGATAAAATCGCCTTGTCCATGAAAGAAAATCAGGCCGCCTCGAACTGTGATCTCTGGATTTAGGGTGAGGCGGTGTAAAGTCTGATTCTGAATGTGGACTTGTGATACTTCTATCCTCATGCACGGAAGGTTTTCATAAGATTCTGAACAAGAGTGGCATCGTCAAAGCGGCCAGCTTTGTTAAAAGCAAGATTCATATTCGCGAGGATTCGAAGAAGCATGGCAGCGAGAGAGCAAGGTTGTTGCACTGCTTTCTTTGCCTCTGTGGAGAGTTCGGGGTGCTCATTGAGGAGCTGTTTTACGATGATTGGACGCCCTTTGTGAAAAGCATCGATCAAAGTGGGACCGTCTTGAGAGTCAATAAGACAGAGAAAATGCCCGGGATAATTTACTCCATAAACGGTGAGGCTAAGTCTTTGAGCAACGAGGATATAAATGAGAGAGAGGCCAAGTGGATTGCTTTGCCCCTCGTCAAGTGACCAGGTTAAATCCGAATTGCGTGGATCAAAAGGAACTGAGTGATTACCGGTAAAACGTCCCGACTTAAAGAGCCAGTCAGCGAGTTCACGAGCAGTGCCAACTTCGGGGTGGGCTTCCTGAGCTATGATGTCGAGTTCGTCGGAAAGACTAGGTCGCAGAGTAATACCATCGTGGAGAAAGTCCGAGATCAGACGGAGAAGGGCTTCAAAAGATTCGTAGTCGCCGTCTGGGTAGCTGAGAATGCTGGCGGGTACGATCCATTGTTCTTCAAGAAACCTCTGTCGACCGGCGTGAAGGGATTCGGAGAGGATCTTGCTTTCATCAGACTTGAGATTGATTCCAAGGGCCGCTAGGTCGTGGCTGGCATCTCCCTC
>DIHU01000038.1 GCA_002420315.1 Akkermansiaceae bacterium UBA5688
AATCCTATTGGATTTTTGACAAAACCAAAAGTGCGAGAGACCATGAAACAACCAATTCTCAAGATTTTCATGCTCGGCCTAGGCCTCGCCGGGCTAGCTGGCACAGTTTGGGTCATCACATCCATGATCAAAGAAGATCCGGATCGTTCTGGCTCAGGTCTTGCGCGCGGACCATTCAAGACGCGCCACGCAAAGGATTATCAACGACCAACTCAGGTTGCAGTGGACGGAGACTCGACCAGTATTGATTTTTCCAGCATAGGAGCGAAAACGGCTGCCGATTTACAATTAGAAAATCTTGATCCAGGCAAGGCCGGTTGGGACACCGAATTGCAAAGCGACTCTGCGGCCCGCGCGCTCACCCTTATTTTCGATAAAGATGGTGTCGATAAGCCGATCGCTGAGGACTTTCAGGGGACTCCGCTCAGGCCTGATTTGGTTGAAATCTATTCCAGTGATGGGATCCAAGTTCGGCGCTTGCAAGTCGGACAGTCTGGTGACGAAGTCCACGCTTTTGATAAGGTTGCCTTTCTTAAGGCACTCCCAAAGCAATATGGCACTAGAAAGATTATTCGTATTTCCCGGAAGGGGAATGAGGGCAATTTCTCCACTCGGGTCATCGCTTCCACCCACGATGAATCTATCGAGGAAGAATGGCATCAAACAACCAGTGTATGGGATTGCAACTGGGAAGTCTCAGCTCTCGAATCTGACGGATTACCACGTCTAAAACGACTCACGCTGCTTTCCCACGAAGAGGTCACTCGCACTGGAAAAAAACCGCTATTTGAAGATATCGCAGGCAACGTGCTCCCAGAAGAAATCGGTCCGCACGATTCGCCTGTGACAGATTGGGCTCGATCCTTGACCAAAATCGATGACATAGATTTTTTGGGGCACCACGGAATCGCGATCGGCGATGCGAATGGTGATGGACTGGACGATCTGTATGTTTGCGACGGCGGCGGTTTGCCCAACCGCCTTTATTTGCAGAACCCGGAAGGCACCACCCGCGATATTTCAGCGCAGGCTGGAGTTGATTGGCTCGAGTCTTCTACGTCGGCGCTGTTTCTTGATCTCGATAATGATGGTGATCAGGATCTGGTCGTCGCGACAGTGGCGCTGGTGCTCGTTTTGGAAAACGACGGGAAAGCAAATTTTTCGCGGCGCAGCGAAATCCTCGGCATATCGAACCCACATTCATTGTCCGCAGCTGACTACGATAGCGATGGTGATCTCGATCTCTTCGTCTGTAATTATCTCGCTAATTCAGCCGCTGGCGGTGTCAGTGGATCTATGGCCGGAGTACCATTGCCTTTCAACGATGCCGAAAATGGTGGTCGTAATGCGCTGCTGCGAAATGACGGCAGACTACAATTTTCAGATGTTACGAGAGCCGCTGGAATTGCTACGGGTGGCGACCGTTGGAGCTTCGCCGCTTCATGGGAAGACTACGACAATGACGGAGATCAAGACCTCTATGTTGCTAACGACTTCGGCCGTAATAATCTATTCCGCAATGACGCCGGTCGGTTCACGGATGTTGCTGCCGCTGCCGGCGTAGAGGACATTTCATCCGGGATGTCAGTGGCGTGGAGCGATGCCAATCGCGATGGTAGGATGGATGTCTACGTCAGCAATATGTTCTCGTCTGCCGGGGGGCGCGTTGCCTTTCAGCGACAGTTCGGCAAGGGCAATCCGGGCGCGACTGCCGATTTCCAACGGATGGCACGCGGCAACACCCTTTTCCTTGGGAGCGACAGGGGGAAATTTGATGATGTGAGCGAGTCTGCCGGAGTCAATGTTGGCCTCTGGGCATGGAGTTCTCAGTTCGCGGATCTCAACAACGATGGCTGGCAGGACCTGGTCGTCGCAAATGGTTACCTGACTAACCAGGTTGGCGGTCCCGACTTGTGAAGTTTCTTCTGGCGGCAGGTCGTATCGCCATCACCGACGGATTTCACCGACAAACAGGCAGTCGATGTGTATGAGAATTCTTGGGCGGCAATTATGCAATCGGCTCGCTCGGGAAGCTCGTGGAGCGGCTCGGAGACAAACCGTACTTTTCTAAATACTGGTGGGGGTCAATTTTCGGACGCCTCTTATATTTCGGGATTTGGGTTTGATGATGACGGAAGGGCCTTGGCCATCACTGACTGGGATGGAGATGGGGATCTGGACCTGTGGGCGCACAATCGCACGGCGCCTCGCTTACGTCTGCTACGCAATAGCTCGCCAAAGGCAAATCGTTCAGTGGCGTTCCGACTAAAGGGCGGGGAAAAGTCGAATCGCGATGCGATTGGGGCCCGGCTAAAGCTGACGCTCTCCAATGGTAGCGAACTCCTTCAGACGCTGCGTGCAGGTAGTGCGTTTCTTTCGCAATCATCAAAATGGGTCCACTTTGGAATCGATCCGGGGGCGGCGCCATCTTCGCTACATGTGATTTGGCCGGATGGATTTGAAGAATCGTTTTCCGAAATCGCGGCAGGTGAGCGCTACCACATCGCGGAAGGGGGAGTGCTGAAGAAGGCCTCTCCGCGCACGGCTCTTCGCTTAGGGCCGGCTCGGCAGCGACCGATCGCTCCGCAATCTCCTGAGCAGATGGTTTTACCAGGGAGAATTCCGCTTCCGGAGTTCCGCTATATCCCAGCGGGGAAAATGGAAGCCGCCGGAATTTCCCGAGGTGAGAAGCCGCTCCTCATAACCCTTTTCTCAGGAACCTGTGAATCCTGCACCGAGGAGTTGCACCAGTTCGTACGCGACGAGGAGCGCATCCAAGCTGCCGGTCTCGAGATTCTTGCACTCTCGGTCGACAAATTGGTGGCTGGGTCCGATCATCTTGCAGCAGGCAAGCTAATCACTGCGAGCAAGTTTCCTTTCCCAAGCGGGACAATCACGCTTCTCAGCGCAGATTACCTGCGCTTCTTACTCAAGTCGCTTTACGATTTCCCGGCATCATTCTCAGTCCCCATCAGCCTCCTGTTAGATGAGGAACGACGCTTATTCGCAATATATCGAGGTCGAGTCTCGACCGATCTTATCCTCCACGATGTCGCTTTCTCGAAAGCCAGTGACAACCAGCTTCGTGATCTTTCGGTGCCCTTCCCCGGCAGTTGGTTCACGCCCCCGATTGCTCCATCCAAGCTTGCAGAGTCAATTTCGAACCCTTTCCTCAGCACCTTTCCTGATCAAGGGTTACGGTATCTCGAACACGCGCTGGCGAGCTCAAACTCGAAAACCCACAGAGAACGTTTAAAACGAAGAGTGAGTGGAGGCTATTACCGGCTCGCATTGCAGGAACATTCCAAGGGCAGCAAGAGCAAGGCGGCCGCTTATTACAAAAAAACGCTCGCTATAAACCCTAGTAATTCCGACGCGTGCACCGACTACGGTGCACTCCTTGGGAAGCAAGGGAAATTCAACGAGGCGGAAGCGCAATTCCGTATGGCCTTGGAGCTCGATCCCGACAACCAGGTTGCCAAGAAAAATCTAGAACTGGTGATTCAGAAGCAACGATAGCTAGGTGATTCTATTAGTTTCTTGCTAAAGGCTAAGCTCAGTCGCCACCCACGAAGGAGCAAAATTCCAAACATGATTCGCACTTCTTTGATTTTTAATAGTGGGATTCCCATTACAAAACTTCCTTAAAGTAACATTGGAAGCTGGAAGTTTTATCTACTATTCGATCGTGCGGGGTTCTGACTTAAGGGCGATCGCTTTTTATCACTGGCACGAAAGGCTGAGCCCTCCATTACTTACGTTTAAGCCCTTTAACGACCTTATCAATCTCGAGGAGCGATTCACCAAAATTTCCATCCTTAATCGCTAATTCTGATTCGCGGATGAAGTTTCCTTTGGGGTCATAACTTCGGACGGCACATTCGTGCAGCACGCCGACGGCCTCACTCTCGTCGGCCCGCGTGAGCCTGAGAAAGATCCTAGCTTCGCCGTCTTTTGCCGCACCCAGTTTTTCGAAGAGTGGAGTAAGATCGATCCCGACCTCGATTGGTGTTTTGTCTTTGGGACCAGCGATAGGAACATGCCCCGCGTTTCTCCCGCGGAAGAGAGGCCAACCATTGAAGGCTTCCGTGGCAAATTCATACTCAGGAGCGCTAGCATCCTT
>DIHU01000190.1:0-20752 GCA_002420315.1 Akkermansiaceae bacterium UBA5688
CCAACCAGCAAGAAGGTTGCCGAAGGTTGCAGTAAGATGAGTGGCTGCGCCGTAGCCAGCGTCGCATTTGATGCCGCCGGGCATCGTTTCGGGGCGGATGGTGGAGGTCTTACCATCGCAAGTCGGAAAGATGGGCGATTCGGGTGAAAAAATAGCTGGAATTCCAAATTTAGGGGCTTTTTTTTCTGCTTTTGGAAAACGGTATTCGGAGCGAAGTCGCTTTCGGACCGAGAGAAGGAGAGCGTCTCCGAAGGTGCGGGAAAGGTCATCGAGCTGGATTTGGGAGGCATCAATCCGGCCACCCGCGCCGCCGCTCGTAATGATTGGGATATTTTTTTTATGGCAGGTAGCGAGGAGGTGGCATTTGGCATGGACCGAGTCAATAGCATCGACAACAGCGTCGGGAGTGTCGGAGAGGAGGTCTTCGGAATTTTTTGCGGAGTAGAATGTCTGCTCGACATTACAGCGGGCCTCGGGATTGATTTGGAGGATTCTTTTAGCAAGAACGATCGCTTTGGATTGTCCAATGGTGTCGGAGGTAGCGTGAATTTGACGGTTGGTGTTGGTGAGACAAAGATCATCAAGATCGACAAGGGTAAATTGACCCACGCCGGAGCGAGCAAGGGCTTCTAGGGCCCACGATCCAACTCCGCCGAGTCCAACAACCATGACGTGAGCTTTCGAGAATCGTTCGAGCGAAGCCATGCCGTAAAGTCGGGAGATGCCGCTAAATCGGCTGAGATAGTCTTCGGTCACGGTGGGACTATCTGGCCTAGATGCGGATTGAACAAAAGCGAAGATTCTGATAAAAATTTGAATACGATAAATGACGGTGAGTGAAGATGTGAGTAAACGGAGGGATTTTGTCAGGCAATTCTCAGTCATGATGCCAAACCGGGTGGGTGCTTTTTCTTCGCTTTCGAATCTTTTGAGCCGCTGTGAAATCAATGTGATTGGTCTCAGTGTGCAGGATTCTCGCGACGCTACGGTGGCGCGCTTGATTGTGAATGATCCGGATGGTGCTGAAGAATTGTTTATGGAGCAGGGGATTGCCTACACTCTTTCCGAGCTTTTGGTGGTGAAGATGAAAGAATGTGGGGATTTGAAGAAATGTCTGAACAAACTTTATGAGGCTGAGACTAATCTTGATTATGCATTTTCGCTGATGGTGCAGCACCAGGGGCACGCATTATTGGCGCTATTTTTAGAAGATTGTGAATTTGGGGCTTCGATTTTGAATCGGGCGGGATTGACCGTGGTTTACGAAGATGAACTTCTTCGTTAGATTCTTCGAAGAAACAACGTAAGGACTAAAGATGAGCGATCTTCAAGATACAAACAGACGGGCCATTCTCAAGACAGGTGCCGCCGCAGCGGCTACGCTCCCTATCGCAGGGTTCGCGCAAGCGGGTGGCAGCGATGAAATCAAAGTGGCAACGGTGGGTTGTGGTGGACGTGGACGTGGTGCGACTGCCCAAACTCTCAATGTTCCCGGGACTAAGCTGGTTGCGGTTGCTGATGCGTTCCGTGATCGTGCCGAAGAGGCTGTAAGTTCGTTCCGCCAGCAGTATGCCGATAAGGTGGATATTTCTGCGGATCGGATTTTTGATGGTTTCGATGGTTTTCGCGGTGCGATTGATGCGGCCGACGTGGTGATTTTGACCACAACTCCTGGTTTCCGCCCCCAGCACTTTGAGTATGCAGTGCAGCAAGGAAAGCACGTGTTTATGGAGAAGCCAGTTGCTACTGATGCTCCTGGGATTCGCAAAGTTCTTGAGGCGGCAAAGAAGGCTGACGAGAAAGGGCTGAAAGTTGTTTGTGGCCTTCAGCGCCATTACCAGCCGAGCTACATCGAGACTTTAGCTAAGCTGAAGGAAGGAATCGTAGGCGATATCAACTATGGTCAGGTTTATTGGAATAGTAGTGGAGTTTGGGTCAGGCCGCGTGTGGAAGGTATGACCGAAATGGAATATCAGATGCGCAACTGGTATTATTTCAACTGGCTTTGCGGTGATCATATCGTTGAGCAGCACGTGCACAATATTGACGTGATGAATTGGTTTAAGGGAGGTCCTCCAGTCAAAGCTCAAGGAATGGGTGGACGGCAGGTAAGGGTCGGTAAGGATTATGGCGAAATTTTTGATCACCACTATGTCGAGTTTACCTATGAGGATGGAACTGTTTTGAATTCCCAGTGCCGCCATCAAAAGGGAGCCTTAAATCGTGTGACCGAGATCATTGGTTGTCAGGGTGGTAAAGCATATCCAGGCCGGATTGTTGATGCGGCGGGTAAGACAGTTTGGCGTCATCGTTCTAAGGACAAGACTTCGCCTTACCAGATCGAGCACAATGAGCTTTATCGCCACATTCGCGAAGACAAGCCGATCAACAATGCTTACTACACCGCAGCATCCACCATGACGGCCATTCTGGGGCGCATGGCAACTTATTCTGGTCAGGAAATTAAGTATTCCGATGCGCTCGAGAAAGGACTCTCAATTATGCCGAAATCCTTTGCATGGGATGCTGATCCTGGGCCGAAGCCAGGAAAGGATGGACTCTACCCTTGTGCCATTCCCGGCAAGACTAAGGTGATGTCCTAATTTCTTCTTAGGTTAAGAATTAAAAAAATGTGGGCAGCCGTGAGGGCGTCCACATTTTTTATGGTCGTAGATCGGTTAGTGAATCTTCCCCTAGAGCCCGGTTGTGAATTGTTGCGACCGGGTTCTTTTTTGGTCTAAGCTTGTCACTTTTCAGTTGTTGGGCGATGTAGTTGGCATGGAGCCAATCGTGATTGTGGGAGCTGGGCTTGCAGGCCTCTCATGTGCTGTGCCTTTACACCGGAATGGTCGAGAAGTCCTCCTGCTTGAAGCTTCCTCGAGAGTTGGGGGCCGGGTGCAAACCGATGCGGTTGAAGGATTCCTTCTCGATCGAGGTTTCCAAGTTTATTTGGATGCCTATCCAGAAGCTGGTAAGATGCTCGATTTGGCAGCTTTGGATCTTAGAGCGTTTGAGCCAGGAGCACTCGTGTTTAATGGTTCAAAACTCTGCCGAGTGATGGACGT
The DNA here is from genome assembly GCA_002420315.1 of Akkermansiaceae bacterium UBA5688. Classification (GTDB taxonomy): domain Bacteria; phylum Verrucomicrobiota; class Verrucomicrobiia; order Verrucomicrobiales; family Akkermansiaceae; genus SW10. The sequence goes on from DIHU01000190.1 coordinate 3,066, forward strand.
CTTTCGTCGCCCAAAGGAGCTTATGTCGTCAGCCTTGGCTCCGATTGGAACAATTTTCGATAAGCTCAGAGTGGCAGTATTACGCCAAAAGGTTTTAGATCTTGAGAAAAGTGAAATTTTTAAGCGTGGCGATCAACCGACGGAGTCTTACCTCCGGGATTTTGGTTTTTCGGCGAAGATGATAGATACCTTCTTCCGTAGTTTTTATGGGGGGATTTTTCTAGAGCGCGAACTCAAGACTTCCAGCCGAATGTTCGAGTTCACCTTCAAAATGTTTAGTGAAGGTAGTGCAACTGTCCCTGCCAAAGGAATGGGGGAGATTCCAAAGCAACTAGCAGCTCATTTGCCCGAGACTGCGATCCTTTTAAAATCGCGGGTGTCAGCGGTGAGTGCTGATTATGTTATTCTCGAAAATGGTGAAAAGATCGACGCAAGTCAGGTGGTTGTCGCCACGAATGCTGCTGCTGCGGCTCGTCTGGTAGAGGGTTTTGGTGTTTTTGAGCCGAATTGGCGTGCCGTGACCAATCTCTATTTTGAAGCTGATACTTCTCCACTAGATAGAGTGATCATTGCTCTTAATGGCACTCAGAGCGGCATAGTGAACAATGTTGCGGTGATGAGTGATCTAGCGCCAGATTATGCTCCGGATGGGAAAGCTTTGATTTCGGTTTCAGTTCTTGGCGATAACCGAGAAAGCAATCTTCCTTTGGTGGTTCAGCAAGAACTTAAGGAATGGTTTGGAGAAAAAGTCACAACTTGGAAACATCTCAGGACTGATCTGATCAAAGAAGCGTTGCCGACTCAGGAAGAAACAAACCCAGTAGGGTTTCGGGAAATCGGTGGCGTGTTCGTTTGCGGGGACCATGCAATTAGCGCCTCGATTGAGGGTGCAATCAGTTCTGGAAAATCTACGGCTGAAGCCATCCTGACTATTTCCTAGTCGGAGGGGTTGGTGGAGGCTGTGTATCTCTTAGAAAGTTGCAGCGCTGGCGTTCGAAAGAGATCCCAAACTACGCGTAGCCTCCCCGAAATCTCCTTGGGAGAGGAAGAGGGGTGCTTTTAAGCAGCGATGAGATGGGCCGGTTCCCTTCAGTTTGCTATACCTCTCTGCGATCTAGCAGAATTGCGCGGCGGGGATCTGAGGCTTGCAGATGGGCAAGGGCAATAGCCATGGCGTCAGCAGCATCAGATGGAGGGGTTTCGTCGAGACTAAGGAGAGCTCGAATCATAAAAGCGACTTGGTTTTTATCGGCAGTTCCTTTGCCAACGATGGCTTTTTTCACCTTCTTGGGCGAATACTCGTAAACCTTTAGGCCGAAGCTGGCAGCAGCAATAAGAGGAGCTGCCCGAGCTGCTCCCATGGAAATAGCGGTGCGATGAGATTGGACATAAATGATGCCCTCAATGGCGACTTCATCGGGCTGCCATTTTTCGATGAGATTGCGAATGCCGTTGCAGACAGCTTCGAGAGCACCGGACTGTTTGATGCGTTGCGGGATTGAAATAACACCGTAGTCGAGCGCCTTTGCCGAGGTTTGATCGCCCTCAAGAATGGCGTAGCCGGTATTCCGGACAGCGGGGTCAATTCCAAGGATGCGCACGATTTAAATGGTGGTGTTCTGCGCCCAGAACATGGTTTAGCGGCGTCGACGTTTCCCCCCTCCACGACGGGGTTTTTTAATGGGCTTGCGCTTTTCGGTATCGAGAAGAGCGGTGTATTGGTAATCAAACCCGTCCAATTTTTTGCGCTCGATTTTCTTGTTAATAAAGCCTTCGACTGAGTCGGCGAATTCTAGCTCGTCGGCAGTCAACAATGTGAAAGCATCACCCTCCTTTTCGGCCCGACCAGTTCGACCAATCCGGTGGACATAGTCTTCTGCATTCTCGGGAACGCGGTAGTTAATCACATGTGTGACGTCGGAAATATCAATTCCACGGGCAGCCACATCAGTGGCAACAAGGATTTTAAAAGTGCCGTCCTTAAATCCTTTTAAAGCTTTCATGCGGTCATTTTGCCGAATATCAGAATGCATCACAGTGACGGAGTTTCCAATCGACTCCTGTTGCTGGAGGAGGTTTGCTATCACATCAGCCTCTTTTCGCGTCCGGGTAAAAATCATGAGCGAGTCGTATTCGGTCTTTTCAAGCAGGCCTAAGAGAAGTTCATCACGCTGAGTCATGGCAACCGGGAAAAAGGCGTGTGAAACGGTGGCGGCGACTTCGCGTCGCGCGATTTCAACTTTTTCGGGATCAGTGAGGCACCACTCGGCAAAACCTGCGATGACTGGAGGCATCGTAGCCGAGAAGAAAAGAGTTTGGCGGGTTTGCTCTTCGTTGTTCCAGGGACAAATATTGATGATCTTTCGTACTTGGGGAAGGAATCCCATATCAAGCATACGATCAACTTCATCGAGGATCAGAATCTTGATCTCTTTAAACTTCATCGTGCCACGGTAGAAGTGATCGACGAGGCGGCCTGGGGTTGCCACGACGATATCGGCTCCCTGCTTAAGTTGCTCGTCCTGTTTCCCATGACCAACACCACCATATAAAAGTGCGACCTTGCAGCCTGTTTTTTTTCCGTAATGAAGGAATTGTTCAGCGACCTGATCAGCAAGCTCGCGTGTTGGTTCGAGGACTAAAATCTGTGGTTTACCGATTGGCTCGATTTTGGAGAGCGATGGAAGTGCGAAAGCTGCGGTCTTTCCGGTGCCGGTCTGTGAAGCGCCAATGACGTCCTTTCCATCCAAAATAAGAGGAATGGCTTGAGCCTGAATAGGGGTGGGGGACTCGTAGCCGGACTCAGTCACAGCCTCGAGGACGGTCTCTTTGAGACCAAGTTCGTCAAATCGCATGGGTGGGGCTTAATGAAAGTTGCAGGGAAATCAAGGTTTACTATTGCCTGAGAGTCCTCAAGTAGTGCAAAAAAAGTCGTTTTTGGAAAGCTGGCGCAATAATTTAAGTATGTTAACTTCCCCGTAGAAAGTTCTTACGTATGAGATTCCTTTGTCTTTTTATTATTTTTCTTCCTACAGCTTTGTTGGCCCAAGTTGATTCTCCCAAGATGGGTGGCGATGGCTTACGTATTCAGATTTATCTCGATCAAAAGTGCTTTGGACCAGGCTATCTTGATGGGCGACCTGGTAATTTCACCCTGCGGGCTGTTTATTCCTACAATCGTTTTCGTGGACGTCCTCCAGGGGCATGGGACGCTTTGTTGAAAGAGGCTGAGGAAGAGATTGAAGAGCTTTTTGCTCTCGCTACCGTGCCTGCTCTTGCGAAAGATTACATCAATCCTAATCTCCCGAGGGGGTATGGGAATTTAGGTGGAGTAAAACTGGTAGCTTACCGGAGTTATTTGGAGTTCATGGCTGAGCGCTACCACACTTCCGAAAGCTTCCTCATAAAATTGAACGGAAAGTCAAAGGCATATGGCCTCAGGATAGGAGATACTCTAAAAGTACCCAACATCGCGCCATTTCGTATCGAGGAAATCTCGGTCGGCCGAATGCATAAAGAAGATGAGCGGCTCAGTAAGCACAATATCGTTATCGACACTAAAAATAATCAGATTTTTGTTTACGACCCGACTCAGCCTACAATTGTGATTCCTGGAATACCAATGATTGTTTCCGATGAGGATCAGGAGCCACTGGGCAAGATGATCGCGATGTTTCCTACGACCACAGGCGGCGAACAGTTTATTCACCATGGAATTTGGAAAGTTGTAAATTGTGTGGAATTTCCTTCGTGGCGGTATGATAAACAGTTTTTAGAGACCGGTAAGCGGGGGACTGATGTGGTTGATGTCGCTCATGGACCGAATAGCCCGGTGGGCGTTCTTTGGTGTGGTTTATCAAAGTCTGGGATTGGAATTCATGGAACATCAAGCCCTAGCACGATCGGGCGTTCTCAGAGTGCCGGATGTTATCGACTTTCAAATTGGGATGCAGCGCGTTTTCCTCAGTATGTTCGTCCGGGCGCTAAGGTGATTGTGCGATGAGGAACCTAGCCAAGGCCATGGCGATTCGCTTTGGCGTTTATGGTATCCTTGTAATCTACCTTGCGTGTGACCTTTTTCTTTTTCAAGGGCCGGTCTATGGGTCGCTCAACGAACCGCAGCGAGACGAGAAGACTGAGATTGCTGAGGCCAAGGCTTCAGGCGTAGTCGCGCGGGTCTATTATCGGCCAATCTTTCGGGCGCAAGTCGAAGAAAAGATGGTGGAATATCTTTGGCGTCGCGGGCGAACAATTGATGATACGACTGAAGGAGAGCGAAGGCTCCTGCGTCAGGTTATTGTTAACGAGCTGATTGATGACGAATTGGTGAAACTACAGATAAAGGTTTCGATGTCTAAAGAGGTGTTTGTTTCGGGAATTCAAGTCGACCAGGCGCTCACGAGTGAAATGAAACGTTACCCTAGCGAAGATGTCTTTGGTGCTCTAGCGGAACGTGCTGCTTGGTCGGGCGTAAGAGAACGTCGGATGCGCCTAGCGGCACGTATCCAGCGAGCCGAACATTTGGCGAGGATGGTGGACGCCAAAGTAAGTGAGGAAGAGGCGAGAAACTGGTTTGAAGTAAACCGGAGCGCTTTCTCTGGTGTTTTTGAAGACCACCAGATTGCAATTATCGATGCGCTTCTCGTTGAAAAACGAGAAAAAGCTTGGAAAGGTTTCCGGATAGAAAAACTCCGCCGATATGCCAAAGGGAAAATTGATCTCTTTGAAGAAGTCCTTTTTAAGGAGGAAGGGGAGTAAATATAAAAGGGGGCCTTAGCTTCTCGATGGAGAAATCTTTTGCTAGAACCTGATCTGAAACCCTAACGACTTGGAGAGAAAAGCATACTTGTCAACGATGGCCTCGATTCGCTTTGAAGTCGGAGTCCCGGCTCCGTGGCCAGCTTTACTTTCAATACGAATTAAGGTGGGTGCGGGACCTTTTTGGGCAGATTGAAGCGCTGCTGCAAATTTGTAGGAATGCGATGGGACGACCCGGTCATCGTGGTCGGATGTGATCACCATGGTTGCTGGGTAATTGTTGGGCTTCAAGTTGTGATAAGGCGAATATTTTAGGAGATTTTTAAAATCATCTAGCTCATCCGGCTTGCCATACTCGGCTTGCCAAGCCCAGCCGATTGTGAACTTGTGGAAGCGTAACATATCCATTACTCCGACTGCCGGAAGACAGGCTCCATAAAGTTCGGGTCTTTGCACCATACAGGCACCGACTAGCAAACCTCCATTCGAACCTCCGGCAATGGAGAGTTTTTTTGAAGAGGTGAATTTTTTTGAAATGAGGTGTTCTGCACAGGCAATAAAATCGTCGAATACATTCTGTTTCTTAAGTTTCATTCCGGCTTCATGCCATTCCTCGCCGTATTCACCACCACCACGAAGATTTGCCATCACATAGATGCCACCAAGATCTAACCAGGCGATTGTGGCGGGTGAATAGGAAGGGCGAAGTGAAATATTGAAGCCACCATAAGCATAGAGAAGGGTGGGGTTATTGCCGTCGAGCTTCAGACTCTTCTTATAAACGATAAACATTGGGATTTTAGTGCGATCTCTGGAGGTCGCGAAGATCTGTCGGGATTCATAATTATCCCGATCAAACTGAGTTTTGGGCGCTTTGAAAAGAGTGGAAGCATTTCTTGCGATATCGTATCGGTAGACAGCTCCGGGACTGGTGAAGGAAGTGAAGTAATAAAAGGTTTCGTTTCGATTCGATTTCCCTCCAAATCCGGTGGCCGTTCCTAGACCTGGTAGCTTGACGGGTCGAAGAGGGCTGCCGTCTGTTTTAAAGCGTCGAATTTCGGTTCGCGCATCCTTGAGGTAGTTTGCGATGAAGAGACCACCTATGTGGGAAACAGAGCGAAGGGTTTCTTTGCTCTCTGGGATAATCGTTTTCCACTGAGTCGAGATCGGTGCGTTTAGATCGATTGAAACAACCTTTTGTTTAGGTGCTTTGAGATCAGTTCGAATAATGAAATTTGAACCTAAATTTGTAATAAAATCGTAGGATGCATCGAAGTCGGCGAGAAGTTCGATGACCTTTGATGTAGGATTGGTAAGGTCTTTATAGAAGAGGCCGTTTTTGGTGTCAGTGCCTTGACTAACTTGAATCAAAAGATATTTGCCGTCTTCGGTGACCCAGGCATAAAGGCCTTGTTTTGGTTCATTTGGTCTTTCGTAGACGAGGAGGTCTTCGTCTTGTGGTGTGCCGATCTCATGGTAGTAGATCTTCTTGTGAATATTTTTGGCGATCATTTCGTCTCCACCCTTTGGTTTGGGGAAACGACCATAATAAAATCCTTTGCTATCTTTGGACCATGATGCGCCTGAGAACTTGGACCACTTGAGGTGATCGGAGAGGTCTTTACCAGACGAGATTTCTCGAACCTGCCATTCAACCCAATCTGACCCTGATGCGGAGGTTGAGTAAGCAAGATACTTACCATCCGGAGAAACCTCGTAGGACTTGAGTGCGACTGTGCCGTCTGAGGAGAGCGTGTTTGGATCTAGTAATACGGTTGGTTCAATGTCGAGCGACTTTGTTGAATACAAGACCGACTGATTTTGAAGACCGTTATTTTTGCTAAAAAAGTAGGAGCCTCCCTCGAAAGAAGGGACACCAAGCCGCTCAACATTCCAGAGTTTGGTGAGGTGATTTTTCAGGACTTGGCGGCCTGGAATGGCATCCAAGTAGGAATTGGTAAGGCTACTTTGGGCCTTCACCCATGCGGCGGTTTGGTCCGAATTTAGATCCTCAAGCCAGCGATAGGGATCAGGAACCCTAATTCCGTGAAGGGTATCAACCGTCTCCCCAGGCTTGGAGTCAGGGTAAGAAAGAGTGTTTCCTCTGGCGGTTAGAGTGTTGAGGGTGATGGCTAGAAGAATAATCTTTCGCATGGAAGGAGTTTAGGTCACCTGTAGCTTGATGCAATGAAGACGGTAGATTCTTGTGTTTGAGCGCTAGACATTTTGGGAGAGAAACATCACAAGGACCTCCATGAAAAAGCTATTTCCGTTAGTGTCAGAGCGACACAAACCGGCTAGGTTAGTTGAGCAAATCAGGGGTGAGGTGAAGAAATACCTTAAGCGCGAGCGTAATAAGTCATTACCGGACGATCATGACTACTGGGGCTTTAATTGTCGATTAGGACAAGAATCTGGTTCAGCAAAAGTTTGCCACGAAAAAGAGATTGGTAAATCGCTTGATCATGCTCTCGCTGAAGGCTGGGAGGCTGTTTATCTTGAGATCCTGGTGGAACCGAGGAAACGAGGATCAAAATAAGCTGCATGAGCTTTGCCGCTACCAGTCTGTCGAAGATCCGTAGCGAGCGGTGTCAAGTTCAGGACGCCATATATTAAATTCGATCCTAGAAAAAGCGTCTATATCGAACTCCGCATCTCCCCAAACCTGAGAGTAGCCCCTGAGGGTCTTTTCGTCGAGTGACTTGAGTTTCACAGTGATGTATCCGCCCTCATGAAACCAGCAACGGACGTCATTTGTTTCCATTCTAACTTCGTCAATCTTTTCTGAGAGGGCGACGCTTCTCATAAGTTTAATTGGAACTCCAACCTCTCCAAAAGAGGTAGAAAGGGAGACATTACCTTTGTCGATCGATTTGACAGTTCCAATGATGACATCACCATTTGCGAGACGAATTTCCTGACCCTCTAATTTTTCGTCGGTGTCTTCCTCCTCTTCGTTATCCGGTTTTGCAGGAAGTATCCCGTCCCACTGGGATACTGAGATATTGCTGAACTTGATGGGGCTGGTGTTTTGTGGGACGAAGTGGATCCAATTACCCTTGAATTTGGTGTCGTCGACTCCGGTCCATGTTCCGATTTCTTTGTCGTCAATGTGGATGGCGTTGGTCCCATCTTTGCTGCGATCAAGGTAGATGGTGAATTCAGCAGTTTCGGCTTCGAGCATGTTACGAATCGACTCGCTTATAATGTCATTATTACGGTCATTTGGAGCATTCCGGTAAACACTCAGGTAGGTTCGCTGGATGTTTAGGGAATATCCGGTTCCAGGGTAGTCATCGCTGCCATCATCCGAGAAGAAAAGGATTCTGAAGTATGGAGACGATCTCCAATTGGCAGTGAAGCTGATTTTAGCCTTATCGGGAATTGCGACCTCACGAGCAATACCACTGCGGGCTTTGGAAATCATAGTCCGATTTTTAAAGGTCCAGTATTTTTCGATATTTCCTCCAGCTGAGACCCATCCCTCTGGTCCGTCTGGTCCGTTGTAAAAGGATGGCGATTGATTAAAGATGTCGAGCGAGTGAACAAGGGAACGTCGAAGAGTCAGGTTGCCGGCATACCAGGTTTCGAGCGTAATGGTCTTATCATCTAAGTTGGTCAGGCGGCCCCGGATCGTGTCTCGGTGAGAATCGCGAAAGTGACCTTTGATGGTTGCGAGGGCGTAATGATCAGCTTCAATCTTTTTAGGCGTTCCACTGAGTGTCATCTCAAGGAGCTTTTTGGTGTTAAGGATGCTTAGGCCTTCTAGAGAAGATGAGTCGAAGATGAGTTGCTTTTTTTCCGCTTCGACCGATTTTGGGAAGCCGCTGATTCTGCTCTTGTCCGAGAAAGTGAGGACGGAAGGTTTTTCCTTTGTGGGTCTGTCGTCTTCGCCTAAAGAGGATATTCCGCTAATGAGCAATAATGTGGGAGCAAGGAGAAGTTTTTTCACGATGATAAGGGGATTGAATTCTTCTGTATTTATTCGCTTTTGCTAATCGACAACATGACCACGCGATCGATTTCGAGTTCTCCGAGCCATGGGTGATTGGCTTTGAGTTTGTCAGCGCCCAATTGGATTCCGGATAGGCTGAGTTTGCCACCAGTCCGTAGAGCGAGATAGTACTGTCCTTTTGATTTGGGAGTATCCGTCCCTTTTGTAAAATACATCACGGCACAATTTTCGAGTGGGATTGAGATTGGGTTGGGGCTCAGAGGTGTCTGGACGGTGAATGGTTTGGTTGGATCTGCCGGGCTGTAAGAAAGGATTCTCCCGCTGAACCGATCACCATCGTCTACTGATAAGGTGTCAAGTTCATCTTCGGCACGTGGTTCACGGCGAAGCAATTGAGTTGTGGTATCCCACTCGTGAAGAAAAATATTGCTAACGCTGTTGTTAGAACTTCCCGAACTCATGCTTTCGAAAAGAAGAGCGGATCCTTCTGGAGAATCGGTCGGATCAATTCCTTGCCCTAGCTTTTCGCCATTAAGATAGAGTTGAAGGATTCTTGTTACGCGATCAACTCGAAGTTCCAGTTGGCAGGTGTTGGAGCCCTTATTGCCCGGAGCTCTGGTGGAAGTGATAAGCGTTTTAAACTTTGGTCCGTTAGTTCCAGCAGGCATAACTCGTCTAACCTGGACTCCACCGGAATTCAGGTTCAGGAGATACGAATTACCTGTGCCGTCAGTCTTGGGTTTTGCTTCATCAGTGCAAAGGTGAATGCGGATATTGGGAGACGATTCCCAGCTAATGTCAGCGCCAAAAATGAAGTTCTTCGGAAGCTTGAGATCTCGCCCGATGAAGCCTTTATCACGAGAGGTTAAGGCACCATTTTCATAACGCCATTGGCCGTTATTTTCTTGTGACCATCCTTCGACTCCAATTGGTCCCCTGAAAATTGTCCGCTGAGGAGTGACCCCAAAAAACACAGAATCAATTTGGTCTCGCGAAATCTCGAGAAGTCCAGCGAACCAAGTTTGAAACGAGAGATGAGTCTTGTTTAACCCAACCACTTCACCAGGAATACTATCTCCGTTTCTTAGATATAGTTCTTGGGAGTTCTTTGGGAGCTCATCTGGGGTCTCCTTTGCTGAATGACTTGCCGAAAAGTTGAGTTTGATCAGATCCTCATTGAGAATCTTTAGGGGGGCTTCGCTGTGGGGGGTTTGGAGCTCGATGAGGCCTCCTTGGAGTGCGATGACTTTCCCGAAGAAGAGGTCGCCGTTTTTCAGGCTAATTTGATCATCTGCCTGAGCGGTGCAAAGAGAGGCCATTGTCAGGCTGGCAATAAAGAAAGTTCGCATAAAACTAAAAGATAAGCGTTAGAGATCGTCAAACCAATCGGATAGATCGGGTGATCCTTCGGTAAAACGAAGCATGGCGGCAGAAGACAAATCTACCGTAATTTCTCCGAAGAAAGGAGAGTTTCCGGACAGGAGGTTTCTCTCCGCGGAAATCGGGTTGAGTCTAATTTTACCAAATGGCTTGTAAACGATCGTCATCGGTTCCTTTGCCCAGGTGAGGTCCTCTGAAAGGTCATCGGAATCTAAGTCTGTCGAGGTCGATTTCTTGAGGACGATTTTTGAAAGATCTTTGACGGGAATCTCGGCATTCATATAGGCAGATTTGAGGAGAGCTACCCCATCCTTGATCTCGATAACCTGACCCGAGAAACGGTCTGTCCCATTTCCAAGTAGAACAAGGTCGCGGTCTGGGTGAACCATGCTATTGGCGCTATCTGTCATGCCATTCCAGGAGGTGATCATAACTTCCGAGATACGAACGCGTGCGTTACTGGTATTATTAACAATTCCGAATCCCGTGCCGTCGCCAGGGAACCCACCAAGGTCATTCCACTGAGCGGCATAAGTCCCGTTGATGAAAAGAATCATGAGGGATTCCTTGCGATTGTATCGAATTTCGATCTCAGCATCTCCTCCCTCGGAAAGTGAAATATTGCTTCTGACACTGGCCATTCTTTGAGTCCGTGCAACGCCAGTTTCGCTGAAGTAGTTCCGGGAGAGATTGGGGTAGCTTGAATATAGTGTCATTGTATATCCCGTTCCAAACATGTCCGCGTGAGTGCGCTTGGAAGGATTAATCCAGGCAATGTTTTGAAATGCATTATTCTTCCGGAAATCGACCAGTCTTTCTTTTTGAAGTGGAGCAGGATCTTGTTTTTCAGGCTGTTCTTTTTCCCGAGGTTTTTGTTCGCCCTCGGCTTTCGGTTTCTCGCCATCCTCAATCTCTTCAGCTTCCTCTGCTTTTGGCTCTTCCTTTTTCTCTGCGGGAAGGACACGGGTGAAGTCGGAATGAAGGGCAAGAGTAAGATTTAAACGTCCTTTCCATTTAGCTTTAAATTTAAGGCGTCCAATATCCGGCATATTGGCGTCAGGATAAACAAGTGCGCGGTTATCTAGGCTGTAAAATGAAGCGCCTGAATGGATCCAGGCTGATGATTCCTCCTTTAGCTTACCTTTCTCTTGTATGACCTCCTTCTTTGGTTTTTTTTCCTCCCCTGCAATTTCTTTTGCTTCGTCTTTTTCCTTAGTTTTTCGGTAATCGAGAATCATCCAGCCGTTGCTATTGTATGGCCCACTGTAAAAAAGTTCCCCATCGAATGGGTTCGGGGAGAGTGATTTGATGTGTTTCCGGGGAATTTTCAAGTCGCCTACCACCGAACTTTTCACAACGAGTGATTTGTCATCGAGTGAAACAATTTTGCCTGGAATTCTGTCGCCACTGACCAAGGTAATGAAGGCTGTTTCCTTTTCCATAACCACGCCACTACTACCTTTGAAAACGACCTGACGAATCGCTGGAATGCTGAACTTAATTGGCCGATCGATATCTTTCCTCTCCCAGAGTAAGCCGTCTTGAATGCCGCCGAAGGTCCCATGCATGACATCTCCGTTATCAAAGAGGATGAGGTCGTCCCCAGCCGGGTCTGGCTTCGAAGCTTGGGGCTTGGTTGGGGTTGCTTCATTTTTGGTGAGACTTGTGTCCAGGAGTATTCCATCGCCCTTGACAACAATTTCGCAAAATGAAAAAGACGGCAGGAAAGCTAAAACGATTAAGTAAAAAGGAGGCTTCATTTTTCGTAAATGGGAAGAAAACGATAGTTCAAAGCGAGTGATAGAAGTGCTCCGGAAGTATTGAATGATTTCCCGCGGCTTCCTGGGAATGATCCGTCTGCTCCTTGAAGAGCTCCAAGGTATCTGGTGTTTTTCGCATTCCATTGCTGCCAAGTTTCTTCATTTGAGTGGAAAAGGGCCTGAGCCATATAATATTCAAAGTAGTAGGCATAGTGGCTTTCACGGTGGTTGAGCTTTTTTGCCAGATATTTAGTGCTAGCCTCATAAAGCTTAGTTTTATGTTGCTTCGCAAGCGACTCGCAAAGGACGCCTATGGCGGTGAGGGTAGGCCGATCGCCCATGGCATTTTGATAGCCGTATCCGCCATCACTGCCTCGACACTTTCTCATAAATTTCATCCCTTTTTCTAGGGCGGTGTCAGGAACGGGGATTCCAGCATTTCTTGCGGCATAGAGCGCGACGATCTGGCAGCCAGCGATCGATGAGTCAGAAGTTGTAGCGTCGGGGCTGTAACGCCAACCACCTCTTGGGTTTCGCTTTTGGGCGCTGAGAATGAGCTCCACTGCTTTCTTCAAACCGGTTGCGATCTTTTCGTTACGATACATTCCGTAGCATTCGGCTAGAGCGAGGGTGGCAAATCCGTGGGTATACATTGAGCTCCCAATATATCCGTTTCCGACATCTTGGGCCCCAAGGATGAAAGTAATCCCGCGTTTTATATTCTCTGCGTATTCGCCGTGGTTTGGGTCCTCGCCGTGGGCAAGGAAGGCCATGACAGCAAGGCCGACGACTCCTGGTTCGGTGCCAACTCCATCGGCCCAGGAACCGTCCTCCTTTTGGGTTTTTGAAAGATACCGGAGCCCCCGCGTATAGATGTTTTCAACGGCTGCCGGAATGGGATCTTCATCCCGCTGAAGGGGATTTTGGCCGGCAATCGGGAGGGCCGAGAGCAACGTTAAAATTGGAAGCAAAATTCGCATGGGAACGGTTGGACAGAAGGAGTGGAAAATAAAAAAGGAGAAACGGCCTCCGGAGCGGTAGCGCCCTGAAGACCGTTGACGCTCTGGAGGATAGGGTCCTTATTTTTTGGCTTTGGCGGCCTTGTTATAGCCGTCGAGTGCTTTTTGGAATTCTGGTGGAAGAGTGGTCCCTGATTTGCCGGCAGCTCGAGGAACGCGTCGTTCCGAGCCCTTTTCACCTTTGGCGACACCCTTGTTTTCGGTATTCGCGGAATCGGAGCCGCCGGTGGATCCTTCGCCACCCTGGTTTGATTTAGAGTCCTGATTTTCGCCAGGCTTTTTACCCATCATTTGGCCCATCATTTCGAGCATGGCACCCATGCTCTTTTGCCGGCTTGGTCATCCGCCGGCTGATGGTCATTGAGACTTTTCTTTGGCAGCCTCGTAGATTTTCTCAATGATCTCAGTCTGCATGGCAATGGTATCACCACTCGTGTCGCCGTCTTCTAGCTTGTCGGTGGTTTTAGCCATAAGAGTTTCGACCTCGGTAAGGAGTTCGATCACTTTTTGGTTGGTTTGTTCAAGGAGAAGCTCCTGGGCGTTGGCGGTCTGTTTGTCCTGATCAATCGAAACCTTTTCAGATCCGTCTTGATGTTCTACCAGGGCCTTGGCTTTTGCGGCCTCGGTTGGCTTTTTCGCGCTGTCCTCCTTGACTGGGTCGGCAAGGCCGGTCGCCAGAAGGCCTGCCGAAGCGAGAGCTGTGATTAGGGTTGCTTTCATAGATTGTTTTTATTGGTTAATGAGTTGGACTTATCTTTCGGAAAGTTTCATGGATCGAAGCATCTGTTCGAGGGAGCGAGTGCGGCCACGGATGTCTTGCTCAGCTTGAACCATTCGCATGACTTTGAGCATGAATTCGAAATCTTTTTCTTCGCCTCCTCCAGAACCTCCATCTCCATCGCCACCGTTGCCGTTGCCGTCAGGCTTTGGACCCTCGAGTTTTTCCGCCCATGACATGAGGCGATCTGACCAAATTTTTGAGAGTTTGCGTGATGTGAAGGTATGGTTCATTTGGATCTTCTCTCGAAGCCTCTCGAGTTTTTCGTCGATGAGAGACTTAGCCATGTCCTCGTAAACTTCCTTATGAATTGGTTTTTGGGTTCGCGCATAGAACCGCTCGAGGTCTTCCTGAATCCAGCGCACGTCATTTGTAATGGAGCGTTGCTGTCCGGAGAGTTCACCTAGGAGCCTCTGATTTGCAGGGTCAATATCATCGCTATTTGGTGCAGCTCCGACGATGGCCAGCTCGCCTGTGAGAGCTGAATTGAGCGAGTTACCGATCGAGCCCTCGTCGGCTGAGGATTTCTTGAGACGATTTACAAAGGTGGAAGCTTCAAAGTTCTCGTTGGCTTGATTGGCTTTTTCGATGGTCTCCTGCATTTTCTCGAGAGCTTCTTTTTGCTTCTCGATCGCTTCTTTAAGATCTTTTTCGGTCTTTTCCGGAGTGGATTTTTGATCCTGAGCTTCGCCCAGCTTTTTCTCAACCTCTGGCATGTCCTTCTCACCTAGCTCTTTCATGTTCTGCAGGGCATCGGCCATCTCCTTCATGGTTTTTTGGTCCAGCTCGCCGTTGCGAGCGGCGTCTTTGAAGATCTCTTCCATTTTTTTAGCGATCTCCTTCATTTTCCCAGCATTCTCAGCCTCCTTCTGCTCGCTTTCCGCAAGCTGCTCTTTGGCGTCTTCACTTTGAAGTTCTTCGGCCGTGTTGTTCTTATCAAGCCGTTCATTTTCGTCGAGGTTGTTGAGCTCTTTCCGAGCAGCGTCCTCGAGTTCGCTGATGACACGGTCAAAACGTTTTTTGATGACCTGAGCGTGCTCGTCGCGAGAGAGGATATAGATCGTTATGGGTTCGGAAAAAATTCGACCACGCCCAGGTTTGTAATCCTCGGTGTAGGCAGAAAGAATGAGGGTCTGTGGCTCAATTCCGTAGGTTTGGGGTGAGAAAATGGCGCGCTCGCTCAAGCGATTTGAGGATGGAGAACCTTTTTTTAGGGTGAGCGATCCGTTAGCTGGTTCTTTGTCAGAAGGCTTGTTGAACGAGCCAACCCATGACAGTCCAATTTCCCTGAGGCCGAAATCATCTTCGCTGATAATATCGAACTCGAGAGTTTCCTCCGCAAGGATCACAATGTTGCGCTCGATTCCTTGAATATAGGAGGCGGGGATTTGGTCTTCCGAAGTTTTGATTTCGACTTTGAACGATCCTGCCCCTTCTAGGCCCTTCACGTCCGTCCAAGTAAAGGGGACCGACGCGTGGAAGCGTCCCAAACCTATGGCTTCGGTGGAAACGTTAGCACCGTCCAGGGAAAGTTGAAGATCGCGCGGTTCTGGCAATTTCACGAGATTTTCGATTTCAGCATTTTTGTCTGCCTTTTGAACCTTGGTTCGGGATGATTCGAGGTCTGAAGGGTTTTCAGCCTCGATTGGTGCGCTGCTGCTCTTGCTGATCGCTGTTTCTTCAAGAGGCTGGGGTTCGAGGCGAGCGATGGCCTTGGAAATTTGGCGGGAGAATGATCCCTTGAGCACGACCTTGCTACCTTCGAGCGCAGTCAAAACTCCAGTGCGAATATCCACGTTGCGTGGATCGAGTTGGAGGTAGTCTGGGAGGTCTACCGTAGCTTCAAAACTTGAAACCTCAGGGCGGACTTCTGGTTCAACCCAGACGCTGTGTTTGGCGTCTCCAGCTTCGATGGTGATACGATCTTGGGTTTCTTGACCGGTGAACTCAAATTGGTAGGAGCCATTTTCGCCGAGTTCCGCTTGCAACCACTCTTGTTGACCGTATCTGGCGCGGGCAGTGGCTGGTTTGTTATCGCTGTCCTCTTTGAGAGGGGCGTTGAAGCTAAATGCCTCACCAAGAGGGACGACAAGCGGGTTGGGCATTTTGTCAGTGTCAAACTGCGTGAAAGTGTAGTGATCGGTGTCTGAAAGAGGCATCAACCAACGTTTCAGGGCGTTCCCTCCAGCTTTTGGCGCGATAGAAAAGCCAAAAGTGATAGCTGCGGCCCCCATGAGAACTCCTAGTGCTAGCTTTTTGTGCCGCGAGTAAGGGAGGGCTTCGTTCATGTCCCGCTTAGCGGCTTGGTTTGCCACGTGAATCATGGCGGCGGCGCGGAGTTCTGGGGACATTACCTCCTTGGCTTCTTGTTGGCCTTGAAGTTCGACTATTCCGAGCAGTCGATCACCCAATTTTGGAAATTTACGCGAAATGAGGCGAGCAAGCTGCTCTTCCCGGCGGTGTCCATAAACCCAGCGACGGACCCAGTAGGGGGCAAAAACTGCCGCAAGCGAAGTTCCCGAGATCAAGATAGCGAGGCGCACAAGTGCAGGGATCGGGAAAAGTCGCTCAAGCGCGAATACCATTAGGAATGAAATGATCAGTCCAAAGAGACCCGCAAGGACCGCTTCCGTAACCTTGATGCGCCACAGAGACCGTTGGAAATCAGCGAGTTGCTTGCTGAGCTCCGCCGGAATGGCAGTAGGTTCTTGGGTTGAAGGGCGAGAGGACGTTTCAGGCATCTAAAATGGAGTGATAAACACTCTGACTAAAGGTTTCGAAAGACTCGCAGACAAATGGTGGTCCTGCCAGCGGGAAATTCTGGTTTTCTTCATTATAAAATGACACATAGGCCCGAATTTTGTTGGGTTTTTACTGGTGACCGATCTCCGATATTGTTAAATCTCCCTTTAGTATTTAGGAACCATGATTGATTACCCCCGAAACAGCCAGCAAACCATTCCTGAAAGTTCTGTGAAAATCGTTGGCCTGGGTGGAGCGGGCTCCAATATGCTCGATCGAGTGGCGTTGGATGGAATTGAGGGTGCCGAACTTCTTTCTTTAAATACTGACGTCAGAACCTTGAATGGCACCGTAGCTGGTGAGAAAATTCAACTGGGACGCAATCTAACCAAGGGACTGGGAACCGGAGGCGATCCTGAGCTAGGCGAAAAGGCTATTCTGGAGGCGGAAGACGAAATTCGTGATTCGTTGAGAGACCGCCAGATTGTTTTTGTGTGTGTGGGGCTTGGAGGAGGATCTGGTTCAGGAGCGGCTCCAGTTTTAGTAAGGTTGGCTCGCGAAGCGGGGGCTTTTGTGGTGGTTTTCGCGACGATGCCATTTGCGTTTGAGGGGCGTCGTCGTCGGACGCAGGCCGAAGAATCTTTAAATCAACTCGCGGTTCTTTCGAACGCGCTCGTTACTTTTGATAACGGGCGGATGGGTGAGCTTGTGCTGCCTAAGCAGGGTGTGCATGAGGCGTTTTCTGCGGCTGACCGAATGATTTCAGATAGCATCACGGCGGTTGGTCGTCTCGTTCTCCGTCCGGGTTTGATTAATGTTGGTCTTGACGAGTTAATATCTGCTCTGAAAACGACGCGCTCACGCTGTCTCTTTGGCTCTGGACTTGGACGGGGCGAAAACCGCGCTCAAAGCGCCCTGAAGGCAGCCCTTAACAGCCCGCTACTTGATCGTGGTTCTTTGTTGGAAGATGCCACAACAGTTCTAGTTCATATTTGTGGTGGGGACGATATGACTCTTTATGAAGTGGAGCTCTTGATGCAGGGGTTGACAAAATATATCCCGGAGGATGCTCATCTTCTCTTTGGTGCCGCAACAGACCAACAAATGAAAGATGCTCTGAGCGTAACCATCATCAGTGCCCTTCCCGAAGATCGACTTCAAGCGGTGCCGTTTGTCGGAGAGATCGAGGCCGACAAGGAGTCTGTTGCAGAAGAAGTGACTAAAGAAGAGGAAGTTCCGGTTATTGAGCCGGAGCCGGAGCCGGAGCCGGAGCCGGAGCCAGAGCCAGAGCCAGA
>DIHU01000190.1:21066-33782 GCA_002420315.1 Akkermansiaceae bacterium UBA5688
GAGCCGGAGCCGGAGCCGGAAGATGAAGCTCTCGGTTTCATTGAAGAGGAGCCGAAAGGTTTGGAGGATGAAGAAGTTGGGGAGTCCTCAGAAGGAAAGATTGACGATGATTTGGAGGAAGAATCGTTGGAGGAGGAGGATATCGACCTCGAAGTCGATGATTTAGATGATTTTGCCGATCCCAAATTAAAGGAGAAATCGGATAAGGTAGATTCTGAACCTGTTGAAGAGGCCGAGCTTAAAATCGTAGATTTGGGAGCGTCAAAGTCGTCGGGCAATCAGGGCGAACTTTTGCTCGAAGGTGCGCCTAAGGGTCGTTTTGACGGAGAGTCTCCAAACGTTGACAAAGATGGCGAAGATCTTGATGTTCCTCCCTACCTTCGTAAGCGAGGCCGTCGCCGCTAGTGGGTTGACACAAGGAGTCATGCTTCGTTCATTGCGGTGTGCAGGTTTTACACGGACTCAAAGAGCTTTCTGAGTTTGATGGGCCTTTTGGTCTGGCGTTGGGGGTTTTCGATGGGGTCCATCTGGGGCATCAGGCTGTTATTGAGGCTGCTCGTGGCGTAGGGGCTCTCGGGGTGCTAACCTTTGATCCTCATCCGGTGCAGGTTTTGGCGCCTGACCATGCACCACTTCATATTCTATCAAGCCTCGACCAAAAGGAGCGCATTCTTTCCGAACTCGGGGTCGATTTTTTGGTGATCATCGAATTCTCAGCGGAATTCGCGGCTAGGGAAGCTCGTGAATTCGCTGATGATCTTTTTGCGACCGGAGTAAAAAAGCTTTCAGCTGGCGACGATTGGAGCTTTGGCCGCGGGCGCGAGGGGAACATGCAGAATCTCCTTGAGTGGGGGGGCGAATCGGGGGTCGAAGTTCTTGAGGTGTCTGCCATCTCACAGGACGGGATTCGGATTAGTAGCACCCGAATTCGGAAGCGCTTACAGCAAGGTGATCTCGAAGCAGTTGCCGCAATGCTTGGGAGGCATTATTCCGTTCTGGGAGAGGTCGTTCGGGGGCGGCAGTTGGGGCGAACAATTGGGTTCCCCACTGCAAATATTGATGTGGCCGACGAGGTTTTACCTCCCAACGGCGTGTATGTGGTTGAAGGGAATGGAATTCTTGGTGTCGCAAATATAGGGACTCGGCCGACCGTAGATGACAGTCGGGATCTGAGTTTGGAGGTTCATCTTTTCACCGATGATCTTCCGATGGATTATGGATGGGAACTTGAAGTCGTTTTTTTGCGAAAAATCCGCGATGAGAAGGAATTCCAATCACTTGAGGAGTTACGTAAGCAGATCGAGTGCGACGTTAAGGACGCTCAAAGTGACTAGGGTGATCGCACAGATTGCATTTGCCTTTTTGGCTATCCATCGCTAATGGCTGAGATCCGCCGTTTGCGCGGAATACCGCCATGGAAAAGAAAAGTGACTTCGGACTGATTGGTTTGGCCGTTATGGGCCAGAACCTCGTGCTTAATGTGGAAAGCCGCGGCTTTCAGGTTTCGGTGTATAACCGGACTAGTTCTAAGATGACTGAGTTTATCGAGGAAAATCCGGGTAGAGCTCTCGTCGGCTGTGAGAGTCTCGAGGAATTTGTAGAATCTCTCGCAACCCCACGCAAAATTCAAATCATGGTGCAGGCTGGAGGTCCGGTAGACGCTGTCATCAAATCTCTCATGCCTCTTCTCGATCCTGATGACATCATCATTGATGGTGGTAACTCTCTTTATACCGATACTGAGCGTCGAGACAAATACGTTGGTGAAGCGGGATTCCGGTTCATTGGCGCCGGTGTCTCAGGTGGCGAAGAAGGGGCACTCAAAGGGCCTTCGATTATGCCCGGCGGCCCCACTTCGACTTGGGAGGTAATGAAGCCAATTTTCGAGAGCATCTCCGCAAAAGTTGACGGAGAACCTTGCGTGGTTCATATCGGGGAGGGTGGCGCTGGTCACTTTGTGAAGATGGTTCACAATGGCATCGAGTATGGTGATATGCAGCTCATCTGTGAGGCTTATAACATTTTCAAGGCTGCTGGATTCACTAACGAAGAACTCGCCGATATTTTCTCCGATTGGAATGCCGGCGATCTAGAATCTTTCCTCATTGAAATTACGGCAAATATTTTCAAGCAGACTGATCCAGAGACTGGTAAGCACATTGTGGATCTCGTCGTCGATAAAGCTGGTCAAAAAGGAACTGGTCGCTGGACTATGATGGAAGCTGTCGAGCATGCCGTCCCACTTTCGACAATCGGAGCTTCCGTAGAAGCTCGGATCCTCTCAGCAATGCGTGACCAACGGATTGACGCTTCGAAGATCCTTCAGGGACCTTTGAACACCGATTTTAGTCTTGGTGATATGAGCAAAGAGGATCTTGTCGCGAAAGTACGAGACGCGCTTTACGCCTCTAAAATTGTTTCGTATGCCCAGGGGCTTGACCTGATCTCTAAGGTTGGGGCTGAAAAAGGCTGGGATCTCAATCTTGGTGAGATCGCTAAGATCTGGCGTGGTGGCTGTATTATTCGTGCCCGCTTTCTTAATCGTATTACCGAGGCCTACCAGAGCGATGCTCCGACCAATTTGATGTTGGCTCCATTCTTCACCAATATACTCACTGATGCCCAGCAAAACTGGCGCGAAGTAGTCAGTCTTGCCGCACTCAATGGAATTCCGGCTCCAAGCTTTGGAGGCTCACTTTCCTATTACGATAGCTACCGTTCCGAACGCCTTCCAGCGAACCTCTTGCAGGCGCAGCGTGACTTCTTTGGAGCTCATACTTATGAACGGTTGGATAAACCGGCCGGCGAGTTTTTTCACACCGAAGATTGGCCTGAACTGATCAGCTAAAGTAGTTGTAGTACTATTCTAATGCGGCGTTCTCCGGATCGGGGAGCGTCGTTTTTTACAGACTTGTTGCGGGAAACCCTACCGAGTAACTTGCGTTTTTTGGTTAATTTGACACGCAAATCCTCCTGATTCCTGAAAAAAACTGGGCGGTGAAAGCTTGGATCTCAATGGGTTGTTGTCTGAATAAGGAAGCTTTATTGACGGATTTTGAATTCAAGTCATTTTTACCCCAATCGCCACTGGGCGTTACTGCTACATTATGAAAAATATATTCGATCATTCTAAAAGTCTTAAAACCGGGTCAAAGGCCGGGACGTCATTTAGCCTGAGGCCGCTTTTTTCGCTGAGCTTTCTGGTTGCAATTGGCATGGGGAGCGCGTCTGGACAGGCAGATCATGGTGCGGGTGGTGATATTTAAAAATGTCCGGTTATGGGTCCGCAGGTTGCTCCAGCAGCCCGCCACACAGCTGCTTCAGCGTATGGTAATCGTGATTGGTGGCCCAACCAACTTAACCTCGGGATTCTTCATCAAAACTCAGCCAAGGGAAATCCGGTTGGTGGTAACTTTGACTATGCTGAGGAATTCAAAAAGCTCGATTTGGCAGCTTTAAAAAAAGATCTCACTAGCCTGATGACAGATTCTCAGGACTGGTGGCCAGCAGACTACGGTCACTATGGTCCTTTGTTTATTCGATTAGCATGGCACAGCGCAGGAACCTATCGGACTTATGACGGGCGTGGGGGTGCTTCTGATGGGACGCAACGTTTTGCACCTCTCAACAGCTGGCCGGATAATGGGAATCTCGATAAGGCGCGGCGACTTCTTTGGCCTATCAAACAAAAGTATGGTCAAAAAATTTCATGGGCCGACCTCATGATTTTGAGTGGCAACGTGGCTCTTGAGTCCATGGGTTTCAAAACCTTTGGCTTCGGAGGAGGCCGCGCCGATGTGTGGGAGGCGCAGGAAGATATTTATTGGGGGCCTGAGAGCGAGTGGTTGGCCAAGAAACGTTACGATGATGGTAAGCTTGATAACCCTCTTGCGGCCGTTCAGATGGGTTTGATCTATGTGAACCCCCAGGGTCCTGACGGTAACCCTGATCCTCTCGCCTCGGCTAAACAGATTCGTGAGACCTTTGGTCGCATGGGGATGAATGACGAGGAAACGATCGCCCTCATTGCTGGCGGACATACCTTTGGTAAAGCTCACGGAGCGCATAGCCCTGAAGGGAATGTTGGACCTGAGCCAGAGGCTGCTCCTTTGGAAGAACAGGGATTGGGTTGGAAAAATAGCAAAGGGAAAGGTAACGGGGTTGATACCATTACAAGTGGTCTTGAGGGAGCTTGGACTAGCACCCCAGCCCAGTGGTCATATAGCTATTTTGCCAACATGTTTGCTTACGATTGGGAACTCACTAAAAGCCCGGCAGGTGCCAAGCTTTGGGTTCCAAAAGGTGGTGCAGCTGCCGGAACAGTGCCTGATGCTCATGATCCCAAGAAACGTCATGCTCCGGTGATGTTTACTTCGGATCTCGCGCTGAAGCTTGACCCGATCTACGGACCAATATCGAAGCGCTTTCTTGAGAAGCCCGCTGAGTTCGCAAAAGCTTTTGCTAAGGCTTGGTATAAGCTTACTCACCGTGACATGGGGCCGATTACGACTCATCTCGGTGACGAAGTCCCTGAGGCTCAAGTTTGGCAGGACCCCGTTCCCAAGGTTAATCACCCAGTGATTGGGGTGGCTGAAATTAAGTCGCTCAAAGCTAAGTTGCTTGATTCGGGGCTGACTCATTCACAACTGATCTCGACCGCTTGGGCGTCGGCCTCGACCTTCCGAGGAAGTGATAATCGTGGCGGTGCGAATGGAGCGCGAATCCGGCTAGCTCCCCAAAAGGGATGGGCCGTAAATCAGCCTGAGCAGCTGGTCAAAATCCTTCCAGTTCTCGAGAAGTTGCAGGGTGAATTCAATGCTTCGGCTAGCGGTGGTAAGAAAGTCTCGCTCGCAGATTTGATTGTCCTAGGCGGTTCAGTTGCAGTCGAAGCTGCAGCCAAGAAGGCAGGTCACGAGATTGCCATTGAGTTTCTTCCGGGAAGGACAGATGCGACTCAGGAGATGACGGACATTGAGTCCTTTGCTGTTCTTGAGCCAAAGGAGGACCCTTTCCGTAACTTCCTTGGAAGAACTTTGGATCGTCCCGCCCCTGAGACGCTCATTGATCGTGCCCAGCTTCTCACCCTAACAGCCCCTGAGATGACGGCTTTGGTTGGGGGACTGCGTGTTCTCGATACTAATGTGGGCTTTCCCGGTTTGGGTGTTTTCACCGATCAGCCTGGAGCTTTGTCGAATGACTTCTTCGTTAATCTTCTCGACATGGGAACCGAGTGGAAGGTCTCACCAATGTGTAAGCACTTCTATGAAGGTCGTGACCGCGCTACGGGCAAAGTGAAATGGACCGCTTCATCAGTGGATCTTGTCTTCGGCTCAAACTCCCAATTACGCGCTATTGCAGAAGTTTACGGGAGCATGGATGGTGAAAAGAAGTTCGTAGCGGATTTCGCTGCAGCGTGGACAAAGGTTATGAATCTGGATCGATTTGATCTTGAGGAGTAAGCGAAGCTTTCGATTAAGGCTTTCAAAGCTCGGGGGTTTTCTCCGAGCTTTTTTCGTCTTGAAGTGATTATGAAGGCCCGAGTGATTGTCAGCTGAAGTCTATTGTGAGTGCCTATGACGCTCGACCAATTCTTCAAATATGATCAGGGATAATCAGAGATTTTTTTAGTTTTCATCGACTTCTATCTATAGAGTTACTTATTTCATTTAGATGCATGAAGATATCGCAAAAGTGCTGATCGCTGAAGAAGTGATCGAGAAGAGACTCGACGTGATCGCGCGTAAAGTTCATGCGGATTTCGCTGATGAGGATTCACTACAGGTCGTGGCCCTTTTAAAGGGGGCCTTCGTTTTTATGGCAGATCTGTTGCGGAGGGTTCCCTTGAGACTTGAGATCGAATGTCTGAATGTTGCGAGTTATCATGGCGGAACCGAGAGTTCTGGACAGGTTGATTTCCTCGATCGTAAACTACCCGACGTAAATGGTCGCTGTGTTCTTTTGATTGACGATATTCTTGATACGGGTCGGACTTTGGCAGCGGTGACTGAGAAGCTCCGCGAAATGGGTGCGAGGGAAGTGAAGACTTGTGTCTTACTTACTAAAGATAAGAAACGCGCCGAAGAGGTGGCGGCGGATTATTCAGGTTTTGAAATTGGGGATGAATTCGTCGTTGGATATGGCCTCGATTTCGACGGGAAATATCGTAATTTGCCCTACGTTGGCGTGCTTGACCCCTCAGTGATTTCCTCATGAGATGTTCTGTTATTCGAGAAATTGATTCTCTTGATCGAATCGCCCGATCTGGAGGTAAATTGAATTGTTCTGTTGTTCAGGGCTTGGATTTACGCCAGGCGAGTCTTCCGTGGAAAGAGCTCGACTGCAATGGAGCGGTTTTTCTTGGCTGTCGTTTCCCAGCTGAGGTTTCGGTTTGTGATTTAATGGATAAGGGGGCTTTGGTTTTCCCTGAATTCCCCGATCTGCCTTTTAATCCCTATCGTCCTGAACTTTACACCCGGGAAGAGCTCATGGAGGGGTGGACACGGGAAGATGATCAGAGCGTAGATAAGAAGATTTATGATCACTTCGTAAAGCATGGGAAAAAGAATCCGGATATTATCGAGGCATTGGCGGAACGACTTCACGACCACGCGATTGATGATGGCTTAACTGACCTTCTTGAAGGTCGTGTTGAGAAAGATGGCGTAAAGAAAGTAGTCGCTATCATGGGGGGGCACA
This sequence comes from Akkermansiaceae bacterium UBA5688, assembly GCA_002420315.1. GTDB lineage: Bacteria > Verrucomicrobiota > Verrucomicrobiia > Verrucomicrobiales > Akkermansiaceae > SW10. The sequence continues at coordinate 27,763 of DIHU01000190.1, forward strand.
GTGCCGGACGTGACGATCCAGCTTTTAGAAAAGTCGCTCATCTGGCCCGAGAGTTAACCGCTGCTGGTTACTTTATCGCGAGCGGTGGTGGCCCGGGAATTATGGAGGCTGCCAACCTAGGGGCATACCTTGCTAGTATTAATGAAGTTGAGTTGGATGCGATTCTTGATGAGCTCTCAACTTCTCCCAATTATTCCGATGAAGGTTACCTTGCCGCGGCTAATCGCGTTATTGAAAGGTATCCGACGGGTTACTCAAGTCTTGCGATTCCGACTTGGTTTTACGGTCATGAGCCGACCAATATGTTTGCTAACCACATCGCGAAGTATTTTTCAAATAGCATTCGGGAAGATGGACTCCTTGCGATCGCGCGATATGGAATCATCTTCGCTCCTGGCCGAGCTGGAACAACACAGGAAATTTTCCAAGATGCCTGTCAAAACCACTATGCTAGCTATCAAGAGGTGAGCCCAATGGTGTTTCTCGGCACTAAACGGTATACGAAAGAAACCCCATTATGGGAGACAATCCAGAGGCTCTCGGAGGGACGTCATTATCATGAGATGCTTCTTCTGAGCGATGAAGTTAAAGAAGTGGTGTCCTTTATCAGAGATCATCCTCCCGAACCCAGCGATGGTGTTACCTCGACAAAGGTGTCCCTCTAGATTTTTGCTATAGCGACGGAGTTTTTGTTAGCCGGTTTTTGAAATTCAATCGAGCGGATCGTCGCTTTTAGCGCAAAGGAGGGTGGCTAGAAGTGGTCCGAAAAGGGTCCAATATGAGCTTTCCTGATCGCCTAATTTTCTCATTGCGCTATCTTGAACTTCCTATGAGTTACACACGTCGTCATTTGCTACAGGGAAGTCTGGCCGGAGGAGCTACCGGCGTGTTGACGGGGCTTGCTCGGGGGGAGGACGGCTCTGGCGTAAAAGCGATCCGCAAAAAGCCGCGCGGTATCATTTTCTGTGTTTCGGATGGGATGAGTCAAGGAGTGCTCTCGATGACCGAGGCATTTTCAAATCAGGTGCGAGGTAAAGGGACCTCTTGGTGGGAATTGTTGGCGGGGGGTGAAGCGGTTCTAGGTTTAATGGATACAGCCTCATCGAGCTCGATGGTCACAGATTCGGCTGCAGCTTCTTCAGCGTGGAGTTCCGGAAAACGAGTGCCAAACGGCCGGATTAATTTTGATCAAAAAGGAAGACGGCTCGAGTCGATCGGTGAGACTCTTGAGAAAGAACGAGTCAGATTAGGCTTAGTTTCGACGGCAAGTATTACGCATGCAACTCCGGCGGGTTTTGCATCCTCGGTTCTCAAGAGGGGGCAAGAAGATGCGATCGCTACGCAATACCTAAATCGGGTGGATGTGATCTTAGGAGGAGGATCAAGGTTTTTTGACCCTAAAACCCGGCGAGACAAGAAAGATCTTTTTGGAAGCTTTGCACGTGAAAAATATGATGTCGTGCAATCACGGGATGGTCTTTTGAAATCAAAGTCGAGGAAGATTTTGGGAACCTTTGCGCCAGGATATATTCCCTACACAATTGATCGTGATCAGAACAAGGAGATGCAGAAGGTAGTTCCGACTCTTGCCGAGATGAGTGAGGCAGCCTTGTCTCGTTTCCTTGATGATGAGGCCTCTTTTTTGCTTCAGATTGAAGGGGCCAGAATTGATCATGCGGCACACAAGAATGACATCGGCGCGATTTTGCACGAGCAGATGGCATTTGACGATGCGGTTGCCAAAGTTCTAGCGATGACGGGTGGCCGTGATGACATCCTTGTCGTTTTGACAAGTGATCACGGTAATGCCAACCCAGGATTGAATGGAACCGGTGCAGGCTATCGTCAGACCGATGAATCGTTTTCCAAAATCGCCAAAATTAGGGGCTCCGCTGAATTTTTCCTTCAGCGCTGGCAGCAGATTAAAACGAAATCAACCGGGGACCTGGGGAAACTCATGGAAGCGATTTATGGCTTTAAACCTTTATCTCAGGAGTTGGAAGCTCTCATGGACCGTTGTGCTGGGAAGCAGGTGACTGAATGGAGTAATCAACTCTCAAATTCGGTCGGCTTACTGGGACAAATTGTCGGTAATGTTACCGGGGTTGGTTGGACCGGTATCTGCCATACGTCTGATCCCACCCAGCTCACTTCTATTGGGCCTGGTGCCGGGGAGTTTTCTGGCCTTGTTAGAAATGATTCAGTTCGAGACCGCCTTCTTAGAATTCTCTTGTAATCGAGGATTTGGTTTCCCTTCTTGCTCTTTGGGGGCGTCTTCTTCATCTTCAGAGGAACTCGTTAATAAACTATGATCAACAAACGTCGTCACTTCCTAAAATCTTCTCTGGCCGCTGGTGTTGCGCCTTTCATTTCCGGTGGAATCGCCGGTGCACAAATCATCGGGGCAAACAATCGTCTCCGCCTTGCCGTCGCGGGCTTAAATGGCCGCGGTAAAAGTCATATTGATGGGTTTCTTGGGCAAAAGGGGGTCGAGATCGCCTATCTGATTGATCCCGACAAGAATGTTCTGGCTCAGCGGATGGCCGATCTTCGTAAAAAAGTCGAAGGCAAAGGTCTGCCCTTCACCACCAAAGGAGTTTCCGATGTGCGTGAAGCTTTAGCTGACAAGAATCTCGATGCTCTTTCTATTGCCACCCCAAATCACTGGCACTCACTCATGACGATTTGGGCAGCGCAGGCGGGTAAGCATGTTTACGTTGAGAAGCCGATGAGCCATGACGTTGCGGAGGGAAGAATTTGTGTCGAAGCTCAGCAAAAATACGGGGTTGTCATTCAGCACGGAACTCAACGCCGCTCCGATGCTGGGATTGCAGGGTTGAGTGAAGCGATCCGTGCTGGGAAGTTTGGGCGACTCAAGATTTCCTATGGTTATTGCTGTAAGCCGCGTGGTGGTATCGGCTTCGATAAGGTCGCTGCTCCACCCAAAAATCTAGACTGGAATCTTTGGCGCGGTCCCGCCGAGATCGATGACTATCACGCGAATTATGCTCACTACGATTGGCATTGGTTTTGGAAGACTGGTAATGGTGACATGAATAACCAGGGGACTCATCAGCTCGATGTCGCGGCTTGGGCTCTTGATGAAGATCAAACAAATCCGACTCGGGTCATGTCGCTGGGTGGACGTTTTCAATGGAATGACCAAGGTGAAACACCCAACACCATGATGGGGATGGCGGAATATCCGAACGGGCAATGGGCCTTCTTTAATGTGCGTAACGTGAACTACAAAGGTTACGAGCGTCAGGTTGAAAATGAATACTACTTCGAAGATGGCGGTCGTATCATTCGCAATAAATACTATGCGCCTGGTTCCAAAAAAGGCGGGTCCGTCAAAGTTCCCCAGGGAGATGTTACCCCGGGAGGGAACTGGGGAAGTTTCATCACTGCCTGCCGCGAAGGGAAACCTGAAATGGCGAACGGGAATGTTCTCGAGGCCCATTACGGCTGCGTCCTGGGCCACCTCATGAATAACTCGTACCGTCTCGGTGATAAGGTTCCTTTCAATGCCAAGGCCGGTCGCTTTGGAGATAATGCCCCCGCCGCTGAGCATTTCGGGAAACTTCATGGCATCATGGCTAATGGGGTAGGGGTTCCCAAAGATGGGGCTGAGTATGTCGTTGGTCCTTGGCTGAAATTTGATCCTAAGGCTGAGAAGCACGTCGGAGACCATGCCGCAGTGGCTAACGCTCTCCTTAAAGATTCGAATCGTAAAGGCTTTGAGGTTCCCGCCCCTGGAAAGGTGTAAAGGGCCTCGAGATGAGATTCTTCTGTTTTTGGTTTTAGTTAAAAATAAGGGCGGCCATGAAGCTGGCCGCCCTGAAAATTGAGTGGGAATAATTCCTTCTATCGTCTTGTAGAATTGGCTATCTCATGGGGTGCGCCTTGAGCAGCTCATCGGGGCTGTAGAGCCCCTGCTTGCCCTTGATTTCATCGCGCACTTTTTTAACATTATTTGGCCGGATAGGGGAGGCTTTGTTTCCAAAAGAGTTGCGGACGTAGGTTAGGACCGAGGCGATCTCATCATCATTGAGAAGAGACTCGAAGGGAGTCATGGGAACTTGGCCCGGGTATTTTTTTCCTGCCACTTCGATGGGGCCCATGAGACCTTTTAAGGTGAGTTTGATGAGACAATCTGAGTCGCCCTCAGCCCACTTTGTTCCATTCAGTGGTGGGAACCCGGAGCCGGGTAATCCTTTACCATCGGGTTGGTGACAGGTGGTGCAGTGAGCCTCCCGGCCGTAGACCTCTGCTCCCTTGACGAAGCGAACAGCATCTTCCTTTGAAAGGTGCTTGGGAGCGGTGACCTTTTTGGCGACCTCCCCTTTGATGGCGCTTCCTGAGAAGACGTTTTCCGCAAATTCGAAGCTTTGTTTCATGGTGGAATCAATGCCCTTTGCTTCCGCAATCGCGAGGACGGCGAGCCCTTGGTTTGCAGGAAGGTATGAGGCGGCAGCGATAGACTCGAGACGGACGCGACCGTGATTATCGTTTGCCGCTCTTGAAAGGACCTCGGTCAGGTTGGCAAGCTTGTGCTCGTTGAAACGAGCAACGCGGACCGCAGCCGCGCGGATGCGATGGTCATTGGACTGAGAAAGCTCGTTGAGGAGATTAGCATCGACCTGATCAGCTCCCCAAGTCCCCCAGAGTGCTTCAAGTTTGAGCCGGTGATTGCTTTGTTTGGCAGCCCAGGCGCTAGCAGCTTTGGCAACTTCTATACCATCGCGTTCGCGAAGTTCGCGACGAGTGCGATAGCGCGTGCGATACTCAGGAAGGGTGAGATTGGCGAGAAGTTGAGCGATTGAGGCACCATCAATTTTGGCTGGCTTGACCAAGGGACGTGAGGGGTAGGTCACGCGGTAGATCCGCCCGTGCTTGTGGTCTCGGAGGGGGTCACGTGCGCTGTGCTGCATGTGACCGATGAGCGCGTTTTGCCAGTCAGCAACGTAGAGAGAACCATCCGGGGCAAACTCGAGATCGACGGGTCGGAAGTTCAGGTCTTTTGAAACGTAAAGGTCCTGGACATACGTGGCGGTGAAGCCGGTTTCATTTTCGATCAGTTTGTGCTGCTTCGCTCCGAGGTATCCAATATTATTATTGATAAGAATATCTCCTTGGGCCTCATCAGGGAAGTGGCGGCTAGAGACGAGTTCGATGCCCGAGGTGGGGCGGACCTTATTGCTTGTGAGAAGGTCGGGAGCCCTGAAGTTTGCGCCGTATCGTGCCTTAACGGTCCCGGGGAGCATCCAGGTCATGGAAGGTCCAGAGGTGTGGAGAAAAAAGTCCTGACCGTAATCGTCAAAGGCGACTCCCCATGGATTGGGAATACTGAATTGACCGTAGCGCATGATGTGCTTCCGCTGTGGGCTGTAACGCCAGAAGCCGCCGTTGGTTCCCCGCTCGGGTCCATAAACGCTCTCGGTGTTTGAGTGAAGGAACACTCCTTCGTTCATCACGAAGGCACCGCTGGGGTCAGCGCAGAATGCCGAGATAGCGTGGTGGGTGTCGTGATCGTCGAATCCGCTCAGGAGGAGCTCCGAGACATCGTATTTATCATCCCCGTTGGTGTCTTGTAGACGAACCAAGCTTCCGCTTTGGGAAACGTAAACACCATCGTGTGAGATCTCGAAGCCGATCGGAATATGAAGATCATCAGCGAAGACGATTTGCTTATCGGCGACCCCATCATTGTCGGTGTCCTCAAAGATGAGGAGCTTATCCTTAGGGCGAGCATCGCCGATGCGGTAGTGTGGGTAGCTTTCCATGGTCGAGACCCAAAGACGTCCTTTATTGTCAAAAGCAATCTGCACGGGGTTCTTGAGGTCAGGAAAAGTTTTTTCCGATGCGAAGAGGTCGATCTTATAGCCCTCGGGAGTTGCGATTTTTGTCTCAGCAACTTCACCTTCGAGGTAGTCGACTGTGCCATTTTTTCCGCTCGGTCTATAGTTTGATTTGACTGGTGGTAGTTCAATGGTTTTGGAATCAGCAGCCACGAGATC
>DIHU01000035.1 GCA_002420315.1 Akkermansiaceae bacterium UBA5688
ACTTTCTCGCCTCCTTCTGCGCCGCGCGCCCAGAAACTAAGTTGGGTTGCGCCGGTGAGATCAAAGCCGCCGGGAGTATCACCCCAATCACCAGCGGGGTGCTGCCAAACCACACCTGCCCAGCCGGATTTGCTTTGAAAGCTAATTTTTGTACACTCTTTCCCAACTTTAGGATTCTCGGTCGAGGCTTCGTCCATTCTTAGTTGCGCTGTGTTGCCCATCCAGCCACTCGCAGCCCAGGGTCCATTTTGTGAAGCCCCGGTAATTTCCACGGGAGTGTCGAGCGATTCAGCCGGAATGGGCTTACGCTCACCTTTGATTTTGATGGAAATATTACCGGTCGCAGCAGAGCCCTTACCATCTCGGATAAAGGCGTAGATGCGGTAAGTGCCACCGCCTTTGGGAAGTTTAATCTTAGCTTGTTCGCCCGTTGTTCCGGGAAGAATTGCTTTAGGGAATTTCGGGGGAGCCGCGCGCAAGTCTCCGCCTTCGGCCACTTCCTTCCAGTCTTCAGTGAGGATCCATTGCACATCAAGCGGGTCGTTTTCGGGATCGGTGGCTTTGAGGTTTACCGTGATAGTCGATCCGGGATCGAGCTCTTCATTTGGCTGCCCGAGCTCAAGTGACTCGATGACAGGGCAGAGATTTTTGGCGGCTTTGCCAGTCCAAAGCTGAGTGAGCTCATCGACCGAAGCTGTTTTTTCACCGGTCGAGAGGAGCATACCAAACCAAGTCGCAGAGGCCTCTTGTTTTGTCCCCCACATGAAGGCAAAGCTGCCGAGACAGAGCGGGTCGGCGGTGAAAGCTTCGTATGATTTGCGATAAGCAGCAGCTTTCTGGGTGCTCGTGATTTCGTCTGGCATATCCCATTTATTTTTCGGTCGCTCCCAAGTTCCTGCAGGGCCGAATTCAGTGATGAGGTAAGGTTTCACTCCGCCGCCGTCGCGATAGCGCTTGGGAAGCGAAGGTCCGCCACCGTAGGAATTGATTCCGTGAATATCGACGCTTGGGCAGAAGCGATTGAGCCCGTCGATCTGCTTTTTCCCGATCTCAGCCGTGACCGTCATGATAGGATGGTCTGGGTCGATTTGCTTTACCTTACGAGCTAGATATTCGATCTGAGTATAAATGGCGGGGTTGGAAGATTTTCCGAATCCTTCCATTTCGTTTCCGAGCCCCCAAAGAAGGAGGGCTGGGTGATCTTTATATTTTTTAACAGCCGCGAAGAGGCTCTCGGCTTGGTTCACATTAGAGTCCCAATCAGTGTAGCTGAAGCCATGGCGTTCGTGGCCAAGCCAGAAGCCGAGGGCTACTTTGATTCCTTTGGTATGGGCATCGTCGAGAATGGCTTGGGTGTTTTTATCGATACCCCAAGTTCTTACCGCATTTCCACCGCTTGCCTTAAGTTTTCCTAAATCCCCATCGCCACCTACGCCATGAACCTGAAAGGGTTCACCTTCGACGAGCAAGGTGGCTTTTCCACCTATTTTCTGGATGGTGACTTTTTCGGCTGGAAGCGAAACAGAAAGCAGAAAAAAGCAAGAGAGGATGGGAAAGGCTTTCATAGGACGATGCATAAAATTGCATGGCCGGATCAGACGGTCAAATGATTATCGTTGGTAGACTCAATCGCAGAATTTTTATAATGGTGGGTGAGACTACTCTTCCACTCTAAAGAACAAATATTTTTGGTTCTTGATCCCCTCAAAGAGTGAGAATGTGACGGTAATTTTCGACGGATCTTCGGGTTTTTCGTCACTGTCACTCAGGACTTCATCATCCAATTCATTACTCCAGTCTATGAGGTCAGTAGAGTATTTAACCCTATAAGAGGGAGAATTAGTTTTAGGCCAAGTTAAGGTCACTTCCGATGTTTCAGGTGCATATTGAATATCTGTAATGTTCAGGGAAACGGCTGAAGAAGTATTCACTTCTACGATAAGATTATCGAATCGAGCAAATCCGTTTGTGTCGCCCCCTTCACCGGCTTGTCCTGTAAAAACCAGAAAAAGCTTTTTTCCAGCATCATCAGCTGTGGCGATGTAGACCCCATCATGATTGACTGTTTCGTAGGTGTTATTGGTCGTGCTTAGTCCAGAGAGGTCGACCACCAGAGGGGTAGCTTTGCCTTCTATCGTATCATCGTCTGTCGTGAAAAGGGTGACGGCAACATTGTCTAAAGCGTCGTTCCAATTGTAGGCATCGCGCCACTCATATTGAATATCGAACACATCACCGGCTGAAATTGTGTAGCCATTAGGGCCGAATACGGATCCAAAATTACGATCGCCACTTAGGGATAAGACGGCATTACGGGTGCTATCCGGAGAAGTTAAATTCGTGCGGGTACACTGCATAGTTTGAGCTCCACCCACGTTTACCCAGTCGGGAGTTGATTGAAAATTATCGTCAGTCGTGTCTCCGTCTGCATTGCCGGCATTTAGATTCCCATTCAGAATATCTCCACCGATGAGGACCGTTGCCTGTGTGAGATTTAAAGACCCGATGATTATTCCGATTTTTATAAAGCTAAGAATAATCTTTTTTTCATAATACTCGTTTTTGGACCTAGATAGTTTTTTCATGATAAATGGGGCAGATGCTGAAATTTATTTCCAAATCCTTATGATCTGTCCATATAGCAAAAGGCAATTCGCTGTGAGAAGAAAAAATACCCTCTGAGATAATCTTGTCCTTCCTAAGGATAAGGACTTTGAGATCTATGTTTATAAAACTAAATTTATGAATATCTCTTTCATAACAGGTTGGACCTAGACTCAAAATATCTCTATCCTCGCAAACATGAAGCTGGGGACAATTGAAAATATTTCTGGGATCAAGTTGGGGATTCTTGGGACCCACCTTGGTGTTCTTGAGGCTTTAGTTCCAAACGAGGAGGGTCTGCTACCGCGAGATAAAGATGGAGAATTTGTCGTGGTTTCCGGAACAAAGAAACTTCTTGAACTTTCCCCCGTTAGAGTGGATCTCATCCAACTCCTTTCATTTGGAAACACCCTACCTTCGGAGAAAGATGCGCTCATTGCGAATCTCCGAGAACTAAATATCGAGCCCCAATTAGTGATGATGGTTGGGGGAGTTGACCCCATGAATCCTGATGACGAAGATGAGGCCGTGGCTCAGCTACTCCACAACATTGATGCTGCTAAACGTAATCAAACAACTGAAATCAATTCTACTTCTATCGAGCCGTGGATGGAGGGGACACCTCCCTCTGACGAAAATGATTTCCAAGATAGAGTCACACAAAATATCAAACTCCACCTTCGAGCATTCCAAGAGGCAGATCTTGCAAACTCCTGCATTAAGAACTGGAATCTCGAATTTTTACGCCCTGGAGAATTCGCGACATTTACTTCACTGGAAAAAATTCGACCAATTCTTGATGGTTTGAATAAAGAAGTTGGTCGTCCATTTTTCAGAGCGCTCATCGACGCCGCGCACTGCGGAGACTCGGGA
>DIHU01000148.1:0-6635 GCA_002420315.1 Akkermansiaceae bacterium UBA5688
GCGACCCTTTTTAACAAGGGGCTAGAGATGATTGAAGCTCGCTGGCTTTTTAATATTCCAATGTCCAAAGTCGAGGTGGTGGTACATCCACAAAGTATCGTTCACTCTATGGTCGAATTTATCGACGGGAGTGTTTTGGCCCAACTGAGCACAACGGATATGTGCTTTCCGATCCAATATGCCGTGGTTTGGCCCGAGCGTCTGAGCAACGAATTGAAGCCTTTGGATTTTCCAGCTCTTGCCAAGCTTGAGTTTGAAGCGCCTCGCGAGAGCGATTTCCCCGCGCTCAACTTAGCTCGCGAAGCAGGAGAGAGAGGTGGAACTCTACCTGCGGTTTTGAATGCTGCCAACGAAGTTGCTAACGAAGCTTTTCGGCAGCGTGCCCTAAGTTTTCCTGGAATTTGGCAGGTGGTGGAAGAAACGATGAATCAAGTTGAACACATTGATTCGCAGGAATTAGGTGTCGTGGTCAACGCAGACCTCGAGGCCCGGAAGGTAGCCCGTGAAATTACCAAGCGCGTATGATGTCGTGAATCAAGGAAGGGCCTTTGTAAACGAATCCAGTATAGATTTGCACAAGTGACGCTCCAGCCGCCTTTTTGGCAAGGGCGTCTTCTGCTGAAAAGATTCCGCCGGCTCCTATGATTGGGACATTCTCGCCAAGTCCAGCATTGAAACGAGCAATGACTTCCGTTGCATGACTAGTCAATGGAGCTCCAGAAAGTCCGCCAGCCTCCTTGGCATTTGGGTGATTTTTGACAGCCGCGCGATCTAGGGTCGTGTTGGTAGCGATGAGGAAATCGAGCCCGCCATCGCGGAAAACTTTCGAGAGTCCATCAATTTGTTTTTCATCGAGATCCGGTGCGACTTTAAGCGCGAAGGGCACGTAACGTCCGGTTTTTTTATGAAGACTCTCCTGTAGTTTTTTGAGTGTCTCGAGGAGTTTGCCTGCGGCCTCCTCTGACTGAAGGTCACGCAGACCAGGAGTGTTGGGTGAAGAAAAGTTAGCTGTAATGTAGTCTGACCAAGGATAGGCTTTTTCGAAGGCAATGGCGTAATCCTCGTTTGCATTTTCGTTAGAAGTGACTTTATTTTTTCCAATATTGATTCCTACAATTCCATTGAATGAGGAAGCGGATCGGGTGTTAGCTAGGCCTTGGTCGATTCCGGGGTTATTGAAGCCCATGCGGTTAATGAGGGCCTTATGTTGAGGTAGTCGGAATAGTCTAGGTAATTCATTTCCATTTTGAGGCTTTGGGGTGAGAGTGCCAACTTCAATATGGCCAAAGCCAAGAAGACCAAGGGCATCAATTGTGTTAGCTTCTTTATCCAGACCAGCTGCGAGACCAACCGGATTTGGGAACGTTAGGCCAGCAAAAGAAATAGGTTTCGATTCAGGCTCGGTGGTCAAGGCCTTCAAAATACCCAGGTTTTCACTAGCGCGAAGCCCCGCCATCGAAAAGTGATGGGCGCGCTCAGCATCAAGACGGAAGAGGATGGCGCGTGCGGCAGGGTAGAGGAGATTGAGCACAGGGAATTTGTGCCGGAGATCGATGAGTTAGGCAAGTTTTGCAATCCTTTGAATTATGGATGGCGAGTCAAAGCTCGCGTTCTAGCGTAATCGTTTCCGTATCCGAATAGGGCCTTTGAAGGCTGAAGGATCGATGATTACTCCCTTTTGGAGGATTTCAATTTTCCCGTCCGCATGCAGGCGCCGGGCAGTTTGACGTGTTCGCTCCATATGTTTGCGCCAATCTTTTTTGAAAACCACCCGTGTGGCCTCGCTGGGACAAATGGTGGTTTTTTTCGCCCGGTGGCTGAGGATTTCGAGAATTGCCTTTTCAAGCTTTTCATCGATTTTGTTAGGACTAGCTCCGCGGCATCGAAGAGAACAGTAGCGGATCTCATGCCAGCAATTCTGCCACTTTTTACGCCATTCGATCGTTCGTCCGCAGGTTTGGCATATTTTATTAGGAATCATCGCGACTTGCGTTTTTGGGGAAGGGGTTGATCCATGAAAGATGAACGATCAATTCAAGAATCAAGTGATCCGAATGGCATGGGAGGATCGGACGACATTTGATGAGATTTACAAAAAAACCGGTTTAGTTGAGGCTGAGGTCATAAAGGTGATGAGGAGGAGTCTCAAGGAGGGCAGCTTTAGGATGTGGCGTAAGCGGGTGAGTGGTCGAACCACAAAGCATGCTGGCAAGTTTCGTGAAACCCGTCTCCAGATGAAGAGAGTTTCAAGTCGAGATCTTGCTAATCAGCAGGAAATTGAGTGAGATCGAATTTCCCGGTCAACCTTTTGGCTTCCGCAGCTACCAGCGAGCCAACAACCGCACCTCGGTGGCAGCTGTCACCCCCAACTTTTGCATTAGCGATGATGGCCGCGGCGAAGTCCTCGTGGTATTTCCAAGCAAGGTAGAGTGAAGCGGGGAAAGACTGGTCTATGTAACAAGCGGGACTTAATCGTTGTCCTATTACGACACGATCATCTTGTCTTTCCCATTTTGAAGCCTTTCTGGTAGAGAACCAATCTCCAGCCTGCGTCATGAGGGCTTCTCTTAGCGGAGTGCCATTGGCGATAAATTGAAGGAGACGAACGAGGCAATCAGCCGCCCGTAGCACATTGGAATTCCTGTGCGTGAGAGTGACATGTGTCTTGATGGTCTGGCGATGGTCGCCTGCTGGCAATGCTGCCAAAAGTGAAGGGACAGTGGCGAGACCGCCAATGTGTTCGTCAGAGATCCCACATTTTAGGATGTTTTTACCCTGGGCATAGCGAGTGAAAAAAGCTCTATGATACTCTTCGAGATAGGTGTCGTTATGCCAATTCGGAGTGAGCATAAGTTCGATGTATTTTTTTACCCAATTCGTAGAATCATAACTGCCCTTAAGTTCAATTTCATCATGAAGAGCTTGTGCAAGTTTGAAGTTAACTGTGTTTTCTCCTGCCTTCAGATTTTGATGATAGTGAATGCCGCGTTGTCCCCAGAAGCACGCCTGGTCATGTAGTATCTCGCCTTTCTTGTTAAGTGGGGTGTATTCGGATCGCCATAAAATACTGTCGGGGTGATGAGAGCATGGTGGCAGGTAGCGATCGAGTTCCGGATAGTCTCGATCCAATGCATCCCGATCGTAGTACCAATGAACCGGCATTGCGAAGGCATCAGCTATCAACGAACCATTATAAGCGGCTTGGTAGGTATTCACGAAGAATCATCGTAGATTAACAAAATTTGTCGCTATATTTTTGCAAATTACTATCGCAGAAGTTTCTTCGGTTTTTTAAATTGAGTTAGATGATTAACTAATGATCTCGGTCATTTCATTTGTACTGTCGACGAATTTAGAACCAGACATGCCAAGACGATTGGCAATTGTGATAAATAGGTTTGAGAGTGGGACATCTGATCCAAAGCGATGGTAGGCTCCATGTTTAAGCCCGAGTTTGTCACCACCCGCTAGGACTAAAGGGTAGTTGGTGTTGTTGTGAGTAGTACTATTGCTGCTCCCGTAAAGAACCATGGTTTGGTCGAGAAGAGTACCCTCATTTTCACGGGTGGTGCTCAGGCGGCGAAGGAAGTAGCTCAATTGCTCAGCACGAAAGCGGTCCCATTTTCCGAGTGCTTCGGCTCCATCGGGTTTGTTCCATCCATGGGCAAGGCTGTACTGGTTTTTCCAAAAACCGAGGAGAGATGGGAACTTGGTCGCAAATCCCCTTTTTGTTTTTTTTCGCCGTGGCATTTGAAGCAGTGCTTTTTAAGGATAGGTCGGACTTGCTTTTCAAAGTGAATTGCTTCCAAGGCCGGAGAAAGCATTATGAGCAGGAAGGGGGAAAGAAATTGGAAGATTGAAGATCTCATTAAAGATTAGCTTTTGAATACCAACTTTGCGATCCTGCTCTTTCAGTCCGATTTCATGGTGGTTTTTAGGGCCGAGGCTGGGAATATTGGATAGAGATGATAAACCGGGGATCGGTGCCTCGTATCTTGGCGATGTTGCAAAAATCGTTCTTATTCGGAGGTGTTGTTACCATTGGAATTGGGTTGATTGGGATTTGGGCTTTAAGCGATCGTGGTGATAAATCGGGAGCCGCTGAATTAGAGAATGGGGAGGATAAAACTCTTGCAGGAAGTTTAAATTACGGGGGGAAAGATCGTCGAACTGTAGATAGAGCTTTGGGGACGGGAGTGGGGAAAAGAAAGATGAGTAGAAATGAAATCATCGAAGTCGGAAAGAATTTGCGCTGGGAATTAAATCCATTGCGAAGAAGGGCAGCTTTGGGTCGGCTTCTTGAAGGAATGAACAAGGAAAATGCAATGTTGGTGAGAGACCAAGTTGTGCATTTTTCGCCCGAAAGTAATGAGTTTCAGGATTTTCATTTCGCTTGGGGGGCCATGTCAGGAGTCGAAGCGGTTGAAATCGGAGCAGACACGAAGGAGAAGGATATGGCAGCAACAATGATGGGGTGGGCAAGCTTAGATCCGGTGGGTGCGTTGTCATGGTATGATTCCTTAGAGGAAGATCGAAGGAATTGTAGTGATGTTACCTTTGGAATGCTAAAGGGATTGGCGAGTTCAGATCTGGCTTTTGCAACCGATTTTGCGGTAAGAAAGCTTGAGGCTGAGGACCAGCGTGCAGGGGAAATGTTGGGACTGGTCAAAGATAAGATGTTGGAGGTGGAGACTTTGCCGCGGGCGGCGGCATGGGCACTTGAATTGCCGGAAGGAAAAGTGAGGAACGATACATTAAGGGATGTGACAGGAGAATTTGTTAAACGAGAGCCAAAGGAAGCCGCCAATTGGGCGGCTGGTTTGGACGGTGAGGAAGGGGTAGAGATTAAAAAACTTGTAGCGGCAAAGTGGTCGCAGGAGGATCCCGCAGGTTGTTTGGAATGGGCCCAGAGACTTCCGGATGGACCGGGGAAGAACGCTAGTATCGGAGAGGTGGTTTTAGAATGGACCGGGCAGGATCCAGATGCAGTTTACGAGTTTTTGAACGGTATGTCCGACACAAGTGAAAGGGATGCAGCAGTTGAAGCATTTTCATCTCGAATTTCAGGTGATGACCCACATTCTGCTATTGCTTGGGCTGACGAGATTCAAGATAGCGAAGCCCGAAGGACCGCAACGATTCGTGCGGGTCGAGCATTGATGAGACAGAATGCTGAAGAGGGGCGTCAATGGCTACAACGAAGCGGACTTACGGAGGACGTGCGGAGGGAGATCGAAAAGTAGCTGCCTTAGATCGATCTACAGTGGGTTTTGGTATTGCGAACGATAAGATAAGTAAAGATGTGCCAATTAGGGATCATTGATTACGCTAGTTCTGCCGCGATGGAGTCTACAAGGAGAGGGCCGTCATTAATGAGTTGGAGGTGGGTTGCTGTTTTCCTTACGAGATGGTTGATCGAATCTAGATTCGCGTCTGGTAAGAGGTATTTGAGGGGTAACCCTTCTGTGGTGCGAAGTTGAAGAGCGATACGTTCGAGGCGCCAAGCCTCGTCATCTAGAATTTCAATTTTTTCTTGGGCGTGGCCAATCGATGCAATTCGCTTCATATACTGTGACGTGTCACAGACGTTCTGGTGTCGAGTGCGATTCAAGGTTGAGACAGCGGAAGGCCCCAGTCCGAGGTAGTCGTTACCGGCCCAGTATCCTTCATTGTGTCGTGAACGGCTTCCGGGGAGTGAATAGTTGGAAGTTTCATAATGCTCGTAGCCAGAAGTAGTTAGGATTTCTTGACTCAAGGAAAACATTTCAGCATTAAGATCGGGGTCATCTTTGTAATCACCGCTTTGAAATTTTTGGAAAAAAGCTGTATCCTCTTCATAGGTAAGGTTATAGGCAGAGAGGTGTTCGGGTTGGAGGGCCAAGGCTTGGGTTAGGGTGTCTTCCCAATCGAGAAGTGATTGACTCGGGATGGAGAATATGAGGTCGATATTGACCTCAAGGTCGGAGGCTTCGCGTAAGAGGTGGACCGAGGTAATAGCCTGCATGGGTGAGTGTTCACGCCCCAGGGTCTCAAGATGTTTGCCAAGAAAGGACTGAACGCCTAAGGAAACTCGGGTAACGCCGAGATCTTGATAAAACTGGGCAGTGCGGGAGGTGAAGGTTGCTGGATTAGCTTCAAGAGTGATCTCTTCGATCGACGAAAAGTCAAAGGTTTGGCGAAGGCCAGTAAAAAGGGTCCGGAGTAGGGTGGGCGAGAGCATGGAGGGTGTTCCTCCGCCAAAGTAGATTGTTTTGAGAGATGGGAGGTCCTTTTGTGCAAAGAAGCGGGCTTCCTCTAGGAGACCGTCGATAAAGGATCGAAGGTTTGTTTTGCCAGGGGTGTGCTTATAAAATGAGCAGTAGGGGCAGACTCGGTGGCAGAAAGGAATATGGAGGTAGAGGTGCACTTGCGGAAGATTGAACTTTGAACATTGAACTCTCAACGCTGAACTGGGAGAAGTGGGGTGTAGCAATGAAGGGGGATTTAAGTCGAAAGGTTTTGAAGGATGTTTCCCGTTCCTTTTACCTTAGCCTACGGTTTTTACCAAAAGGGTTTCGTGCTCCGACAAGTATTGGCTATTTGCTGGCCCGGGCGAGTGATACGATTGCAGATGTGGGGCAACTCTGTGTAGAAGA
>DIHU01000148.1:7030-8319 GCA_002420315.1 Akkermansiaceae bacterium UBA5688
TGGACTCCCAGAGGGGGAACAGGTTTTGATCTCGAGGTTGAGCGACTGTGTGGCAGCGCTTGAAAACCTACCTGATTGGCAGCAGATTTCGGTGCGGAAAGTAGTTGGGATTATCACTGAAGGCCAATGTTGGGATCTAGATCGGTTTTCAGGTAAAGGGGTAGTGTGCTTAGGAGAAGATCGTGAGCTGAGGACATACACCTATCAAGTAGCCGGATGTGTAGGGGAGTTTTGGACGGAAATTGGCTTTGGCGATAATCGGGATTTCGCGAGGGCTTCGTTCGATGAGATGATGGAATGGGGAAAAGCCTATGGCCGTAGCCTACAGTTAATCAATATTTTACGGGATGTGCCAGAGGATCGGAAGAATGGGAGGTGCTATTTGCCAGGAGCGGAGACACGGGAGCATTTGCTGCGGGAACGGCAACGGTGGATTAAGGAGGCTCACGAAGGGTTGGATCTCGCTGAGCGATATGCCAAATCGTTAAATGGAAAACGGATGCGTTTCGGGACGGTATTGCCTGCAATGATCGGGCGCAAAACTCTGGACCGGTTAGAGCTAGCGTCTTGGGAAAACTGGGAGTCGGGAGTGAAGGTTTCGCGTAAAGAAGTTTATTGCATGATGGCAAAAGCAGCAAGATTCGCAGTCTCATAAATCTTTTCATCTCTCATCCCAGTAATGAGTAATATCGGAAGCAAGTTGTGAGTCATACAGAACTTAAAACGACAGAAACATATTAGTAGTTGCAAATAGCCCTTAAGTTAATTAGCCAAAAGTTCACGTATGTATGGCTTGTAGAGCTCGGGTTCGAGGAGGAATGAGTCGTGGCCCTTAGCGGAATGTACTGTGATGTGAATAGTATCAACTGAGGCTTCCTCGAGGTGTCTTACGACTTCAGCCTGCTCCTCAGGATAGAAACAGAAATCTGAGTCGATTGAGAAAATGAGGAATTTATGTCCTGCTATATTACAGCGGGAGAAGAGGTCTTTGGGAGAGGTTGCATCACCTTGCAATATGGCATTGTAGCGTGACCACATATCTATGATCCGAAGGTAGGTGTTGGCATCAAAGCGCTCCGTGAACTTCTTTCCTTGATGAAGCATGTAGCTTTGAAAGGTGTCGCGAACTTGATACCACGAAAGCATCTCTTCTTCATTGAGGAGGTCGCGCCGTGCGCGCTTTTCGAAGGTGTCTAGATGGACAAATGTTTTATGCGAGATCATTCGCGCAAGCGCTAAACCAATGCGTGGGTATTCGGAGCCATAGTAATCGCCACCGTTAAAATGCT
>DIHU01000148.1:8696-13228 GCA_002420315.1 Akkermansiaceae bacterium UBA5688
GTCTTAAAACCACTGGCGATTGCAATGACTCGCTCAACCTTTTCGGGGTGCCGTGTTGCAAAGGTTAGAGTGCAAAGGCCGCCAACCGATGGGCCAACCACAGAGTGAAGCTTGCTAATTTTGAGGTGATCTAACAGCGGGATTTGAGCATCTACGAGATCAGCGACATTTAGGTGCGGGAAAGTTGATCCAAAGACTTTTCCTGTCTCGGTATTGATACTTGATGGGCCAGTGGATCCGTAGCAACCGCCTAGGTAATTGGCGCAGATTACAAAGAAATGGTTGGTATCGATCGCTTTACCTGGCCCGACCATGTTGTTCCACCAACCGTCGTGCAGTTCCTCGGTCCAAAGATCGCAGGTCTCTGGTGCTTCGGGATGATTACCGCTGACATGGTGGGTTCCAGATAGGGCGTGAAAAATAAGGACAGCATTGGAGTGATCCTCATTAAGAGTCCCCCAAGTTGCGTAAGCAAGTTGAGCCGAGGGAATGTATCCGCCGTCACGAAGGGTGAGATCTCCGAGAGAAATGAGAGAGCTTTTGGTGTCGGACACGCTAAAACAAAGACTGAAATGAAGGATTTTAAAACCCTAAACCCGAAAATGGACTAGAACTCTGCTTGCAAAGGAGCTTCTAGAGGGTTTTCCGGGCCGCAGAATAGGCTTCAAGACTAATCGGGTTCGGTGGGCGGACGTGATAAATGATTTAAGATCAGGCTCGAGAGTTTGATTTTTGCATCATCTACGGATTATTCTCATCATCCAAAAGATTTAGTGCGCTAATTTACTTTAGGGTTTCAATCAGTTCTAAAGTCGATTTGTTTACAGCATGATCGCTTTCAAGGAATGGGACATCGTGTGTAAAGCCTTGGAAGAGGGCCGTCAGTCTCTCATCCTGCGTAAGGGAGGGATCCACGAAGGCCGAGAGGGATTTTCTTTTGCTCATGATGAGTTCGTTCTTTTTCCAACACGTTTTCACGCCCAGGGTGATTATGTGAAAATTCCTGGAGTAGTCACCAAGCCGGAATGGGAGGTCGGCGACGAGGTGGTAATCAATTCAAAGGTGAAGGTTGAAAAGGCGGTGACGCTGACTGACTGGGATCAGGTGGCGTTACTGGCTGACCAGCACATCTGGACTGAAGAAACAATCCGAGACCGATTTTTCTGGGAAGGTAAGGGGATGGCTTCAGGGAGTATTCATGTAGCTTACGTAGAGGTAGAAAAGCTCAAAGATTCTATCCGATTCAATTATGCACATAAACACAGAGGGTGTCGAAGTTGGGTTGAGATCGATCTTTAAAAGCTACAGTTTTGCCTCAAAATCCAGTCTTCAATGACATCTCTAGCTTTAATCGTTAACATTGAATCCAGCCTCTTCAAGTGCGAGGGTCGCAGCTCCAACCATACCGGCTTCATTACCGAAGCGGGCTGGAAGAAGGCGGAGGTTTTCTTTGAAAGCGGGGCTGAGTTGGGCGCGCAAGTGTTTTTCAAGAGGCTTAAACAGAAAGTTACCAGCTTTCGCAACGCCGCCGCCGATGATAATAGCGTCGGGATTCAGCAGCCAGCAGCAGTTCATTAGAGCGGTGGAGAGCATTTTAGCGACTTCATCCCAAATACCGAGGGCGATCTTATCGCCCTGTTGTGCTAGGATAGAAAGCTGGGCCGGTTCACACTCTGATTTCTGGCGATTAATGTCAGCCTTAGCGTAAGCAGCATAGGCCAGATCCGTGATTTGCTGGTTTCCAACATAGTCTTCGAGTGAACCGCGATTTCCATAGGCTCCGTCAGGCCCCTTGAAATCAATGGAGGTTTGACCAAGCTCGCCGGCTACGAAATTTGCTCCCCGGACCATGCGGCCATCGACAACGATCCCGCCACCAACTCCTGTTCCGAGAGTGAGGGCAATGAGATGGTCCATTCCCCGACCGGAGCCACGTTTCCACTCGGCGTATGCCATACAATTCGCATCGTTCTCAACAGTGACAGGGAGATTGGAAAGTTTGTTGAGGTCCCGCTTGAGATAGATGCGCTGCCATCCCTTGACGTTGGTAAGATTATGAACCATTCCCGTAGGGAAATCCACAAAACCGGGCATGCCGACGCCGATGGCTTCAATGCGAGGGTGCTTGGTTCGAAGATCTTCGATAGTTTCGTGAATACGCTCGATCAGGGGAGGGGCGCTTTCGAAATTCTGGGTTTCGATACGGGGGGCTTCTTCAATGAGATTGCCACGATACAGAACCCCGGTTTTCACCGAAGTCCCGCCGAAATCGATGCCGATGGCCAAAGGAAGATCGCTCATAAGGTTGGAGAAGGTTAAAAGAAGTGTGAGAACAAGGAACGCTCTTTCTTGTGAAATTCAGTGATTTGCTTGTCCGATGACTTGAATTCCCTTCATCGTCAAGTCTTGGTCGATGATGTCAATGTCGCTTATTCCTTTACCAATAAGCTCGGCATCGCCTCCGGTGGCTAAGATTGTAGGTGTGCCACCAAGTTCACGGCGAAGTTCGCTCAAGATTTCACGAATAAGGCCACGATAACCAATGACGGCTCCTACCTGCATCGCTTCTTTAGTGCTACGTCCTATGATGGAGTTCGGCTCTTCGAGCTGGATAGCAGGCAGAAGGGCGGTCTTTTGGTGGAGATAATCTCTAAGTGAGGCAGTGCCGGGCGCAATGACGCCTCCAAGGTATGATCCTATCTTAGAAATGACGTCGAATGTAACGGCGGTGCCGAAGTCGATCACGATGGCGGGTCCTTGCCGATCTAGAATTGCGGCTGAGGCGTTAGCAAGACGATCGGCGCCTATTTTAGAAGGGTTAGGATAATCAATAGTTATTGGCATCTTGGACTGATGCGAGATGTGATGGATGGGTTGATCGAAAATTGTCTTAATTAGAATTGTTGAGTCAGGGACAACTGAGCATAGGGTTATTCTCTCAAAAGTCTGACTATGGAGAGTATTTTGGATAGAGGTTTTGGAAAGATCTGAAGTTGCGATAACGCCGCGCCACTCAGAGAGCTCACCGCCTAAGTCGAGTGCGAACTTGGTCAGGGTGTTGGAGTTGTCGATGAGGAGGTGCACAATTGGAAGGAGGAACGAGCAGTCGAGTTGCGGGCGATGAATTGGGTTGCCCCCTCTAGCTAACGAGTCTCTAGTATTTCCACTTCGTAGCCATCGGGGTCGGTGATGAATGCCATCTTACGGTCACCAGATGAGAACTTTGAGCGCCAACCGTCAGGCCAAATTTCGATTCCCTGATCCTCAAGCTTCGCGCAATAATGGATGATATCAGGAACCCCAACGCAGGTATGCATCAGGTCTTCAGGGACCGCAACTTTGTAATCAGGTGAATAGGTAAGTTCGAGGAAGTGTTCATTGCCAGGAAGATTCATGAAAGCGAGTTCATTGCCTTGAGGGGATGTTTTTTGTTGTCCAAGTTCGAAACCGACCTTTTTGTAAAAGTCGATCGATTCTGCTGGCTTGGAGACGCGAATGCGCGTGTGAAGGAACTTAATCATGCGGCCAAGTCTGACGAGAAGTGGGAGCTGTGTGAAGTGTGTAGTTGCGGGAGAGCAGCGGAAGCGTTAGAGATTCCTCGTCTTGAGATCGTTTAGTTGGACCCTTGCTCTAAGGTATTTGAATCCTTTGCGTACCTTTGTGTCGATTATCACCCTGATTTCTCTGCTCGGAGTGGCCTTTGGTGTGATGGTGTTGATTGTGGTCCTATCAATCCATAATGGATTTGAAAGGAACTTAAAGGATACGTTATTGGGGCATTCACCTCATATTTCAATCCAATCCAGCTACGGGACGATTTCCAATTGGAAAGAGATGGAAATCTCGTTAGCTAAGCAAGAAAAAGTCGAGTCGGCGTTCGCCTTAGTAGAGGGATTTGTTCTTCTTGATTCGCGGGCTTGGCAGCGGCCTTCATACTTCAGAGCCTTTAATACGGAAAATGAGGGTCAGATCAGAGCATTAGAGGAAATGCTCGATAGGGACAGCTTCCCCAATAGCAGCGCTGATTTCAACCCAGCTCTGGGTGACTCGGTTCGTTCTGCTTCTCCAGTAGTCCCAGAGGAAGAAAATAGCGATATCGAGGTTCGGCCGCTTGTTCCTCTTGACACTGCAGATTTACCGCCTGGTGATAACTATGAACTTTACGGGAATCGTTACGTGGTTGTTTCTAGCCAGCTCGCTAAGTCAATTGGGTTGAAGGTGGGCGACGATATTAGGATTATTGCAGCAAGTAATCTCGATGAGGTGATGGCTGTTTATAGTGTTCCAAAGAAACGAGCTTGGGAGCTTTACACGGATGTTTTTGAAGATTTTGAGGGGAGGCTTAAGATGATTTTTGAGATGTCTAGCGAAGGGGAGAAGTCTTTAAGCGTAGAGGTGACCAACGCTTATAAAGTCTTTCAGCAGCTACTTCCAATGATCGTTTCTACCCCTAAAGGTGACGTTGAGACGGAAGGGCTTGAAATGCGTCCTGCGGAGCGGGAGATTGTGAGAGATATTCTCGACCGTCTTGA
>DIHU01000124.1:0-18824 GCA_002420315.1 Akkermansiaceae bacterium UBA5688
CAGTTTTTGAGGCTATTGTAGGTGAGGAAAAACGCCAGCGTAGCCACATTGAGCTGATCGCTTCCGAGAATTTTGCAAGTCCTGCTGTGATGGAAGCGCAAGGTTCGCTTTTGACTAATAAATACGCGGAGGGTTATCCCGGGCGTCGTTGGTATGGAGGATGCGAAAATGTTGATGTAGTCGAGGAACTTGCGATCGATCGGCTCAAGGAGATTTTTGGAGCCGAGCATGCCAACGTGCAGCCTCATTCCGGGTCCCAAGCCAACACGGCTGTTTACTTTGCAGTGCTGCAACCGGGTGACAAAATTTTGACCATGGATCTTGCGCACGGCGGTCACTTGACGCACGGCCATCCGGCTAACTTTTCGGGTCGGCTCTACGATGTGACCCACTATGGAGTCGCTGCAGAAGATGAGTGCATCGACTACGATGCTCTTGAAGCGCAAGCGCAGGAGGTGCAGCCCAAGTTAATCACTTGTGGAGCGAGTGCATACTCGCGAACGATCGATTTTGAACGGATGGGGAAAATTGCCAAAGCGGTTGGAGCTTATTTGTTCGTCGATATGGCGCATATAGCTGGGTTGGTCGCGGCCGGAGTTCATCCTAGCCCGATTCCGCATGCTGATTTCGTGACATCTACCACTCACAAGTCTCTTCGCGGACCTCGTGGCGGTATTATTTTATGTAAGTCTGACTATGCCAAGAAAATCGACGGCCGCGTTTTTCCGGGGGTGCAAGGTGGACCGCTGATGCATGTTATTGCAGCCAAGGCAGTATGCTTTGGCGAGGCTCTCAAGCCTGGCTTCAAAGAGTATCAGGAGCAAGTTGTTAAGAATGCTCAGGCAATGGCCACGGCTTTAGGAAAGAATGGTTATCGCATCGTTTCTGGAGGCACTGAAAATCATGTTTTCATGGTCGATCTCCGCCCGGTGGGCCTTGATGGATCAATCGTCTCTGACACTCTCGACAAGGTGGGTATCACCGTGAATAAGAACTCGATTCCCTTTGATGAAGCTGGGCCAATGAAACCGAGCGGGATTCGAATTGGAACACCTGCGGTGACAACTCGTGGGATGAAAACAAATGATGTCGAGACAGTGGCTGATTTAATCCATGAAGCCTTAGAAGCTCGCGAAGATGATGCAAAACTCGCTGAGATTCGTGAGAAGGTCTTCGCTTTTAATGCTGCTTTCCCGCTGCCTTGGTAGTTTTTTTGAGAATCTATCCTTCTTAAGTTAGGCTTCGTGATTGCGAGGGTCTCGAAAAGTTACTCCTTCTGGCGATAAGCGGGGAGTAGGTTGGGGCTGGCCAATCAAGGATGACCTCATTTAATGCGGCGTTCGATTTCGATTGAGATCGAGACTTGGCGGAGAAGGGGATTGAAGTCAGTCTTCGCATGTGAGTCTTCTTGCTTATCTTGCCTTTCTTCTACTCCTAGGGGTAGTGGCACAGTGGTCGGCTTGGCGGATGAAATTGCCGTCAATTTTACTTTTGCTCATTTTGGGATTTGCGCTTTCGCACTTCACCGGAATGCGGATCGATAATTATCTCAAGGATGAAAGCTCGCTATTAAGTCTAGTTGGTTTTTTTGTGGCGATTATTCTTTTCGAAGGTGGACTCACTTTAAAATTCTCCGAGCTCAAGGAGGCGGGCACTCCGGTGCTAAAACTTTGCACCACAGCGGTAGTATTAGCCTTTGGTCTAACGGCGGTGGCAGCACGCTACACTCTAGGATACCACTGGCAGATTTGCGCGCTGCTGGGAGCAATTTTAGTGGTGACTGGGCCAACTGTTGTGGCTCCTTTGCTCCGTTTGATTAGACCGCGTCGTAAGGTGGCCTCGATTGTCAAGTGGGAGGGAATCGTGGTAGATCCCATCGGAGCAGTTTTAGCGGTCTTAGTTTTCATTACGATTCAGGAAGGTGGAGTCGGCCAGGGCTGGGACATTGTGGCTATTGCTCTGGTGAAGACGCTGGTTGTCGGGGTGGGGCTGGGTTGGGGATTAGCGAAGGTGACGGAGGGTTTGATGTCGCGGCACTTGATCCCAGATTTTTTGGAGAGCATGTTTTTTCTGGCTTTGGTTGGAGTGGCTTTTGCAGGTTCCAATGCCATTCAACATGAAGCGGGCTTACTGACGGTGACCGTTTTAGGAGTGGCTTTGGCCAATCAGAAAAAAGTGTCAGTGCGGCATATTCTTGAATTTAAAGAGAACTTGAGAGTACTCATTATTTCGCTCCTTTTCTTAATGCTTTCCGGGCGGATCGGGATTTCTGAGATTCAAATGGTTTGGCAAAAGGGACTAATGTTTCTCCTCGCCTTAATTTTGGTGGTGCGTCCGGTTTCCGTCTTTCTCGCGAACCTTGGTTCAGCGCATACGACTTTTCGAGAGCAACTTTTTTTGGCTCTGTTGGCTCCGCGGGGAATCGTGGCGGCAGCCGTAACGTCAGTATTCGCTCTTCAAATTACGGGGGCGGCGAAGATAAATCCCGAGAACGAAACTTATGTCGCGTTGGCGGGGGAGGCTGGTGAATTGGTTCCCCTAGTCTTTATTGTGATCCTGGGAACGGTCACTTTTTACGGTCTGTTAGCGGCTCCTTTGGCGCGCCGACTTGGGTTGTCCGATGCCAATCCTACGGGTGTGCTTTTTGCTGGAGCTGAGCCTTGGATTCGGGTTGTGGCAAAGGGCTTGGTCGAGAAAGGTCACCACTGCCTATTGTTAGACACACGCTTCGAGAAAGTATCGGCTGCGAGGCTTGATGGCTTACAGGCAGTGCGAGCTAATATCCTTTCGGAGTATGCTGAGGAGGAAATCGATTTTGCGGGGCTTGGCCACTTGGTGGCGGCCACTCCCAATAATGAGGTGAACTCGCTGGCGGCGCGCGAATTTCAGCACCGATTTGGTAAGGCTAACGTTTGGCAGATCACGCCGTCGGATGTCGATTTTCATCACCAAAAAGCGGTCGCTAATCATATGCGTGGGCGGTTTTGTTTTCTTGGGGGGCCGAGATTTTCCGATTTGAGTTCTTTTGTGGGAAAGGGAGCCGAGATGAAGTCGACCTTACTGACGGATGTTTTCACGATGGAAGATTTCAAGACGGCGCACGGCGACAATGCTATTATTCTTTTTACCGAAACCGAAGATGGAAAGTTGAATCCGGTCTTATCGGAGGACGAGAAAATTGAAGGGTCAATCACGATCCATTCACTCGTAATTGAACAGGATGATCCCGAGACTAAGGCCTTGAAAAAGAAAGAAGTGTCTGAGGAGAAATCATGAATTCGGGTTACGAGGGTTTTGAGGCTTCGTGGCACGATTTGTTTTGGGAGGCCGAGGAAGCGCCCAGCGAATTGCCTTTGATAAAGAAATTTTTAGAGGCTAGAAAGGGGAAGTGTCTGTATATTGGCTCGGGGTCGGGTCGCTTGCTCGGTCCTTTAGTCGCGGCGGGAAAGGATGTGCTGGGACTTGAATGCTCGTCTGAAATGGCGAAGCTCTCACGAGAGAATTTTCCTGATGCGAAGGTTCTTGAAGAAAAGTGGCAAGAACATGAAGGTAAGTATGATGCCATCTTGCTCCCGGCTTTCACGTTCCAGCTCTTTTTAGATCCGCAAAAACAGCTCACACGGTTGAGTGAACAAGCAGATTCTCTTTATCTGACTTTGTTTTTTCCCTGGGCAGAGATCTCAGGAGATTTGCCGCAGAACGAATGGTATTTTGATCGTGATGTTGTTTTGCCAATTGGTGGAACTGGTGAGTTGGAGACACAGCATAAGATCAAAGAGCAGATTGGAAGTTTGGTGCGGAAACATCGTTACACGATGAGGGATGCTTCGGGGAATGTTATTAGGAGGGAAGAGACCGTTCAGAGATTACGATTTTTCACCGATGCAGCATTGAAAAATCTTCTCAAAAAATCAGGTTGGAAGATTGAAAAGGAGATCAAAAATCTGGGCGAGAGTAACGATGATGAGCTTGTTTATGTCACGACGCTTTATCTCATTGCGCTGCCAAATTGAGTTTTGAACTTAATCTGGCTCATTGCTTATTTTCTAGGGACATCGTTCAAATAGTTTATTAGAAGTCTCTCGTGCAGTTTAAGAAATTCTTCGGGTTAGTAATCGGTCTTCTTGTCGGGTGCGCGGGAGGCTATCTCTTTTCAAAGAGTCAGCGTCCCGATCCAGGCTCGATCCAAGACCGATTAGAGCTTGCTGAGCAGGAGGCAGCTAAAAGCGGCAGAGAAGCAAGGGCATTGAAAGCTTATGTGGAACGTGCGGAAGGCTCCGGGTCTGCCAAATTTCGCCGGCTGGCTCGTGATCTCAAGGATGGGAAGGAAGTCAGCTTTGATGATATTTTGGGAAGTGCGAAACCCTGGATGCGTCAGGTCGCTCCGGTGATGGATCGGATTAGGAAAGTGAACGAAGCGAAGTGGGTTGATGCGCGGGTTTCTGAGTGGACCCGCAATTACACTTTAACGGCAGCCCAGAGGAATGAATTGCGCGGGCATTTTAAGAAACGAAGTGAGGAAAATGCTGAGAAGATTAACGAAGTGATTAATAGTGATCAGAGTGGGTTTGTGGAATTTGTGCAGGCTACCGAAAATGATTGGCGCGATTTCGAGGAAACGAACAATTTGATGGAGGGGTTTTTAGAAGGGGAAGAGTTGGAACAGTTTAAAGAAGAGCGTCTTGCACAAAGAGTGGAGGCGGTCCAGGAGGAGGCGGATCGGAAACTGGGTCGACTGGATGAGATCGTGACGTTGAGTGATGAACAGCAAGCTGAGCTTTTTCGGGTGATGGCGCGGGGTTCCGAAGACTATCGGCCAGAGGTTAATCCGCAAGATTATCGTGGAGCAACCTCTCCTCTGGATCGTATGGCGAGGGACGCAGCGATTAATAGTGCGCTGACTCCGGTCCAGAGAAAGTCACTGGATGAATACCGAGAGAATCAACTGCGAGAGGTAGCCGAGCAATGGGATCGCTATCAATTGGCTCCTCCTAAAGATTTTGATCTCTTGGAGGGAGATATCTTTTAAATGAGCGAGCCAGCAATCGTGATTAAAGATCTCCGTGTTGATTACGGAGATTTCGTGGCGGTCAATGACATTAGCCTGACTATCCCTTCCGGGGTTGTGTATGGATTAGTTGGGCCGAATGGTGCGGGGAAGACGAGTACTTTTAAAGTTCTCACTACTTTGATGGAACCAACTTATGGGGAAGTGAACGTGGCGGGGTTTGATATATTTGAATCGGCCGAGGAGGTTCGCCGAATTATGGCTTACATGCCTGACTTGGCGCCAGTGCCGTCTGACTTAAAGCTATGGGAGTTTTTGGATTTTCATGCGGATACTCATCGGTTGGGCCGAGCAAGCGACCGCCGCGAGAGGGTTGGTGAGTGCCTCAAGATCGTGAATTTGTATGAAAAGCGAAATGCTTGGTGCAAAGAGCTTTCGCGGGGGCAGACCCAGCGTCTGGTTCTTGCCAAGACGCTATTGCACCGGCCCAAGGTCCTAATTCTTGATGAGCCGGCTAGTGGACTTGATCCATTATCGCGTCGCGAGATGCGGATTGCTCTGCAGGCTTTGGCTGCAGGCGGTGCGACGGTGGTTGTGAGTTCGCATATCCTCAGTGAGTTGGCGGAAATGTGTTCATCATTATGCGTTATGAACCAAGGTGAGCTACTCGCTAGCGGAACGGCGGATGAGGTTAGAAGGGCGTTGGGTCGTGCCGAGCGGAATTTAAGCGTGGTGACTTCTGGTGACTCGGAAAAAGTAGAAGCATGGTTGGAGGGCCGGGCCGGTGTGAGCGAATTGGAGGCGGATGGTTCGCGGGTGGAGTTTCAATTTTTGGGAGGAGAGGAAGAACAGGAAAGATTGCTTGTAGAGCTTGTGAACGCAGGTTTGAAAGTCCGCGCTTTTGAAGAGGCGAGTTCGTCCTTCGAGGAAATTTTAGTGCGAGTTGCGGAGGGGAATCGCGAGGTATGAGGGGTCGAAAAAAATTAAAGCCATTACCGGCGTGGATGATTTGGGCTAATCCGATTTTAAAACGTTACGCGCGAAGTCGACTGCGTCCGGCCAGTTTTGGGGTGGCGTTGTTAATGACAATTCTACTGGCTGGATTTTTCTTTTTTCTTGCGCGGGAGAGTACGGCGAGATCAATCCAGAATCCCATTGACGTGGGGCGTATGCCTTTAATTCCGTTATTGATTCTTCAAGGTCTCATTCTTTTTGGTCTAGGGACCGGACAAGCTGCGGCAGGAATTACCACAGAAGCTGATGAAGGAGTTCTCGATTATCAGAGACTGGCTCCCATGACTCCATTTGCAAAGGTATTGGGCTATTTGTTTGGTCTCCCCATTCGTGAGTGGATTCTTTTTTTGGCGACTTTACCTTTCACTGGATATTCGATTTGGAAGGGTCAGGTTCCGATTAACGGAGTCTTACAACTCTACGCAGTCTTTTTTATGGCGGCGATTCTTTATCATCTCACTGGAGTCTTAGCGGGATCAGTGATGAAGAATCGGAGGTGGGCTTTTTTAACTTCAACCGGGCTGGTGATGTTCCTTTATTTGATCATCCCGCAAGCTGCTAAATTTGGTTTAGTTTACCTAAAATATGTTACAATCTATCCCGTTTTTAATGAGGTCTACCCGATTTTAATCCCACGGCCGTTGGGTGATGCCGCGGAGGTTTTCAATACGATTATCCCTCCGGCTAAGTTCTTTGGGTTAAATTTTCCGCAGTATGTGTTCACCTTAATTTCGCAAGGAGTCTTAAGTCTTGCGATGGTTATGATGCTTTGGCGAAGGTGGCGAAAAGCGGATTGTCATCTCCTCGGGAAGTTTGCTGCGACTGGGCTTTTTGGCTGGCTTCAGATGATGTTGTTAGGGAATGCGTTACCCCTCATAGATTCCGGGGATTTGTTCCCCTCACGTGAACTTGATCGACGATTTGGGCGTTTGATTAATCCGGATATTCAGTTCTGGAGCCCAAAGACTTGGGAGGCTACTGTGATGATTGGAATTTATGGCTTGGTGACTCTTGCTAGTCTCTGGTGGCTAACTTTTATTATTTCGTCTGATTTACACGGTCAAGTCCGTGGCTGGCGGCGGGCGCGTAAGCTTGGCAATCAGAAGTTGCCGTTACTGTCAGATGCCGCAACGTCTGTCCCCTGGGGTATAGCTATGTCGATGATGGGTGCAGCGGGCTGGTTCATTTTTGGAAGAGCGCTCATTAACTCCCACTGGTATCCTGAATTGTCGCTGCTAGTGGTGACACCCGTGGCTATGTTTTCTATTCTAATTTGCGGGGGATTAGGAATGGCTGCACTTCTTGAGTCCGTAGGACGTAAGGTGACCGGGCTTGTGGTTATTCTTGGAGGAATTCTCCCTGTGATGTTGGGTGTTATTTTGGCAGTGAGCAGCGACGACTTTGTAGCCCTTGCTGTCTGGTTAGCTGGGATTTGTCCGGTATCATGGCCGATTTATGGATCGGGGGTTTTTCTTTCTGAGGAGGGAATGCCTAGAGATGTGGCAAGAGCGATTCCGAATGCCTTTTGGTTTTGGCAGGGAGTTGGAGCCATTTTGACAGTTTGGCTACTGAGCAAACTCAGGATTGCACGCAAAAAAATCTCTGATTCGTCGAGGGAATTTTAGGCTCCGATGGGATCGGGTTTGCCGGCCCGCTCGAGGCTTTGGCGGAAGTTGTCGAGCATCTTGGACTCCCGCTTCAGCATGTTGACAAGATTGGTTTCATCTTCCTCAGAGATGAGCTCCCGCTCAGAGAAGAAAATGATGAGATTTGCAATTTCCAAGGTCGCGGCGCGCGCATGGCTTACAAAGACTGCAAATTCAGGCTTGGTTGGGCAGCTGCTGCCTTCCGCAAGGATGCCGGAGATGCAATAACTGCTCTCGCGCAGGCGATTGGCAAAAGAGGTTTTACCTAAAGAATCAATGCCATCGGCGAGGTCTGCAACGCGATGTCCGATCTCGGTTGCCATTTTCCATACCTCTAGGTTTTCAAATCGAAAGTCAGCCACTGGGAGTCACCTATCGACAAATCATGTTTTTGACAAGTGTCATCTCAGAGGTTTACGCAGTCAGACTGGTTTGATACGGAGTTACCTCAGATGAGTGGAAAAATGGTTGGAGTAGTGGAATCGGGCGGGACAAAGATGGTCGCCGCGCTCTCACGCGGGCCGGGTGAAATCATCGCGCATGAGAAAATTCCGACCACGACTCCGGGAGAAACTATTCAGCGCTTAGTAGATTTCTTCGAAAGAGAGCAGTCTGCCCACGGAAAAGCGGATGCTTTAGCCATCGGGACTTTTGGTCCGGCGGATCTTGAGGTGGGGTCGGCGACTTACGGTTTTATCACGTCAACGCCCAAGCCTCGCTGGTCCCAAACGGATTTGCTAGGCCCAATTCGGGAGGCGTTCGGTGATGTTCCGGTTGTGTTTGAAACTGATGTGAATGCGGCCCTATTTGGAGAAGCAAGCTGGGGTGCGGCCAAGGAATCCAAACATTCGGCTTACTTTACAGTGGGAACTGGCATTGGTGGAAGCCTGATGCTTGATGGTTCGTTAGTGCATGGCTCGGGACATCCCGAGATGGGGCATATGCGAGTTACGAAGCATCCTGATGATAATTTCGCGGGAGTGTGTTTGTTTCACGGAGATTGCCTAGAGGGTCTTGCGAGTGGTCCCGCGATTGAAAAACGTTGGGGTAAAAAGGCCGAGGAATTACCAGCGGATCATCCGGCGTGGGTGCTGGAGGCATACTATCTAGCGCAAGCATGTGTGAACGTTTTGACGATTGCTCCGGTAGAGAAGATCATTCTTGGCGGCGGCGTGATGCATCAGGAACAGCTGCTGGCGATGGTTCGCCAGGAAGTGATACGCTTGGTTAATGGCTACTTGAAGTTACCAGATGCTGAAGAGCTTGTCGTGCTTCCCGAGTTGGGTGATCATGCAGGGATTCTTGGATGTGTAGCCTTGGGGCAGAGTTAGACTAAGGGGCAGATTTTAGGATCTTGAAAGTCGGGAAGACCATCGATGCGGCGCACGATCCGTTCGTTCATGTGGGAGAATTTCCCATTCTTTTGATAGCGTAGATCGGCAGAGGCAAAGTGTGCGGCGAGGGCGCGCCGGGGTTGGTCACCATAGTTAGGTGGATTGCCGTGGAGGGTGGTAGAGGGGAAGATTACGAGGTCTCCAGCACTGAGGGTCATGCGACAAGGTTTGTTGTGTGACATCATGGTGATGGGCCCCATTTCTGGGGTGAAATCGACGAGCGGTATCCAAGCGGTGATCATTTTTTTGGCGCAGCAAGTGAGCCAGCGTGATTCTTCGCGGTGCCAGTGGTAGTTAATTTTTTTCGACCGCTGAGGCTCTTCGTAAAGGAGTTGGTCATGCCAGAAGCGAAGTTGATTGAGATTAAAGTTGTCCTTTATTTGAGAAGCGAGGCGACCATCGCGGGTGAGCTTGGCCATTCCGGAGCAGAAAAAGGACGCGCAAGGATGTTTGCGGGTTTTGGCTTGGCAGGAGCGGATTTGGGGCCAGATGAAGGGCGGGGTTAAGTCGTATTCACCACGGTAAAAGGCATTCTGCTCTGCAATGAGAGCTGCGACTTCGTCCCGTGGGAAGAGGCTTCGCACGATAAGGTAACCTTCACGTACTAGAAACTTACGTTTATGTTCGAGGTGGAGCAAGTTGAGCGAGGGCTGTGGCTCAGACTAAAGTCCAAGCGCTGTCTTTGCAGCTGCGGCGAGCTCACTGATTTTGTCGCGATTGGAAGCGGCTCCTCGAGCCATCTCAGGTTTGCCCCCTCCTCTTCCTCCTGCGATGGGCCCAAGTTTTTGAATGAGAGTCCCGGCACCGTGACCATTCCTCTTTCCTTCTTCTCCGCAGAAGGCTCCAAGGTGGAGTTTGCTGCCGTCGTCGATTACAATAAAGGCGGCCTGAGCGAATTGGATCTTCTTCAAGCCGTTCAGTAACTCCTGAAGAAGAGCGGGTGATCCTTCAATGGAGATGACGATATTTTCGGTAATATTTTGTTCGGTAATAAGCGAGTCGGCTATGCGGGCTGCTCCAGCAGTTTGGGCCTTTTTAAGGGCCTTTTCTGCTTCGATTGCCTGATTTTTCACTTCGAAGGCTTGGGCATTATCGGGAACTAAAAGAGTGGGAAAATCAAGTTTGCGAAGGCCATCGTTTGCCTTGGCAAGTTTCGCAAGGGCTTCGGATTTTTCTGCGGATTCCATCTCTTGTTTTTCGCCGAGAAAGGCTTCGGCAGCGGGGCCGCAGACTGCTTCGATGCGGCGAATCCCGGCTCCAGTAGATCCTTCAGATTTTATTTTAAAGATACCGATGTCAGAAGTTTTACTGACATGGGTTCCGCCGCAGAGTTCCATCGAGTAACCGTCGAGAGTTTTGTCGCCCCCCCCAATTTGGACAACGCGTACAAGCTCACCATATTTATCACCGAAAAACTGCATGATGTCTTCGCGGCCTTTCACCTCTGGGTGTGGGACTTCAACCCACGAGACCGTATCGTCAGCTTTGATTGCAAAATTGACCTTTTCCTCAATGGCTTCAATTTGTTCTGGAGTGACCGCTTTTGAGTTAAAATCAAAGGTCAAGCGATCTGGCGAAACGCTGGATCCTTGTTGGGAAGCGTCGGGTGAGATGACTTTGTGTATAGCCCAGTGGAGGAGGTGGGTGGCGGTGTGGTGAGCCTCGATAGGAGCGCGGCGCTCGCGATGGATTGTGAGATCTACGGTGTCACCAACTGCAGGAATATTGCCTTCGATTTGGTGAGCGATCGCGGAGCCGATCTTTTGGGTGCTGGTAATTGGGAAATTATTAAGTGTTCCGGTGTCACCTTCTTGTCCGCCCATTTCGTTAAAGAAGACAGTTTTGTCGGTGATGACGAGATCGCCGTGAACTTCGAGAACGATTGCCTTGCAGGAGTCTTCTTCGAATCCAAGGAATTGGGTGGTAACATCGGTAGAAATCTCAGCCGCACGGACTATTGTTTTCTTTTGCGAAGCTCGGGAGAGTTCGCGGGCTTCTTCCATGTGGACTTCGACCGCTTTTTCATCGAGAGAGATGCCCCGCTCACGACAAAGAAGAGCGGTAAGATCGATTGGGAAACCATAGGTGTCGTAGAGTTGGAAGGCATCCTCCGGAGGGAAGACGTTTTCACTAGCGGCCTTCTCGAACTTTTCCATTCCCCGGTCGAGGGTTTTATTGAAAGACTCTTCTTCAAGTGTGAGGGTTTCTTTAATGACTTCAGCGCGGGTTTTGATTTCGGGGAAGACGTGGCTGAATTCCTCAACGAGTGTATCGACGAGTCTAGGGAGGAAAGGTTCGTTGCCATTGAAGCCGAGGGTGCGGCCGTATTTGACAGCGCGGCGTAAAATGCGGCGAAGGACGTAGTTCCGCCCGGTGTTGCCAGGTATTATACTGTCGGCGATAGAGAAGCTGAGGGTGCGGATGTGATCAGCGATCACTCTAAAGGCGATGGCTTCTTCGAGGGCATCGGATTTCTCACCGGGGTAGACATCGACGTATTTTTTGCCACTGAGTTTTTCGAGTATACGAAAGATTGGCTGAAAGACATCGGTGGCGTAGTTTGTGGGTTTTTCGGAAAAGTCAGTGAAGTTCTTGGTATTTTGAATGAGTGAACAGACACGTTCGAAGCCCATCCCAGTGTCGACGTGTTTTGAGGGGAGGTCGCGGTAAGTGCCATCTTCTTCAGCGTTGTATTGAATGAAGACGAGGTTCCAGATTTCGATGCAGAGATCAGAATCCATATTCACAAGCTTTCCGCCGGTGTCGCCATTTGGTGTCATGTCGACATGGAGTTCCGAACAGGGGCCACACGGTCCGGTATCTCCCATTTTCCAAAAGTTGTCTTCGACGTTGCCATTGACGATATGGATCTTTGGATCGAGTCCGGCTTTTTCGAAGAAACCTCTCCAGATCTGGTAGGCTTCATGATCGAATTCCGAGGGATCACCTTCGCTGGGAGCGTAGACGGTCGCGTAAAGTCGGTTGGCCGGAAGTCCCCAGCGTTCGACGACAAGTTCCCAAGCCCAGGCGATGGCGTCTTCCTTGAAGTAGTTGCCGAAGGACCAGTTCCCCAGCATTTCAAAAAAGGTATGGTGATAGGTGTCGTAGCCGACATCCTCAAGGTCGTTGTGTTTCCCGCCGGCGCGGATGCATTTCTGGGTATCGGCGGCGCGTGGAGGATCGTATGGAGCTTTCTCAGTGCCAAGGAAGTATGGAACAAACTGATTCATTCCCGCATTTGTAAAAAGGAGTCCTGGCGACTGTGGCAGAATAGAGGCGGAGGGGACAGTGGTGTGCTGTTTCTCCTTAAAGAAGTCGAGGAAGCTATTGCGAATCTCTGCCGAAGTCATGACGGGGGCTTTAGGACCACATTTTGAAGGAAGTTGGAAGTCTTTAGAGTAGAGAAGATACTTTGAGCAAGAAAACGTCGAATGCTAGAGCATTGAGCGCTACATCTTGAATGCTTGGGACAGGTTAAATCTGATGCAGAGCAGCTCAGGCGTGTTGGGAAGGGTGGATCGGGATTTGGGAGATTGTCAAATTAGTTTGGATTTACTATTTAGAGGGATGTCTGATGAAACTTCTCCTAGTCTGATCCCGGTTTCCAATGGGCGATTAATGTCATTGGATGCTTTCCGGGGATTTATAATGTTTTGGATTGTGGGTGGCGAGGCGCTTGCTCATGCGCTGGCAAAGTTAGACGGGGTGCAATCAGAAGTTCTAAATACGGTAATGATTCAGCTAAAACACGTGAGCTGGGAGGGGTTTCGTTTTTATGATCTAATTTTCCCCTCCTTCGTTTTCATTGTTGGAGCTTCGGTAGCGTTTTCATTAGGAAAATTGCAAGCATCGGGCAGTCGGCGTGCTGCGGTTCGGCGGGTCATTTGTCGGGGGCTTTTGCTTTGGTTGATCGGGATTATTTATTATGGAGGAATCTCAGGTGGATTAGAAGGGGTGAGGTTGCTAGGTGTCCTACAGCGGATAGGGATTTGCTATTTGGTGACAGGGTTACTTTTTATCTATTTACCAGCGCGCGGGTTGGTCGCGGCATTTCTGGTTTTGCTTGGTGGATATTGGGCGCTTTTGTCCTTTGTAGCAGTGCCTGGCCAAGAAGCGGTGAGTTTTGAAGAGGGGCGGAATATAACGAATTGGTTTGATTCAAAATATTTGCCGTTTCGTAAATGGAGTGGAACTCATGATCCGGAGGGCATTCTTTCCACATTGCCGGCAATCGCGACTTGTCTGTTGGGAGTTTTTGCGGGGCTGCTTTTGAAAAATGAGGGGTTAACGCGAGGAAAGAAGGTTCTAACTCTTTTCGGAGCTGGGGCGATTTTTGTTTTGGTAGGGAATTTATGGGGCGGGTATCATCCCGTCATCAAGTGCCTTTGGACCTCTAGCTTTGTGGTTTTGGCAGGTGGTTGGAGTTTGATCTTAATGGCCTTCTTTTATTTGATGATAGATGTGGTGAAGTTAAAAAAGTGGGCAATGCCATTTGTCTGGGTTGGAATGAATCCGATTGCGATTTACTTGCTCTCAACTGTGTTAGATTTTAACCATGTTGCTGAGCGTGTTTTGAGTGGACCGGTGGCAGACTGCGCGAATGGAATCTTGCCTGGGCTAGGTGCGCTATTGGTCGCTTTGGGTGGAATGTTTTTGATATTCTGGTTGTGCCGAACTCTTTATAAACGAAAAGTCTTTCTCCGAATTTAGGGAAGATGCGGGAGTGCCCAGAGTGTAGTTTTCCTTTCGATCATTTTTTGGAAAACTATTGCCCCAAATGTAATGGTCCTGCACCGCGCGATATCCGGGAGGGGATGTTAGAAGTGGATGTGGCGCATGCTGGCGAAACGTGGGAGCATGCGCGGGAGAAAATTGTGGAAGCTCTAGGTCAGGCGATTCACTATCGTCACGCAGGTTTAAAAATTGTGCACGGTTATGGTTCGACGTCGGGTCACTCCATCATTGGTTCGTGAGCAACGGCTTTCTTGCGCCATTTGGCTGAGGAGCTGGGAGGAAGATATGCGAGTGACCGGAATAACCGTGGGGCTTCGATTATTTGGCTGAATCGCTGATTGCAAAGCTAGTTCTTCGGGAAGTCGATGCGCATTTGGTCTTCTTCAAATATGATGCGTCCGCCACCACGTTTCGTAATTTCTTCCTCCATTGCGGTGAGTTCATCGGAAAATAAATCTCTCAGACTCTGAAAGGCATTATGGGTAAAGAAGAGGAATCCTTGTGGAACGCGAGCGGGGCCGAAGCGGCCACCTGCGGCAAGGAGATTCCAAATGCGACCGCCATCTTCGTAAATGTAGGTGGTGAAGGAACCGTCTTCTTTTTTCTTTCGTTCAATGCGAATGAACTTGGAAACGGTCTGGGGGTGGCCCTTAATTTCGCGCTCAACGATAATTTCGGCGCGACCGCCTTCTTCTTCGTTAAAGCGGACCCAGACACCTTTTATTTTGACGTGGTCTGCAAGGAGTCCTTCTTGTCGGGCTTTCAGTTTGTTGGCGAGCCAAGTGTTGAGCTCGCGCTCGGTAATGGTGACACTGTCGATGCGGTTCTTGGCAGCGTCCTGGATGAGGCTGGGAATGCTGGATGGGTTATTCGTGCGATCATCTTCCAAGCGGCCCTTAATGTCTGAGAGGTCCTGCGATTGGAAGCCAAGGTAAATTCCGTAGCCAAGCGCCCCGACGAGAGAAAGAGTGAAAAGGATGAAATAGCGCTTCATGACGGAACAGTGAAGAGGTTGGGAGAGGCAGAGCCAACCATGAAATTGACGAATTTCAGAAGCGACAGAATGACCAACTTGTTTTGCGTGTCGTCCTCGAGACGGGATTTACGCAGCATCGACTTTAGTCGGAGGATTTGGTAGGCTTTGACTCCTTTTTGTCAGGTTTTGATGAGCTGGATTCGGAGGCTTTCTTCTCGCCGGCTTTATAAGAGTCTGACCGGTAGTCCGTTTCGTAAAATCCGGAGCCTTTAAAGATGAAGCCTGCGCCAGTTCCAATAAGACGTTTGACCTGCCCACCACACTCTGCCAAAGGGCAGTCAGTGAGCTTTTCGTCATTCATGCTCTGAAAGACTTCGAAGACTTGATCGCATTTTTTGCACTGGTAGTCGTAGTTTGGCATGGCGTGGGTTTTTTACGCAGATTCTTCGGGGAAGTTTTCGAGTTCCCAACCTTGATGTCCGACTTCATCGGCCAATTCCTTAAATTCAGTAAGTTCGGCATTGGTGAAAAGAAGTCCGCCAGCCGCGTCAGTACGCTCACGGAAGCCGGCTTCGATTTGTCCGGGAAGGAGGCACTTTTCGTTTCCATGACCTAGGATGTCATCGAGGACTGCTTTCATGTTGGCCGATTGATCGCCGTGAACGAATGCTCCGCTGGACCAAGCATCTGGGTGAATGACCTGAAAGTAGAAACAGGAAGTGGTTTTGGTGCCTTTTCGCCCCCGTTCAGTGGGGAGGTAACCGCCAATGAACCCGCCGACGAGTTCGTTAATGAGAGCCATGCCGTAACCTTTGTGTGCTCCGAATGGCAGGAGGGATACAACTTCGTTGGGGTCGGTAGTTTCGTTGCCATCTTTGTCAACGGCGGCTCCGGGAGGGAGGGGCTTGCCTTCCCGTTTGAGTTGCTGGACGCGGCCCATGGCAACGGTCGAGGTGGCCCAATCGATGACGATGGGGAATCCATTCGCATCCTGTGTTGGGAACCCCCACGAGTGAGGATTAGTGCCAAGAGTAGGATGCTTGCCAAAGAAAGGAACGACTTCGGCTAGAGTAGAGGTGCAGTTGGTGTAAGCGATGTAACCTTTTTCGGCAGCTTTCATGACATATCCGCCGCCCCAAAGGTAATGGAAGGCGTTGTCGATCGCGACTTGACCAACTCCAAATTCATCGGCCATCTCGATGCAGCGATCAATGGCTGCTACGGCAACAGCTTGGCCTAGTTTCTTGTGGGCATTCCAGACTTCAGAGGCCTTAAAGCGGTCATTGACGACTTCGATTTCTGCACCAGGAACGCAGCCTCCAGTGGCGGAGCCAAAAAGGTGGTCGAGGTGGAGAGCTTTGAGGGCATTGTGTGTGCGGATCCCGTGGCGAGCGGCTTCTTGGCAAACGGATGCGGCAACTGAAGATTCTTCTGCCGTGTAACCCCGAGCCTGATAGGCTGCGGCGACTAATTCATCATGTTTGTTAGCTGGGACTACCTGGAATTCGCTCATTTGTATGACGGGATTTATCGGGCGAGAGACTGGCTTTTTTGGAAAAGATGGCAAGTGCCAAGCCACTATCCGCTATGGATTAAGGTGATGGCGGCTTCTGGATTGATAAATAAGTAAGCCAAAAAACCATTTAGCTTAAGGGGTGATTGCAAAAATAAAAGGATCCTAAGGAGGTCGATTTTCGTTAACGATAACGAGTGGAACCCTTCCCTTACTTGCCGCAGTTTGACAGTAAGGGAGGTCTGCAATTTCAATATTGGTAACGAGTCACTGCTGATTTAATTTCGCGACCAATGACCTGATTTTTTTCCAGATTGGTTACTTCACGCGTGGGCGGAAGTTTGCTTTGGTTTTCACACTGGTGGTGGTTCGCATTTTACGCTTCCACTCATGTGGCTTTTCTTTGAGTACGGTGTCATCCCCATAGCCTTTTTGTAGTTTGAGAAGTTGTTTTCGGACATCGTTGATTAGCTCTTTTTTCTCGGGGTTACCATAAAGGTTTTTGAGTTCATCAGGGTCGGTTTTGAGGTCGTAGAATTCCCATTCTCCGAATTCATAGAAGTTGATGAGTTTGTAGCGTTCGGTGCGGATACCGTTGTGGCGGGGGACTTGATGGTAGGAGGGATACTCGTAGTAGTGGTAGTAGATGGATTTGCGCCAGTCATCGGGCTTATTGCCTTTGAGTAGTGGCACGAGAGAAGCGCCTTGCATGTCGCTGGGCGTTTCTGCCCCGGCCATCTCGAGGAAGGTTTGCGCGTAGTCTAGGTTTTGAACGAGGTCAGTATTGCGTGAGCCGGGTTTAATAACGCCAGGCCAAGAGATGATAAGAGGCATTTTCAAAGATTCTTCGTACATCCAACGTTTATCGTACCAGCCGTGGTCGCCAATATAGAATCCTTGATCAGAAGAGTAGACGAAGACCGTGTTGTCGGCGAGGTCCTGATCTTCAAGCGCTTTACGGAGGCGCGCCAAGTTCTCGTCAACGCCCTTGATAGCGCGGAGGTAGTTTTTAGCATAGCGCTGGAACTTCCAACGGACGAGATCACGACCGGTGAGTTTGGCTTCGCGGAACGCTTTATCCTTGGGGTCGTAAGCGGCGCGCCAAGTTTTTAGCTGATCCGGGGTCATGCGTTTCATGTTTATGTAGGCGGAGCGGTCCTCGCTTGGACGGCGCTGTTTGGGGAAATCTAAGTCTGGGGTGAGATCGGTAAAGAGGTCATGGTCGAGATACATGTGACGATCGATTTCCATCTCCTGATGCTGGGCTGGGATGCGTCCTTCGTATTGGTCGAAGAGGGTTTTGGGCTCTGGAATATCGATGTCATCGTAGAGATGAAGGTGGCGCAGGGCTGGCATCCAGGTGCGGTGTGGGGCCTTGTGCTGACACATGAGCATGAAAGGCTTACCCAGTTCCTTGGATTCCTTGATGAAGTCGATGGCCATGTCAGTGACGATGTCGGTGCAGTAGCCATTCATGATTTTACGGCCTTTTGGGGTAAGCATAGCGGGATTGTAGTAATCGCCCTGACCTGGTAGGACGGCCCAGGAGTCAAAGCCCTGGGGTTTTCCCTTGAGGTGAGATTTACCGTAAAGGGCGGTATGGTAACCAGCGGCACGGAGAATTTTTGGGAAAATCTGTTGGTTCCAGTCGAAGGAATTCCCGTTGTTCATGAAGCCATTTTTATGGCTGTGCTTTCCGCTCATAATGACGGCGCGAGAGGGACCGCAAATGGAGTTAGTGCAGAAGGAATTCTCAAAAAGCATGCCGTCGTCGGCGAGCTTGTCGATTTCGGGGGTTGGATTTACTGATTTAAGCCAGCCATTGTAAGCGCCTATGGCGTGAGGAGCATGGTCGTCAGTGAAGAAAAAGACGATATTGGGCCGCTTTTTTTCAGCGAGGATGGTTAAGGGAAACAGCAGGAAGATCAAAAACTTCATTCATGGACCGTAGGCAATCGGGAAAGACTTGTCCAGCGAGGGAGGCGTGATTGACTTCTAAAGACGATGGTTAAGGTATTTGTTTCAGGTTGTTATGATATTTTACATGCGGGGCATTTGCAGTTTTTTGAGGAGGCTAGGGCTTTGGGGGATCATTTGACGGTTTCGTTCGCAAATGAGGATATTCTATGGAAGCACAAGGGTCGGAGGCCTTCGTTACCGGATGATCATAAGGCTGAGCTTTTGCGTTCACTGGTAATGGTAGATCACGTAGTCGCTGGTAATGGGGAACGAAAGGGGTTGGATTTTGAGCCGATTTTCCGCGAGCTTAAGCCGGATATTTTGGCGGTTACGGAGGATGATCAATTTGGGGAGCTAAAAGAAATCCTGTGTCAGGAATTGGGGTGTCGATATGTCTGCCTGCCGAAGACCCCTCCGAAGTTTGAGCCGATTTCGACGACGGCTATTGTAAATCGGATTAGTGGGGTGACGGAAGCACCTCTGCGTGTTGACTTTGGCGGAGGCTGG
The DNA here is from genome assembly GCA_002420315.1 of Akkermansiaceae bacterium UBA5688. Taxonomy (GTDB): domain Bacteria; phylum Verrucomicrobiota; class Verrucomicrobiia; order Verrucomicrobiales; family Akkermansiaceae; genus SW10. Next base: position 18,752 of record DIHU01000124.1, read on the forward strand.
CTTGATGTGCCGAAGTATGCTCGAAAGGGCGGTTTTATTGTGAATTGCGCGATTTCGCCAAAGGTGAGTTTAC
>DIHU01000124.1:19207-29102 GCA_002420315.1 Akkermansiaceae bacterium UBA5688
TGGAAAAGATTCGGTGCAGTCTGAGCTGGATTTGGGCGTAGGTTGGCAGGATCCTGCGGTGATTCGAGAGACTGGGGTTTGTGTCTGGAAGAGTGGAGAAAAACCGCGGCTGGATTTGAAACGGGATGGGGCGTTTCTGAGTGGATGCATGGGTCTTCTCTGGACCGGAAAGCAACACGATACACCAGGTTCAGTGGGTTTTGAACGGGATTACGATTTGATTGAGCGCGCGGGAGCAATGGCTAAAGAGGCAGTGATGACCGAGTCAATTGCTAAGCTGGCTGAGGCGGTTTTGATGTCCTACTCAGCCCAGTTGGGGGAGGGGATGAAGGATTTGCCTAAAATTATGGGTAGTGTGGCTCGGAAATATTGCGGAGGTGGCCATGGGGGGTATGCGCTGTATCTTTTTCCTTCGCGGGAAGCAAGGGATGCTGCACCCGGCCTAGTTACAGTCGAGCCGTGCTACGGCTAGAGGGGGCGCTGCAGGGTCATTGTTCCTTTGTCACCATTGCCTTGGAAGCGGCACTCAAATCGCGTCGGGCTGACTTGTCCTTTGATGCGATAGGTGCCGAAATTATTGGGCAAAGTCATTGAGTGGTTCAAGGAAAGTGCTCCATCTTCCTGTGTAGTCCTGATGGGGTGGGTATAATCGCCGAATTGCAGTAAGCCCCAACCAGCACGGTAGCGGAAGTTGTAAGTGCCGGGTGAGGACTCGTCTTTTTTGATCATACACCAAAGTGGACCCTGATGCCCGTTGACTTCGCTTTTCCACGTTCCCTTCCAAGGGCCGGTTGGAGCGGGCTTGAGCTTGATGGCTGAGCGAAACTCGTTTTTAGATTCCTTAAAGTCTCGCTGGTAGCTAGAGCATGACACGAACAGAAGAGCGGCGAAGATGGAAAGCCAGACAGGTTTCATCACGCTAAAGACAAATGCGTTTGAAGAGTTCGTTGAGCGGAAGCTGCATCCCGATGTAAAAATCACCAAAGTCAGCGAAGCGGGCGGAGACTTCATCGAAGCGCATCTCGTAAACGATGTTCTTAATTTCAATAGTGTCCTTGGCTAGGAGTGTGACACCCCATTCATGCTCGTCGAGTCCCGTGGATCCAGTTATGAGCTGGAGGATTTTCCCAGAGTATTTACGGCCGGTGGTAGCGTGTCCCTTCATGAGTTTGGCACGTGCGGCATGATCAAGAGAATACCAGTTGTAGTGATCACTGGGCGCGCGACGCTTGGACATCGGATAAAAACAGATAACAGGCCAGTCGGGGAGAGCCGGATAGAGACGGTGCTGAAGGTAGTGCTTCATGCGTTCGTCGAATTCCTTGAGGGCGGCTTCGAATTCCTCGCTGCCTTCGGCCATGCCTTGCTCTCCGATTAGGGAATCTTTTCCATACTGCTCCGAAGTTGTGGTGTATTCTGAGCGCTCGGTTTGGGAGAGGTAGGAATAGGTAGGCGTTAGGACGTCGGGTCCCAGAGCAAGAGTGAGCCGCTTTTCGAAATGAGTGGCGTCATGCAAGTCGGGGGTGAGGAGCATGAAACCTAGGTCGGCCTTTGGAGTAGCTACGGCGAAGATGAGAAGCTGAGTGTCTTTGTGTGAGCGAATTTCTTGGACCAATTCGCTGAGTTCGGTTTTGGCCTGGCGTTGCTCGGCTTCGGATAAAAGCGACCATTGGCTATGATCAACGGAATAGTAAAGATGCATGACGTGCCAGCCTTCGACGGGCACGAGGGGGGTTGGATTATCGGACATGATTTTTATTTTTCTTTGCGGTTCCCTTCGATACGGGCCTTGACAATTGGATCGGCTCCCTCGGAGCCTTCGACAATAGCGAGGGTCCAGGGAGCGATGTCTTGGTTGACGTAAGGATTGATTGTGGTGGGATTATTGAATCCGTCAGTGGCGTAGACTGAGATCTCATCCGAGTTGTTTTTCTCAAACTTACCATTCGTTACGGAAAGGTTGAGAATGTCGCCGATTAGCTGGTCTTCACCATCGCGGAAGCTCACTTGCAAGTTAGAGGAACCTTCTTCACTGATTTTGATGGAGGCACAGGGGATGAGGCGTGCTTCGATCACTACGCCGACGTCGGGATCGTCGCCCTCGCGGACGGGCTCTCGCCACCACGTTTCGACGCTTTCAATAGTGATGGATTCGCCTTGAATTGGAAATTCTTCCTTGTATTCAACGAGAACGCCATTTGGAGCAGCATCGAGATAGGTATAGATTCCCCAAGCCGCCAAACAAATCAAGCTGGCCAAGAGAGCTCCAATGATCATTTTTTCGTTCCTGTTCGTCGGGCTTGCCTCCTGCTTAGTTTCTTTGACCCGGTATCGCCGCGCCGTGGACGTTGGCTCAGAAGGGGCGGCTGGTTCGGGCTTTTGAGAAGGGGCTGGTTCATCGTCCGGGTCGTTCAAAATTTCTTCCAGCGGAGGTGCCGGAGTGTTCGGAGCGGATGCCGAATCGGTTGGTTGCTGTTTTGACTGGCTGAATTCCTTGGCCTCCTCGAGGTCGAGATCGTCGTCACCAAGGTCCCAAAAGTCATTTTGAGGCTCGTTTTGGGGATCGGTGGGCTGGTTTTGCATGATTGGTGCCTAGAGAGATAGTCACCGCAGAAGATCATTGCAACCCGTGAATCATGGTCGCAAAAAGTGTTTGCACTTTGCGAACATGGATAGAACATTTCCTTTAGAAGGCCATGGCTGATCTTGAAGATAAAAATCCCGAAGGTATTGCAGGAAAATTTTATGTCGATTCCCAGTGTATTGATTGTGATCTCTGCCGTGAAACCGCACCCGATAATTACGCGCGTTCTGACGAAGAGGGATACTCCTATGTCTATAAGCAGCCAGAGAATGAGGAGGAAGTTGCTCTCTGCATGGAAGCCCTCGAAGGCTGCCCAGTCGAAGCAATTGGTGACGACGGCGAGGATTCCTGAATTGCGCCATGGGACGGAAGCCTAGCACCGGGAAGGAGAAATCAGTTTCCCGGAGAAATATGAGGGCTGACATCGTTGGGCAATGGGTTGGCGCTTCTCGACCTCTGAACCTCGAAAAAAATATCAGCGAGGCGGGGGCGCACATCGAAGCGATTCTCGAATCTATTGGCGTTAAAGGCGGACTAGATGAGGAGCGTGTCAAAGAGGCGTGGTCTATGCTGGCCGGCAATTTAATCGCAAAGCAAACCGAGCCGGTCTCGCTTCGGAAAGGCTGCCTTACCCTAAAAGTGTTGCAGCCTGCAATGCGTTATCACCTAGAGCAACTCAAGCCAGGCCTACTGCGCAAACTTCAAAGCGAGCTGGGGGCTGAAAATGTCACTTCTCTCCGGCTTACTATAGGTTAAGATTTAGATCTTATGAAATATCGTTCGCTTCTTTTCGATTGGTCGGGAACTTTAGTCGATGATCTCCCTCCCACGCTTTATGCGACAAATATGGTGCTTGGTGAGCACAATCTACCCGCGCTTAGTCGCGAGGAATTTCGCCAGCGCTTCCGACTTCCCTATCCTGAATTTTATGAAGAGGTTCTTCCCGGTGTTCCCATTGAAACTCTGGAGGATACATTTCGCACTTCGTTCAACTTATCGCCAAAAGGTGTAACGGTTTTACCGCATGCCCGTGAAATGCTCGACTGGTGCCGCGATCAGGAGATTCGCTGTTTCGTTCTCTCTAGCATGGACGTTGGGCTTTTCACGGATCAGGCGCATGACTTCGGCTTAGATGGCTATTTTGAGGCGATTTACGCTGGCGTCATTGATAAGCGCGAGCGGATTGGCGACATTTTAAAAGCACACGATTTGTCGGTCGCTGATACTGCTTTTGTAGGTGATATGGTACACGACGTGGACACGGCAAAGCACGGCGGGATTGCGTCGGTCGCCGTGGCTACAGGATATGATCCAGTTGAGCGGCTTGCGCAAAGCGACCCTCATCATTTCTTTGACCATCTTGGGGATTTCCGTCAGTGGTTGGAGAATTCAATAATCCAACCTACTGCGGGCTTATGAAAGACCAGATCGTGATTCGAGGTCTGGAATTGTGCACGCAGATTGGTGTGCCGGCTGAGGAGCGAGCTGAAGTCCAAAAGGTAAGGGTTCATCTCACGCTTGAAGTGAATCGCTTTCCGGAGGTCGACGGGATTGAGGGTACTGTTGATTATAAGGCGGTTGCGGATCGCGTTCGTGAAGCAGCAGCCGAGAAAGAGCGCCAGCTCATTGAGACGCTAGCGCAGGATATTGCCGCATTAGTGCTGGGCGAATTCAAGGTCAGCAAGGTTCGTGTCGAGATTGAAAAATTCATTTTGCCGGAGACCGACTGGGTTGGCGTGATCCTCGAGCGATCATCTTCAAAGATAAATTGAACATGTGTTGCTCTGGTCTGTCCGTAAGCTTGTGCCAGATGGTTCCTCACCGGAAACCCCATAAATTAGATATCTTCCGAGTCTGTGAATGAATCTCCCGCCGATACAGATGAAGTGCTCGTAGCCCGTGCCCAGAGTGGGGATACTTCAGCCTTTGATCAGCTAGTCATTCGTTATAGTCCTCGTCTATATGGGATGATTTACCACATGACCTCAAACAAAGAGGACGCAAACGATCTCACGCAGGATGTTTTCGCGAAAGCCTATCGATCTCTCCGCCGTTTTCGAGGACGATCATCCTTTTACACATGGATCTATGCGATCGGGACGAATATGACGTTAAATTTCCTCAAAAAGCGCAACCGCAGGGCCGCGTGGAGTCTCGATAATCTCGACTCGGGGATCCAGAATGACGAGGCTATGGTGGATTTAGCTCATGCTGCGAATCCCCGTCATCAAAGCGATTTGAACGAACTTCAAAAAAAATTGAACGAAGCGCTGCAATCGCTCTCTAATAGGCACCGAGCGGTTGTTACGATGTTTGATATTCAAGGAATTCCTCATGCCGAAATCAGCAAGATTCTTAAAGTTTCGGAAGGAACCGTTCGGTCGAGGCTTTTCTACGCGCACCGGCAGTTGCAGGGGCACTTAGAAGAATTCATCAAATAATTTCCATCTCACTCATGAGCGAGCCAAAAACACAGGTCCAAAAACTCATCCGCCTTAAGCGGTTCGAGGAACCCCGGGATGGATACTTCGAGGATTTTCTTGCAGAATTCCGGAGTCGGCGGGACGAGGGGGGGTCTTTGAGTTCCCGCCTGGTTAGCGGATTGGACAATCGCAAATGGTTCATTGGAGCCGGGATGGCATACGCCGCCTTGTTGATAGTCGTTTTGATGTGGCCTATTGGTCCCGAAGCCAAGACAGATCCCACAAGGCAACCAATCATCTTTGAACCAAAGCAACCGGTGAGGAATTCTGTAACACCTCCCAAAGTCCCTACTTCGATTCCCCGGCCCTGATTTGAACAATCGAGTGGCTTGATCTCACCGCTAACGGCATGTCATGATCCTTCGTATGCCGACCCATGCTGCCAGCCTCTCTGTCCGTTCCTCTGGAAAAGGAACGTATGAGATCACTTGCCAGATAGAGAAAATTATTGCCGAATCTGGCATTACCACTGGGACGGCGACGGTTTTTGTGCAGCACACCAGCGCAAGCCTCGTTATTATGGAGAATGCTGACCCGAGCGCGCGAACCGACCTGCATGCTTTTTTTGACCATCTTGTTCCTGAGGATACTCCGTATTTCGTCCATACTTATGAAGGCCCAGATGACATGCCGTCACACATTCGGATGGCACTCACCCGCACCAGCGAAGTAATTCCGGTAGTTGATGGTAAAATGACACTTGGCACCTGGCAGGGGCTTTTTCTTTTCGAACATCGCAATCAACCTCACTCGCGCCGAATCGTGGTTATGGTTCAAGGTGAATAGATTTACTTCTGCGGATAGAAGCGAGAAACTTGATTTGCGATTCTAAAAGGTAGATGCCTTTCGGTTAGAACTTGGAGATTTCAAAAGGGGTTACTTATGCGGGGATCATTTTTTGGGTTGATAACTCGTTTCAAAACTGGTCGTAATTCTCACCGAGAAATGGAATTCCATTCGATTTGACCCGTTATCGTTATGATGACTCGCAGAAAAACCCTTCAAAGCTTAGCCGCCGGCTTCGGGGCCTCGCTTGGCTCCACTGTGCTGCCTTCATTCGGGAACGGTAGTAAATTGATTCCGCCCGCGTCAGGTGGCCCGAAAAGGGTGATCTTCTTTATGCAGAATCAAGGCTTTGAGCCCGAGACCTGTATTCCTGGCGGGATGAGGCATAGCAGCTCCCTCGCTAAGGCGAAGTTGCCCGAGCCAATTTCGGCGTTAGAGCCATTTAAAGACCGATTGCATATTATTAGTGGTCTGCACGGAATGCATACCAGCCCATCGCACAGTGCCTTCTTTGGTGCTCTCGGTGGATATCGTGGTAGCGATGGAGTGCCGCCTAGCGCTTCAACGATTGATTATGAGCTGAGCAAGGCTCTGCCTGACACCTTGTTGCCGCATTTGTGTATCGGGATGGATTCGTTGGAGAACATGAAGACCAAGCCAACTGTTGCAAACCTTTCGGCGAGCGGAGCTGGGCAGCCTATCTTCATGCACTCGAATCCGAACCATCTTTACCAGACTCTTTACGGAGGAATTTCGAAGGGCGAAATCCGCAAGCAGCATGAGGCGCGGTCCGGAATGTTGGAGAGAATTGGCCAGTTGGCGGCTGCAAAGGGGGGCGCTTTGCCGCGGTCGGACAAGCAACGCTACGGTGAGTTTGTGGGAGGATTTGAAGATATGAACGGGTTGTGCGAGCGGCTCGGAAAGGTGTCTGAGCACCTGCGAAATTTTGCGCCTAAGGTGGATGCCCGCTATTCCTCACCGGAGTTTGAAACCGATTGGCACGATGTCCTTCTAGACTTGGGGATTTCTTCCCTGAAATCTGGCATCACCAACGTTCTTACAATTGGATCTGGGCGAGGTGAGATTTTCGGATCTTGGAAAGGATTGGGGGTTGAGAAGCAGGGTCACAATCTGGGGCATATGACGCAGAAGGATAATCCGATCTGGATCAAGATTCGCCAGTATAACTCACAGATGTTGGTTAAGATCATGGAGGAGCTGGAGAGCGTGCCCGAGGGAAGTGGCACGATGATGGATAACACTTTGATCGTTTACACCAGTAACAATGCCGACAAGCAGCACACGAATGGTGCCAACTGGCCGGTTATGCTCCTCGGGAATTGTGACGGGATCTTTAAGTCGGGCTGCTTTACACATGTCGAGGGCAAGCGTCCGATCAATACACTTTACTCCACAATTCTTCGTACAGTTGGAGTATCATGTGATCGCTTTAACATGAGTGAGAAAATGGCGAAGAAATTCGACTCAGGCAGTGGTCCATTGAAAGAAATCTTGGCGTAAAAAATGAGTATAATTTTGCGCGGGGTGGTATTCGCGCTCGGCGTGGGAATTGGCTGGGCGGAACCCTACATTCCCGGCGAGCCGGCGGACCTTGGTTTTAAGGACTTTGCCTCAGAGTTTCTCGACTACTATTGTCTGGAGTGCCACGACGAAGCTACGCAGAAGGGTGATTTGTCGCTTGAGGATTTGGGTACGGTTGACGAAACCAACGCGGCTTTATGGAAATCGATTTGGGCCCAAGTTTCGCTGAGAGAAATGCCGCCGAAAAAAAAGGAACAGCCGGAGGTGATCGAGCGGCTGAAATTTCTAGATTGGACTGTCGGTGAGCTTCAGCGGGTCATGAAGGATAAGGGCGGATTCCGAGCTCATCTTGATCCTCACAAGGGTAATTTTTTGGATCACGATCTCTTGTTTGGTAAGCTCCCGGACGGGATCGAATTGGCGCCACCGGCCTCTCCAAAACGGATTTGGCGGGTCACTCCGCAGGAGCATATCACGCGGCTCAATGAGTTGATCAATACCGAGCCAGAGTATGACCCTAAAAGGCCCGGTATGCGAACGCGCGGTGATACGGTTCCGACAAACCATGGAGGTGAGTTGAAGCTTTATTTTGGTGCCGATCGTATTATCAAATGGCAGGGTGGAACCGTCGCCTATGCGACATCTGTAAAGAGTGTTCCAGTAGTGCTATCCTCGGCAAGGAAGCATGGCTTTGAGAACTATCCAAATTTTCACACCGTCAATAGTGCCGAGGCGACGCAAATTCTGGGGAAAGCTGAAGATATTCTCCGCTATATGGCTTATGGCCCACTGAGTATCGCAAATCCAGAGCAGATCACTGATGATCCCGCAACTTATGAGAAAGTAAGGCCGAAGGGGGATCTTCGCGGACTGCCAACGGCCTTGGTCTACAGTACAAAAGTGAAGCGTCCGTTGACGCCGGTTTATGAATTATCGGAGGCCTCAAAGCTAACGGAGGATCTATTAATCGAAGCGGTCACTTATGTTTTTGAAGCAGTGACTTTTCGTCCTCCGGTCGAGAAAGAGTTAGAGCAATATTTGCTAATCACAAGTGAAGCGATCGAGAAAGCCGGAAAGGAAGACGGTGTTTTTATTGGGCTTTCGGCAATCTTCCTTGATCGCGATGCCTTGTTTCGTCCGGAGCTAGGGGTGAATGGAAAACCCTCAAAAGATGGCCGAGTGATGTTACAGGACTGGGAGTTGGGTTTGGCTGTCAATCATGCGCTCTCCTATATTAAACCGGATGAGCAACTTCGCCGGTCGATCGTCGAGGGCCGGATGCGAACCAGAGCAGATGTAAGGCGTGAGGTCACTCGGATGTTGATGGATGATAGCTTTCGCAAGCCCCGGGTTTTGCGCTTCTTCCGTGATTACTTTGATCACGATCTGGGCGGATATATTTGCAAGGACGATAAGGCCTTGGCCGCAACCGGAGTTTCGGGTAGCGGGAGTAGTCACTACCGGGCGATGTTTGATGCCACTGCGAGTACAGATCGACTCATCGAGCTCATTCTCGAGGAGGATAAGGAGGTTTTGAGAGAGCTTTTGACGACCCAGAAAGTGGTGGCAACTCAAAATGACAGTAAGTATTTTGGGCGCCTGAAAACGAGGAAGGAGAGGGATGCCGCTATTGCAGAGCAAAAGAAGGCCGATAAGCTGGCTAAGGAAAAAGCGGCTGCTGAGTTGGTTGGCCTTAAGGAAGAGCTAGAGGTATTGGACGCTAAGATTAAGGCCGCCCAAGATGGGCCAACTAAAAAGAGTTTGGACCGTGAGAAAAAGAAATTGGAAGGAGCGAAGAAGAGGGCTCAAACTACTGTCAAAAGGGGGACTGGAACGAGAGGGAACCCTGTGCTGAAGGAGGCTAAAATATCCGGGCCAAAGATTTTCGCGCGAGTAAGTCATCGTTCTTTTGGAAATGGTTCAATGAAGCCGGAACGAACTTTAGCGACTGCCCCCGAGGGCGAGCGGATGGGAATTTTGACTCATCCTTCGTGGTTGGTGTCGCATTCCGATGCGATGGATAATCACGCGATATTACGCGGCCGCTGGATACGGGAACGACTTTTGGGAGGGGGAATTCCTGATGTTCCAATCACGGTGGATGCGATGTTGCCGGATCAGCCAAATACAACGCTACGATCTCGGATGCGCGTGACGCGGGAGACATATTGCTGGACTTGCCATAGGAAGATGGACCCTCTTGGTCTCCCATTTGAGATGTTTAATCATGCGGGCTTGCACCGGACGACAGAATTGGGGGAACCGGTTGATACAAGCGGTGTAATTTTGGATTCGGGTGATCCAAAATTGGATGGCCCGGTGAAGAATGCACTCGATCTCATCAAAAAACTCTCAGAGAGCGAGCGAGTCGAACAGGTCTTTATTCGCCATGCCTTTCGTTATTGGATGGGGCGAAACGAGACTCTCAACGATGCGCCAGTTTTGCAGGAAGCACACCGGGTTTATCGTGAGAGCGGAGGAAGTATGCAGGCTTTGATCT
>DIHU01000167.1 GCA_002420315.1 Akkermansiaceae bacterium UBA5688
CCCGCTTTGGCTCGACGTCTAGCGCGAAAACTCAAACCAGTAGTGCTTCGTCGTTTAAAGAAGGAAGTCGCGAAGGATCTGCCAGATCGGATTGAGCAGGTTCGATACTGCGACCTCGCGCCGAAACAACAAACGATCTATAGTCAACTCTTGCAGGAAAGTCGTTCGCAGGTTGAGGCTGCTGATGATGGCCGCAAGAGGATGGTTGCGCTGACCGCCTTGCTTCGACTTCGTCAGGCTTGTTGTGATTTACGTCTTCTTCCGGGTCTTCAGGTTGAGGATAAGGATGCCGGGGTGAAGCTTGATGACCTTCAGAACCTTCTCGCCGAGGCTATTGCGGGAGGCCATCGGGTTTTGGTCTTTAGTCAATTCGTGCAACTTCTTCAAGGGATCGTGCCCATTCTCGTGGAGAACCATTGGGACTATTGTTATCTAGATGGTTCCACTAAAAAACGTGGGGAGGTGGTCGAACGGTTTCAGGAGGGGGACGCTCCCGTCTTTTTGATCTCACTGAAAGCTGGAGGAGTCGGCCTGAACCTCACTGCTGCGGATACTGTGATCCACCTCGACCCGTGGTGGAACCCGGCAGTCGAAGCGCAAGCCACCGACCGGGCCCACCGGATCGGGCAGAAGAACGTTGTCACCAGCTACAAATTTATTACGCGGGGCACGGTCGAGGAAAAGATCCTCGCGCTTCAGGATGAGAAGAAAAAGATGATGGAGGCCGTCTTCGACGGAGGGGGAGTCCTTGTTCCAGGCTTGGAAGAGGAAGAGCTGCTGGATCTCTTCTCCTAGGCTAAAGCTATGTTTTCTCGATGGTCTCTCTGGAGATGCCACGAAGGGCTAGGACGCGGACAATTGTTTCCTCGATAAGATTGGCTGGGCAGGAGGCTCCGGCGGTGATGCCAATCGTGGCTTCTTCATTGTCGAAGCCTAAGAGGACGTTCGGAGCGGATGTTTCTAGCCCTTTTTCGATATCGAAGTGAACTACGGCCTCGAGTGATTCCAGGCAAGAGGCCTCTCTGATGAAATACGTTGGAAGGTTTTCGTTGCCGATTTCAACAAGGTGCGTGGTGTTGGAACTGTTGTATCCACCTACAACGAGAAGGAGATCCATAGGTTTGTTGAGCATATCGAAAAGGGCATCCTGCCGCTCCTGCGTGGCTCCACAAATAGTATCGAACATCTGAAAGCTTTCAGCGTTTCCATCGCGATCGGTAATGGCTTGGCGGATTCGGCGTTGAATCTCTTCGGTCTCGCTTTTTAGCATCGTGGTTTGATTAGCTACCCCAATCTCTTTGAGGTGGACGGTTGGGTCAAAATCTTCAGAAACTGCTTTATCAAATTTCGCAAGAAACTCAGATGAATCACCTCCATTTCGGATGAAGTTACAAACGTATTCGGTTTCCTCGAGGGTCAGAACAATAAGGTAGTGTCCTTTGCCGTCATCGCCGGTCGCACGGGAAGCTGTAGCGCGGGTTTCTTCGTGGCCACGTTTGCCATGGATAAATGAGGTTACGCCAGTTTTTGCGTAAGTCCGGACTCGCCGCCAGACCTTCATGACATCGCCGCAAGTCGTATCGATAATGTGGCAACCCTGCTGCTCGATTTTTTTTGTGAATGAGGTTGGGGCGCCAAAAGCAGGAACGATGACAACATCTTCTTCGGTCAAAGCATCGTATTCCTTGGTGAGATCTTTCCACGGAAGAGAGATAATGTTCATGTCCGTGAGTTGACGGTTGACCTCGGGGTTATGAATAATTTCGCCAATCAAAAAAATGCGCTGACCTGGGAAAACACGCCGAGATGCGTAAGCTAGATCGATGGCCCGTTCTACCCCATAGCAAAACCCAAATTGTTCAGCGAGCCGGACCGTTGTTTTACCAATTGTCAGCGAGCCGCCTCGGTCTCGTAGTTTCTCGACAATGGGTGAGTGGTAGTGTCTTTCAACTTCCTCCTGAACGAGAGTCATGACATCAGGGCGACGCACGTTGACTCTTTTCCTTTTCACGGGCTTAGCTGCTTCACTCATGATTGGGATTTACTCCGATTCTGTTCGAGCGCCAAATGTTTATTGATCGTCGGAACGGTAAAAATAGAAAGATCATAAGAATAATGGCTAAAAGTTGAAGCCAGAGAAGGTAAATAGGCCAATCTCCGAGATGATCAAGGAGTGTTGCTGTTTTTGGTTTTCGGGCTAGGAATCCAAAGTTGGTTCCAAGGAGCCAATTCATAGTCAAGGCTGTGAGGAAATAGATCTGATTCCAAAAAAATATACGAAGGACGACCCCATCGCGAGGTTTCCATTTCATTGCGAGTGGAAGGTAGAGTGCAACGATGACGATCACACCATGTTGGATGAAAAAACTCCAAAAAAATGGATGAGGGAAATCTAAAGTCAGATTAGGAGTGATTAAGGCCTGCATTGTCCCGGCTAAACCCCAACAATAGGTGAGCTCACAAAGAAGTGGATTTCTCGTAAGAATTCCGAAGCCCGCGGTCACTGCTGCGATGTCACAAAGATGGAAGGGGATAAATCTTTCGATAGCTGGATCAAAATCCACTCCAACGAGTGCGAGTTGGTTTATGGGGAAAACCGAGAGACAAATAAAGGCAAGCGCCGCACGCGGCCAGACAAGGCCTCGTTTCCCCTCCCGGATACAGATCCCAGCAATCAAGGCAATCACGATCAGGGCCAGTCCATGAACAGTTCCAAAAAGCGGCATAACCGAATCCTATCTGATTTTTTTCGAGGTGGACAGGGCATTGACCGGCGGCCCTCTTTCCCTTAAGAGCTCAACCATGTCCCAGCCAACCATTATTTACACCAAAACCGATGAGGCTCCATTTTTAGCAACCCAGTCCCTTTTGCCTATTATAAGGGCCTTCACTAAATCTTCGGGAATTAGAATCGAAACTCGCGACATTTCCTTGGCTGGGCGAATTATTGCGGTATTTGCTGATCGCCTTCCGGAGCCGCAACGCATTGGGGATCACCTTGCAGAGCTAGGTGAGTTGGCGAAGACAGCCGAAGCGAATATCATTAAATTGCCCAACATCAGTGCTTCAGTCCCTCAGTTAGTTGCCACAATTTCTGAACTTCAGGAGCAGGGTGTTGCATTACCTGATTACCCTGAAAACCCAGCAACTTCCGAGGAGGAAGAGGTTAAGACGCGATACGACAAGGTGAAAGGAAGTGCGGTGAATCCTGTCCTCCGCGAGGGGAATTCAGATCGCCGCGCTCCTAAGGCTGTGAAGGAGTATGCCAAAGCTAATCCTCATTCGATGGGGGGCTGGGACGCAGATTCTAAGACTCGTGTTGTGACCATGTCCGACGGTGATTTTGCTTCCAATGAGAAGTCGGTTACAATCAAGGATTCGACTTTGGTCAGAATCGAACACACCTCTGCTGATGGAACAGTGACTATTTTGAAGGAGGGAATTGCCCTGCAAGCCGGAGAGATCATTGACTCTACTTTCATGAGCAAGGCGGCATTGGTGAGTTTCCTAGAAGAGCAAAAAAGAGCGGCGAAAGAGGATGACGTTCTTTTCTCTCTTCACATGAAAGCGACCATGATGAAAATTTCTGACCCGATCATTTTTGGTCATGCAGTCGGAGTTTATTTCAAGGATGTCCTCGAAAAACACGCCGAGGTTCTAGTCGGACTTGGGATTGATTTTAGAAATGGTTTTGGCGATCTCGTGGCAAAAATCGAGAGTCTTCCGGCTGATCAAAAGGCCGCTGTTCAAGCTGATATTTCCGCGTCCATCATAGCAGGCCCAGATCTTGCGATGGTTGATTCCGACCGTGGAATTACCAATCTTCACGTTCCGAGTGACGTCATCATCGATGCCTCAATGCCTGCTATGATCCGGAGCTCTGGTCAGATGTGGGATAAGGATGGTAAGCTTCAGGACACTATTGCTGTGATTCCCGATAGTTCTTACGCGGGTGTTTACCAAGCTACCATTGACTTTTGTAAAAAGAACGGAGCCTTTGACCCAGCTACCATGGGAACTGTTCCCAACGTTGGTCTGATGGCGCAAAAAGCTGAAGAGTATGGCTCGCACGATAAGACCTTCGAAATTTCATCGCCTGGAATTGTTCGGGTAATCGATTCATCCGGTGGGACTCTGATGGAGCATGAAGTGGATGAGGGGGATATCTGGCGTGCTTGCCAAACTAAGGACGCCCCCATTCAGGATTGGGTCAAGCTTGCGGTCAATCGCTCGCGTGCCACCGGGTCTCCGGCTATTTTCTGGCTCGATGAAAACCGGGCTCACGATGCTCAGATTATCCAAAAGGTAGGCGCTTATCTGGGTGATCACGATACCGAAGGTCTGGACCTCCGAATCCTTAGTCCTGTAGAAGCTGCCGAGGTGTCACTTAAGAGATTAAAAGCGGGTGAAGAAACAATTTCGGTGACTGGCAACGTTCTCCGTGACTATCTCACTGATTTGTTTCCAATTCTTGAAGTAGGCACGAGCGCCAAGATGCTCTCGATTGTTCCTCTGATGAATGGTGGAGGACTTTTTGAAACCGGAGCTGGTGGTTCGGCTCCAAAGCATGTGCAACAGTTTGTGCAAGAGAATCACTTGCGTTGGGATTCCCTTGGTGAGTTTCTCGCGCTTGCCGTTTCACTCGAGCATGTTGGGACTGATGAGGCCAAGATTCTTGGCGCAACCCTTGATGAAGCAACCACGAAAGTGCTTCTTAATAATAAGAGTCCGCTGCGCAAGAGTGGTCAGCTTGATAATCGTGGAAGCCATTTCTACCTAGCGCTTTACTGGGCGAATGCGCTCGCTGAGCAGACTGATTCAACCTCGCTCTCTGAGCAATTTAAGCCGGTCGCCGAAGCTTTGGCATCCAATGAGAATGAAATCGTCGCCGATTTGAATGCCGTGCAGGGGCATTCGGTCGACATCGGCGGATACTATTCGCCTGATGCTGCCAAGTTGGTCCAGGCAATGCGTCCCAGTGCGACCTTTAATTCTATCATTGACGCTCTTCAATAATCCTTGTTCGCCAGTTGATGAAAGAAGAAGTGGCCACTTTCCTAAAGGGTTTCGCGATGGGCGCTGCTAACGTCGTGCCGGGTGTCTCCGGAGGAACCATCGCGCTTATTACCGGAATTTACGAGCGCCTTATCGATGCGCTGAAGTCCTTCGACTCCGAAGCGCTAAAGCTTGGACTTGGGTTTAAGATTGGCGCACTTTGGAAGAAGATAGATGGTCTTTTTCTGACGACGCTCATCCTGGGAGTGGGTGTGAGCATTGTGACGCTGGCACAAGTTCTGGAGTATGAATTTAAAAAT
This sequence comes from Akkermansiaceae bacterium UBA5688, assembly GCA_002420315.1. Taxonomy (GTDB): domain Bacteria; phylum Verrucomicrobiota; class Verrucomicrobiia; order Verrucomicrobiales; family Akkermansiaceae; genus SW10. Next base: position 5,316 of record DIHU01000167.1, read on the forward strand.
CATCCCAAACTGATTTGGTCGGTCTTTTTTGGGCTGATCGCAGCATCCATTCCGTCGGTGGCTAAGGCGGTTAAACGCTGGAGTCCCGATGTTATCGCAGTGTTCTTTATCGGGGCGGCGATTGCGATTTCGATGGCTTTTCTGACCCCAGCTTCCGAAAGTAAGGATTTTGTTTATCTTATATTTTGCGGAGTAGCAGCGATGTGTAGTATGATCATTCCAGGCCTGAGTGGTTCCTTTGTCCTTCTTTTGATGGGGAATTATCGCCTGGTTCTGAGCTCGGTAAATGCCCTGACTTCTGGTGATTTCAGCGTGATCCTCTCGGTCCTTCTTCCAGTGGGCATTGGCGCAGTGGTTGGATTGCTGGTTCTTTCTCGATTTTTGAGCTGGTTGTTCCGCCAACATAAAGACCGAGCGATTGGAACAATCACGGGCTTTGTTACGGGATCTCTTGTTATTATCTGGCCTTGGAAGGATAAGGTTCTTGAAACCATTGAGAATAAAGAAGGGGCGGAGGATAAGATCGTCGGCTATGAAAATTGGCACTTCCCAGATCTAGCAACCGGTGAGGCATGGTTCCAGTTGGGATCGGTGGGATTGGGTATTATGTTGATTTTGGCCACTGAGTATCTCGCAAATCAAAATAGCAAATGATGAGTGCCGCAATTGGAATCATTGGTGGGAGTGGAGTTTCGGGGTTCGATGGTCTTGAGAATGTTGAAGAACGAAAAGTCGAGACGCCCTTTGGTAATCCTTCGGATGTTTTGATCGGTGGTACTTACGAGGGGCGACAAGTTTGGTTTCTTTCCCGTCATGGCAAGAATCACACCATTCTTCCGACCGAGGTGAATCATAAGGCCAACTTTTGGGCGCTTCGGTCGCTCGGGGTACGCTGGGTGATTTGTGCGACCGCGGTTGGAAGCTTAAAGGAGGAATACCCTCCTCGTTCGGTCGTGCTTCCCGATCAGTATTTTGACCGTACGAGCCAGCGGGCAGATCATACTTTTTTTGGCGAGGGTATCGTCGCCCATGTCGGTTTCGCGGATCCGATTTGTTCAGGACTTCGCGCAATTTTGGCGGAAGCCGGACGCGCCGAAGGTGCTGAGATCCACAACGGGGGAACTTATGTTTGCATGGATGGACCAGCTTTCTCGACCAAGTCCGAGTCACATTACTATCGCCACTTTGGCTTCGATATTATTGGAATGACCAATTTGCCAGAAGCCAAATTGGCTCGTGAGGCTGAGATCGGGTTGGCGACTCTGGGGATGGTGACAGATTACGATTGCTGGAGGGAAGGCGAGGATTCCGTCGAGGCGAGCTCGGTGGTCGAGCATCTCGCTGCAAATGCCACGATGAGCGCAAAGATCATTAAGCGGGCGATCACACAGATTCCAAATGAGCCCGATTGGCCAGAGCACAAGTCGCTGGACTCAGCGATCTTTACTCCGAAGAGTGCATGGCCCACGAAAACAGCTCAGAAACTTGCGCCGATTCTAGATGGACGTTGATATTCTTTGAGATCAAAGCGTGACTCCAGTTGCGTAGATGACGCCTTCGGTATCACGAATCTTGGACATCACGGATATTTCGAGCGGGGCATCGAGTTCAATTACGGTGAGAGCACTGCCCTCGGAGCTATTGCGAGCAAGCGAGAGGTTGGCGATGTTGGCTTTGGCATTTCCAAGTTCAGTGCCAATAACGCCAACCATACCTGGACGATCGTCGTTTTTGACTACGAGGAAATGTCCGCGAATGTTAATGTCAACGTAGAGCTTGTCGATCTCGACGATACGCGGGGATTTTCCGATCACAGTACCCGAAACCCGATAACTAACTTCACCCTTCTTTAACTCAGCAATTACAAGCTCGCTGTATTCGGTAGCCGCATTGATTGTTGATTCGATGGTTTCGAGGCCCATCTCTTTGGCTATCGCGGGAGAATTGACGATGTTAACCTGTCCATCGCTGCGAGCGGCTTCCAAAAAGCTGGTGAGGACGCTGCGCGAAATGAGAGCAGTGTCTTTCTTGGAAATGGGACCGTGATAGGAGATCCGGAGGGAGTCAGGATTATCTGGTCCAATTTTGGCGAGAAGCTTACCTAGACCGCTTGCGATGTCGATATAGCAGCCGAGCTCATTGAGCGCGGCAGCATCCATGGAAGGCATGTTAATAGCATTGCGGATTTCGCCGGTTGCGCAAAAGTCTCGGATTTGTTCGGCAACCTGAATTCCAACATTCTCCTGAGCTTCATTAGTCGATGCTCCAAGGTGAGGAGTGAAGCTGATATGCTTCTCGAGGGTGAAAAGAGGATGTTCGGCGGAAGGTGGTTCATCTTCAAAGACATCAAGTCCACAGCCTGCGATGTGGCCAGTGTCGATGGCTGCTTTAAGTGCGACTTCATCGATGAGGCCACCTCGGGCACAATTGATAACGAGAGCTCCCTGATTCATGAGCGAAAGTCGCTCGGCGTTTAGGATATGCCGGGTTTCATCCGTCATAGGAACGTGGAGCGTAACGACATCGGCACCGGTAAGTGCTTCATCAGGAGTGCTTGCAAGCGAAACCTTCATTTCGTCGGCGCGCGATTGCGTTAAAAAAGGATCGAAGGCAACGACCTTCATGTTAAAAGCCTGAGCTCGTTTTGTGAATTCGGAGCCGATCCGACCCATGCCAATCACTGCGAGCGTTTTACCGTTCAATTCAATCCCTTGGTAGGCTTTGCGAGCTGACTTAAAGTTTCCATCTACTACACCGGCATGGCCAAGTGCAATGTTTCTGGCGGTAGCACACATTAATGTAAAGGCGTGTTCGGCAGTTGAAATAGTGTTGCCAGTGGGAGTATTCATTACGATAACTCCGTGGGAATTGGCGGCATCGCGATTTATGTTATCGACGCCGACTCCGGCACGACCCACTGCCTTGAGCTTCGTAGCTGCTGCGAAGATCTCGGGGGTGACTTTGGTCTGGGAGCGAACGATTAGAGCATCGTATTCACCGATAATGGAAATAAGTTCTTCGGGAGACAGCCCAACTTTAAAGTCGGCAGTGATATCGGGATGTGCATTGAGAAGCTCAACACCTTTTTCGGAAATGGGGTCGGAAACCAGAATTCGGCTTTGCATAACGAGGCCTGCGGTAGCGTAAGAACTCTTCAAGAGCAAGAGCCAGCCAACGAAAATTACTCGGAGGCGCAGAAAGAGGCTTTTTAGGAAGAAAATCACCGAAAGCCTGGCTCATTGAGTCGATCAGGCTTGAAGTTTTTAGTGCGGAAAGGAAGAGTCCCAACCTACATGTGCGACAATCCAAATATGCGGGAGTTTTCCTCAAAGGTCCTCGATGGTCCGGATCGAGCTCCCAGTCGGGCTATGCTTTATCCGGTGGGTTTTAATAAGAATGATTTTAAGAAACCTAAAATTGGGGTGGCTTCAACGTGGAGTCAGGTAACACCTTGTAACTTTCATATTGATGGGCTCGCCACTGAGTCAGCTAATGGAATCGATTCAGCAGGTGGAAAATCTGTCATTTTCAATACGATCACAATTTCCGACGGAATTTCGATGGGGACTGAGGGTATGAAGTATTCGCTGGTGAGTCGGGAAGTGATTGCAGATTCTATCGAGACGGTGGTGGGCTGTGAAGGAATGGATGGCTACGTGGCAATTGGTGGTTGTGATAAAAATATGCCGGCCTGTATTATTGCCATGGCTCGAATGAACCGCCCCTCTGTTTTTGTCTTTGGAGGCACGATTCTGCCAGGGTGTGCGACTTTAAAAGGAGAAGAAAAGGATCTTGATATTGTTTCGGTTTTTGAAGCGGTGGGGAAGCACGCTAGCGGTGAGTTTTCCGACGAGGAGCTCCAGAAAGTCGAGGAGGCGGCAATTCCTGGACCAGGTTCTTGTGGCGGAATGTATACGGCCAACACCATGGCGAGTGCCATTGAGGCACTTGGGATGAGCCTTCCGAATAGTTCAGCCCAAGCTGCCATTAGCGATGATAAAAAGCAGGATTCATTTGATGCTGGAGCGGCTGTTTTGCATTTGCTGGAGAAGGGGATTAAGCCGCGGGATATAATGACGCGAAAAGCATTTGAAAATGCCATAACAGTTGTGATTACTCTAGGAGGATCAACTAATGCAGTTCTCCATTTACTGGCGATGGCTCATGCGGCTGATGTCGAGCTTTCGATCGATGACTTTACCGAGATTGGGCGAAGAGTTCCAGTTCTGGCTGATCTCAAACCCAGCGGGAAATATGTGATGGCTGAAATGGTGAAGATTGGGGGATTGATTCCCTTAATGAAATTGCTCCTCAAGGAAGGCCTTCTCCATGGTGATTGCCTTACCGTAACTGGAAAGACGATGGCGGAAAATCTTGCTAATTCACCATTAGAGTTTCCGGAGGGTCAGGATGTCGTTCGCTCCTTCGATAACCCTGTCAAGAAGGACAGTCATTTAAGAATTCTTTATGGGAATCTTGCTCCAACTGGCTCGGTCGCGAAGATCTCGGGGAAAGAGGGACTTTCTTTTACGGGGCGAGCCCGTGTCTTTGAGTCCGAGGAAGAAGGAATGAAGGCCATTCTTAGTGGGGCGATCGAGGCTGGAGATGTTATTGTTATTCGACGTGAAGGCCCCAAAGGGGGCCCAGGTATGCGTGAAATGCTTGGACCGACCTCTGCCGTTATGGGACGTGGTCTTGGAGATAAGGTTGCGCTAATTACTGACGGGCGTTTCTCGGGAGGTAGTCGTGGTTTCGTGGTCGGTCACATCACGCCAGAAGCTTTCGAGGGTGGCCCGATTGGACTACTTGAGGAGGGTGATACAATCATGATAAATGCGGAGAAAAATGAGATCTTTACTGATGCCGATCTTGAAGCGCGTCGTTCGACTTGGGTTCAGCCCAAGGCCCGTTACACCCGCGGAGTTTTGGCAAAATATGCCAAGTTAGTTACGAGTGCGAGCGAGGGTGCAGTGACCGATAAATAAGAATGATTGGCTTAACTCAAGAAAGAGCTTCACCACTTATTTGGTGGTAAAGCTCTTCTATTTGCGGGGGAGCTAGAGATTCTCGTGTTTGGTCAGAAACACTCGGACCGGCCCAATGGGCATTTCACCTCTCATCTCGATGGGGATCCGCCAATCATCATCAGACAGCCAAATACTTGCTGTTTTGGGGTCATCTTCTTGTTTGAGGGACATGTCGGTTTCTATTTTTTCGGCCCCTATACTCAGTTTGATACATTCTCTGCCCAGATGGACTTCTCGCCCAATAATCTTAATTTTGGTGAGGTAAGGGCTGGTTACAGGGTGCAAGGCCATAACCAATTCATCATTATCCTTAAGTGGTAGACTACGAATCTGCAGCAGCCCGCTGAAAAGACCAAGGGAGGACGCGTATGAAAAATTTGATGACTCAGTTTGAGTTTCATCATCTTCAGTTTCTTTTTTTGTGCCGGAGACGCCTTTTGAATGGAAACGATAGTTAAGCGTGGTCACTTTCGAACCTTCCCTTTCAGTTCCCAAGAATTTGTTGGGTCTTAGAGTTTTTGGATTCAGGAAACTGAGGTAGTGGAATTGGTAAGGGAAGAGCGTTTTCGCCCATCCTGAACTTCCGCCCTGAGCACGGACCAGGAAATGGTCTGGGTAGCGTGGGGCCTTTTCACCAAAAAGAATACTGAAGGTGCCAGCTTTTCCCTTTCCGTTAAAGCTAATCACATACTCCAGCTTAGTGGGTGGAATCTTCCTAAGAGAGCCTCTTTCAGGTATGTTAATTTCCTTTAGCCAAGCCGGTTCAGCGGTGGCGAAAAGACCAAGCACTAATGATAGAATTAAGGTTTTCATTGGCTGTTTACGGCCCGATCTGCCGTAGTTTCACTCAAAATGCACATTGATAGGTGAAATGACGAGGAAAAGACGTGACGATTGAGATGGGGAGATTACAACCATGACAGCGCATGGGTAAAAAGGTTACTTACCAGGAAGCAGGAGTTGATACCCGGGCCGCCGCGGCTTTGGTCAACGAAATTAAGGCGGATGTCTCCCGCACTCAAAAGCAACGTCAGCTCTATAACTCGTTCGGTCTTTTTGCTGCGGCATTCGACCTAAGTGATTATAGAAATCCGGTCATTGTGACGGGATGTGATGGGGTTGGAACCAAGCTGGAGGTTCTTCTCGAATACGGGATGGAAGCCGAGGCGGGTAAAGATCTGATCGCGATGAGTGTTAATGATATTATTACCACTGGCGGAGATCCGCTGCTCTTTCTCGATTACATTGGGATTGAGAGACTTCATCCCGAACGCATCAAACGATTGATTTCTGGGATGTGTGACTACCTTGAAGACTGCGGGTGTATTTTGGCTGGTGGTGAGACCGCTGAAATGCCGGGCTTAGTTCCTCCAGATGTTGTCGAACTCTCGGGTTTTTGCGTTGGTGCCGTTGAAAAGGAAGATTTGATTCAACCTGAAACAATTCAGGAAGGTGATTTATTGATTGGCTATGCTTCTGATGGTTTTCATGCCAATGGTTGGAGTCTTTGCCGTCGGATTCTTGCAGAACATAGCTCTGAGTTCAGTGACGAGGAAATTAAGGCAATGCTTGCTCCCACCCGACTTTACCATGATGTAACAAATGATTTTAAGGGTGGTGGTCCACACGCAAAGGCGTTCGCCCATATTACAGGTGGTGGTCTCCCTGAAAACCTCGAGCGTCTCTTTAGAGGGATGGGTGCTGATCTGATCATTCCGTTTTGGGAAAATGAACCAGTTCAAAAACTGCTAGCCCACACGGATCCACAAGATCGTTTTAATGCTTTCAATATGGGGATCGGATGGGTGGCTATTGTGGATCCCGAAAATGTTGATGAAGCCTGTTCTGCTGGACCGGGAGGCAGGATCCTCGGAAAGGTACGTTCGGGTGCCGGTGTCACAGTTAATGTTCAACCCTAGTCCCAAATTACTCATGAGTGACAGTCTCACCCACGAATGCGGCATAGCCGTAGTTCGCCTCAAGAAACCTTTGGCATATTATCAAGATAAATATGGTTCCGCGCTCTGGGGTTTCAACAAGCTCTTTCTTCTCATGGAGAAACAGCACAACCGAGGCCAAGATGGAGTGGGGATCGGTTGTGCAAAGATTGGAATGCCGCCAGGGCAACCCTATATTTTCCGACGCCGGGATGCTAAAAAAGATTCTCTTGCGAAGCTTTTTCGATCCGAATTGAAGGATCTAAGCAAAAAGCACCGGAAGGGGCAAATTAACGAAAATGACCCCGAGGATCTTCGGCGGCGCTTTGACTTTGCTGGGGATGTTTACATGGGGCATCTCCGATATGGAACCTCTGGGCAGTTCGATGATGGCTCGTGTCATCCTTATTTGCGCCGAAGCAACTGGCCCACTCGCACTCTTATGGTGATAGGGAATTTTAATATGACCAATACCAATAAGCTAAACAAGCGCATGGAGGATCGTGGTCAGCATCCGGTTTATGGAACAGATACCCAAACGGTTTTAGAGGAAATTGGCTTCCATCTCGATGAGGCCCACACCGATATTTATCATGAGCTTCGCGATGAGGGAATTCCCGGTGATCACACCGCGGAAAAGATTTCAGCGCGTCTGAATCTTGCTCATATCGTTGCTGAATCTGCTAAAGGCTGGGATGGTGGTTATTGTATCTCGGGAGTGGTTGGGAATGGTGATCTTTTTGTGATGCGCGATCCTCACGGAATCCGCCCATGCTACTATTACGAGACCGATGAAGTTATTGCCTTTGCAAGCGAACGAGTTCCGTTGATGACAGTTTTTGAAGCTGAACAAGATCAAGTGAGCGAGCTCGATCCGGGTATGGTGATGACGATCAAAAATAACGGGATTCATCAGTCGGAGCGTTTTGCCGATCAGATTAAACCGCAGCCGTGCTCCTTTGAGCGGATTTATTTTTCACGTGGAAACGATCCGGAGATTTATCGTGAGCGTAAGGCCATGGGGTCAGCTTTGGTTCAGCAAGTTGTTGAGTCCATCGATTATGATTTTGAGAACTCTGTTTTCTCATTTGTTCCGAACACCGCTGAGACTGCCTATTATGGCTTGATGGATGGTTTGAGACTTTATCGCCGCAAAATGGTTCGGAGTGATATATTGAATGCCTTGAATGGTGGTGAACTTGATGAGGCAAAGGTCGACGAGTTGATTATGCGGAATTGGCCAGTTGGCGAAAAAATTGCCCATAAAGATATTAAACTGCGAACCTTTATTTCACAGGAAAGTAGCCGCAATCAATTGGTGTCCCACGTTTACGATATCACCTATGGTGTCGTTCCTGAGGGAGGAAAGCTGGTTGTTCTTGATGATTCAATTGTTAGGGGGACAACTTTAAAGCAATCAATTCTGAAGATTCTTGCTCGAACGAAGCCAGGCAAGATTATCATTTGTTCAACAGCGCCTCAGATTCGCTATCCTGATTGTTACGGCATTGATATGTCGGAGTTGGGGAAGTTCATCGCGTTTCAGGCAACGATTAACTTGATTAAGCGCTCAGGTAATTCTGCCATCATTGAGGAGGTTTATCGGGACTGCAAAGCCGAGATGCAAAAGCCCAGTAAAGATCGAATTAATGCAGTTCAAAAGCTTTATGCTGGGTTTACAAATGAGCAAATTTCGGCAGAAATCGCCCAGATTGTTTACCCGGAAGACATTGACTGGCACGGAGAGGTTGAGGTGATCTACCAGACAGTTGAGAACCTACACGAGTCCATTAATGCAGCCGAGTCTGGCGATTGGTATTTCACTGGAAATTACCCTACAGCTGGCGGAATCTCTGTTGCTAATCAGGCCTTTATGGATTGGCGTGAGGGTAAGAGTGGACGCAGTTACGACCTTGCTCTTTAAGTGGGTACGCTTATCTAAGAAAATCCTTCTTAACGACAAGAGCAGTTGCAAATGCTGCCATCCCCTCGCTGCGCCCAACAAATCCCATCGTCTCGTTAGTGGTAGCCTTAATTCCTATTTCCGCAGGAGTAAGTCCCAGCGATTTAGCAATATTTTGCTTCATGGCGGGAGCATGGGGTAGAATTTTTGGAGCCTCCGCAACTAGGGATGAATCAACATTCATTAATTTGTAGTCATGTTCGCAACACAACGAAGCGCACTTTTCGAGGATGCGCAACGAGCAGATGTCTTTGCAAGATTTGTCCCCCGGAGGAAAATAGTAGCCAATATCAGGAAGGCCAAGCGCCCCAAGGATTGCATCAGCAATCGCATGACTGAGAACATCGGCGTCCGAATGACCGTCGAGCCCGTGGGTGTGTGGAATTTCAACTCCACCCAGAATCAAAGGGCGGCCTTCGGTCAATTGGTGGACGTCATATCCAATGCCTGAGCGGATCATAAGATTTCTTCAATAGGGATTTTTCCATTAGTGGCTACGATTGAGTAAACATCTGGATTGTTGTCATGAGGGACGAGGTCAACCCGGCCGCCAGTTGATTCAATCATAAGCTGACCAGCGGCAATGTCCCAAAGTGAAATACGTGACTCAATGTATGCATCAAGGCGACCACAAGCGATATAGGCCATGCCGAGCGCTGCTGATCCCATCATGCGCATCTTGCGTGCTTTGAGTGATCCGTTCTTAAAGCGAGTGAGTCCGGTCGTGAGTGCTTCTTCATCTTTACCACAGCCAACGAAAAGAATTGATTCTTCGAGTTTGTCACGATTACTGACTGTAACCGGAGTTCCATTTAGATGAGGTGCCCCTTCTTTTTCGACGGTCCATAGTTCGTTGACCATGGGGTCATAAATCACCCCTAGGACGAGCTCGCCAGCGACGCGTTTGGCAATGGAAATACAGAAGTGGGGAATTCCGTAGAAAAAATTCACAGTGCCGTCAATCGGGTCGACGATCCATTGGTGGGGTGAAGATTGGTCTCCAGCTAATCCTTCTTCCCCATAAATCGCGTGTTCGGGGTGTTGATTGAGAATGATTCCGGTGATCAATTCCTGTGACTCTTTATCGAGCGCCAGTTTCAAGTCATGGTGAAGAGCTTCATCGACCTGCTTGGGTTCGCTGAAATTGGCGCGGAGGAGTTTGCCTGCTTCCTTTGCAGCGTGGACGGCAGTTTCGAGTTCAGTCACGTGTGAAGAATGACGCATTCAGCTTAAGAAGCGATGATTTTGTCTTATGCCTTAACGTCAGGCCCCGAGAATGGTTGGGAACTTGAAAGCTCAAAAGAGTAAGTTTTGATGGATTCGGTATTTATCTAAATGACTGACTGTCTTTAGTTCTTAAATAAGGAACTAAAGAGTCCTTCGAAAATATCTTAGTTCCGATACCTTCTTTAATCGTCACTGAGATCGTGTGGCCTCTTTTTTATCCAAGCATTGAGAAACGAATACTCACTTGGCTAGCGATATGAACTATCTCTAAAGGTCTTCGATGATCTCGATAAGGTGGAATGCCAGATGTTCTTTGCTTTCTTGTGGCAAGGTTTTCGAATTATCGGGGTAAACAAGGGTGACTTCGTTCTCTGGAGAATCGAAACCGATGTCACTGCGGGAGATATCGTTCGCAATGATAAGGTCACATCTCTTTTTGAGGCACTTAGCACGCGCGTTTTCGAGGAGATTCTCGGTTTCAGCTGCAAAGCCAACTAAAGTTCCCTTAAAGCCCATTATATCGCGCGCAGAGCCTAAAATATCTTTTGTCTGTTTAAGGGTGAGCGTAATTTCATTCTCCGCCTTTTTTATTTTTTGTTCTGCGATCTTAGAAGGGGTGTAATCGGCGACAGCCGCAGCAAAAATAGCTATGTCGTGTCGACTGATTTGGGATGCCACTGCTTGATACATTTCGGCTGCATTTTCGATGGGGATGAAATCAACCCCCTCAGGAATCTCTATTGAAGTTGGACCCGAGATCAAAAGCACTGAATGTCCGCGTTTTGCGGCCGCGGCTGCGAAAGCATATCCCATTTTACCGGAAGATCGGTTTGTAAGATACCGGACCGGATCGATGGACTCTCTTGTTGGGCCGGCAGTGATGAGGATCTTCATGTGTGGTCATAAGACACCAAGTGATGAATAATTCCAAATCATTCGCCAAAAGAGGGGCGTTTCCTTCACGAAATTTGATTGCCAATCAAGAAAGAGGGTGATTTCTTTCCGCCGTTGCGCGCGTGGCGGAATTGGTAGACGCGCATGATTCAGGTTCATGTGGGGGCAACCCCGTGGAGGTTCGATTCCTCTCGCGCGCACCATAAATTTTTCCCCGGAAACCGGGTTATCGACGTGATTGGCTTAACTGAGGGATCGACTAAATGGGAGCTTATTCTTGCCTCCGGTTCACCACGACGACGTGACTTGCTCAGCGAGGCGGGGCTTTCATTTCAAATCATTTCTCCTGATATCGACGAATTGTCTGGCGATGGTTACTCGCCGAGAGACTTGGCTCTCACTAATGCCCGTCTCAAGTGCATGGCTGTTTCAGAGGAAAAACCAGAGTCGATGGTTATCGGCGCCGATACGGTAGTGACCCTAAGTGGTAAGATTTACGGTAAGCCGATTGATCTGGAGGAAGCTGCCGAAAATCTCCGTGTTTTTAGCGGCCGGATTCACGAGGTTCTCACGGGTGTGGTGCTTTCGTGCGGAGATCAGCGTGCTGAATTTGTGAGTACTTCTTTTGTGAAATTTAGAGAGCTTAATGCACGAGATATCGAGGACTACCTGTCAAAGGTCTATGTTCTAGACAAAGCAGGTGGATATGCTGCTCAGGAGCACCGCGAGCTCATAATCGAGAAGTTTGAGGGTGATTATCAAAATATCATCGGACTTCCGGTTTCTTTGGTTCTCGACCAACTTCACAAGATGGGTTTCCCTATTCCTAAATCGGAACGATGAGTGAATTGCCTAAAAGATATCCTCTGATTTTGAATCCGAAGGCTAAGGGCGAGAAGGGGCGCCGAGCTTTAAAATTCATCATGGCGAATGCAACCCGCTTCACGATTTATGCCACAGGGAGTCGGGAAGAGGCTATTGATTTGGCTCGCCAGTTTGCTCGGGAGGGTGAAGATCTCGTGATCGCAGCAGGGGGAGATGGAACACTGAACGCAGTTATTGAGGGGTTGGCAGGATCGAAAACAGCTCTTGGTGTTTTCCCAACTGGAACCATGAATGTCTTCGCGCGTGAAATGGGGATTCCTTACGATAAGCTCAAGGATGCAATGAAGGTGATCGATCGTGGACACAGCGAAGAGGTTGATCTCTTTGCAATGAATGGGGCGCCTTTTGTGCAAATGGCTGGAGTTGGGTTTGATGCTCAGGTCATTGAGGAGACGACTTGGGAGAGTAAAAAGCGGCTGGGGCCATTTGCTTACCTGTTGGCGGCCTCAAAAGTTCTGCGTGCCAAGCCTCCTCAACTGACGGTAATTTGCTCCGATGGACGTGAGCTTGAGGGGGTGGCAATATTGGTTGGAAATGGTTCTCTGTATGGCGGCCAGTTTCCACTTTTCAAAAACGCTTCAAATACAGATAGCTTGTTGGATGTCGTGGTTTTTAAAAAAGCTGGTTATCAATTTGTAAAGGATTCGTTAGGGGGATTGGTAAACGGTGGAATTGATCTTCACTCGCATGGAGATTCGGTTGAATATGTTCAGGCGGAGGGTCTTAAAGTGACCAGTAAGGAAGACGTTCCGATGGAAATCGATGGAGAACTTTGGGGGCGTTCTACGATGGTTGATTTTTCTCACACGGGTAAAACTCTCAAAGTTTTCACGCCAATTGAACCAAAGGTGAAGCTTCGGTATGCGCTATTGAAGATCCTCTCTCCGTGGCGGGACTAAGAATCTGCGATGTTAGGTCGTCTCTTCTTTGATTTATGTCAGTTTTTCCATTGATCATTACGCGCAAAATGATCCGGCGCCACAACTTCTGTTGTCTTGGTCGGATTGTTTTGTGTGTTCTCGGTGCTTCGGCTGTTTTCTTAGTTGTCTTTTTATTTGCTTGGGTGTTCCTGAGTCTCTTCATTGGTCATCGATCTTTGACGCTGTCTATTTCCATCTTTTGTATCTTGGTCGGGATTGGGGTGTTTGTTCTTGGTCATTTCTATCTCAAAAAGCATGGGCCGCAGGACTGGGAACGAATTGCTCAAAAGTCGGACATGAAACCAGGGATGCGCTTGGCTCGAATGAGTAACCAAGATTACGGGCAACTTGGGCAGGGGTTCTTCGCTTTAATTCTTGCAGGACCAGACTGGATTAGCCGGATTTCTGATGAAAAGAAGGCGCTGATCCGCCCGAGTAACGAGGTCGCGGGGAAATTAGAGAACCTTAGGCAGCATTTCGCAGCTCGTGATTCGTGGGTGCCTCTTAATGATTTTCTTAATCATGAAACTGAAATCTACCTTCTTGTAAAACTAGAGATTCTCTCCATCCGGGAATTCGCTGGTGAATGGTATTTCCATGTGACTGTGCAAGGAACTGTGAGACGAATAGAGTCTAGTTGATCTTATTCCTGAGGAGATAGATAAAGTTGAGCGGGTGACTCTCAAAACGGGTATCGAAGAGTTCGTGATTTTCTTGGTCAGTAAGATCTAAGCTTCGAGAATCAGATCTTTACGGGGTGGCCGTTGCGCGCTGGTAGATCTGACTGGCTTCTGATAGCTCTATTAGGGTGGATTTGAAAAAAGTTTTAATTTTCGTTTTGGTCTCAGTCTTCGGCCAGTGTTGCGCCGGCGAGTTAGACTCTTCCCAGACGGCGTGGTTTCAAAAATATAGCACACAGGAAAATGCTCCGAAACCTGGCGAAATGTTGCTGAATACCGAAAAAGAGCCAGAACTTGAAAATGGATTTGTCTCTCTGCTGAATGGTAAGGATCTATCCAATTGGGAGCGTAAAGGAGGAAGATCGTCCTTTAATTACAAAGATGGCATGATTGTTGGAACCTGTGTTCCCGGTGAGCCGAGTACTTACCTATCTACCAAGCGAACCGATTACAGCGATTTTGTTTTTACATGCGAGATGAGGTGGGAAATTGATCTAAATTCAGGGATTATGTTTCGCGCAAAAAGCGACAAGAAGAAAGTCGTTTTTGGACCGCAGGTGGAAATGGAAGGGATAAAAAAAAATCGTGGTTGGTCAGGCGGTATCTATGGACAGAGTTGTGGCGGATATTGGTATCCTCTTTGGTTGAAGGAGCATTCAAAAGTAAGAGGGGCGTTGAATAAAGGGGGCTGGAATCGAGTGACGGTCATGGCCAAGGGACAGACGATAAAGACCTGGGTCAATGGGATTCCGGCCGCTCATTGGAAAGGGGACGGGACATATCGATCGGGCTATTTTGCCCTTCAAGTGCACAAGGCGAAAAGTGGAATGATTGTTTGGCGAGATCTCAAGGTGAAGGAACTTGATCAAGAGAGCTCGCGATTAGAAGAGCTCGATGCCTATTGGGCTGAAGTTTCAAGAACGGTAGCGGAGGGTGATTTTGAAGGGTATGTCGCGACTTGTCATCCTGCGGGAGTTTTGGTTTCTGGAAAGAGCGAAAGTAGCTATCCCTTGGCATCAGCTTTAAAGAAGTGGAAAAAGGAATTTGATGAGACGAAAGCAGGTGGGATGAAGGCGAGTGTCGACTTTCGTTTTAGACAACGGTGGGGTGACGATTCCACGGCCCATGAGACAGGGATTTTTCGATACGTCAGTCAGGTGAAAGGTGGTGAAAAGACTGTTGCGTACATTGAACTTGAAGCTCTTCTAGTTAAGAAAGAGGGTGGCTGGAAAGTTTTGATGGAGTTTCAAAAAGATGAAAAAACCAAAGTGGACTGGGATAAACTGAAATAAAATTTGTTGGGTTTGGAAAATTGTATCGTCTTCCTTAGAGTGTTTTCAGTATAGTCTTGGAGCCTTTATCTGTGCGAGAGCCCTGAGTATCGACTTATTACGCAAAAATAAAAAACGGCCACCGGAAGACCCAGTGACCGTTGAAAGTTCTGAGAGTGGTGGTTTAAGCTTCGTCGGCTTCAGCGATCGTTTTAAGAACGCGGCTGGCGATAGCATAGGGATCGCCTTGTGAATTCGGTCGGCGGTCCTCAAGGTAACCTTTCCAGTCATTCTTGGCGAATGAGTGTGGAACTCGGACAGAGGCTCCACGGTCCGCAATTCCCCAAGAGAATTTGTCGATGGACTGGGTCTCATGGAGTCCAGTGAGTCGCTGGTCGTTATCGGGCCCGTAGACCGCGATGTGTTCCATGCAATTCTTCTCGAAAGAGGCCATGAGTTTGTCGAAGTATTCCTTACCACCTTCTTCCCGCAACTTTTCGGTGGAGAAGTTACAGTGCATTCCGGAACCATTCCAATCGCCTTGGAGAGGTTTGCAGTGATACTCGATGTCTACACCGTATTCCTCTCCAAGTCGCTCGAGAAGGAAGCGGGCAACCCAGATTTGGTCTGCTGCGCGCTTGGAACCTTTACCGAAGACCTGGAACTCCCATTGTCCCATAGCTACTTCGGCGTTGATGCCCTCGTGATTTATCCCGGCATAGAGGCAGAGGTCTAGGTGCTCGTCTGCGATAGCACGGCCGATATCACCGACATTCTTGTAACCAACACCGCAGTAGTAACCGCCCTGTGGTTCAGGGTATCCGCCTTTCGGGAAACCAAGGATATTGCCATCTTTTTTGAAGAAATATTCCTGCTCAAAACCGAACCATGCATTCTCGTCATCGAGAATTGTGGCCCTGGCATTGGATGGGTGAGGAGAGCCGTCCGGGAGCATCACTTCGCACATGACGAGCGCTCCATTCTCGCGGGTTCCGTCGGCGTAGATTGCGACGGGCTTGAGCACGCAGTCGGAATCACCACCATCTGCTTGCTGGGTTGAAGATCCATCGAAGCCCCATTCAGGAAGCTGTTCGAGAGTTGGAAACTCATCAAATTCTTTGATGCAGCACTTAGTACGGAGATTAGGAACGGGTGTGTAGCCGTCCAGCCAGATATAATCGAGTCGGTATTTTGCCATTGGTCTGATTTGTTTGTCTGGAAAAAGGATTTCCAAGTTTGAATCGCGCAAGCGTTTTACGTAAATTACTCCGCTAACACAATTCCTTATTAAACGAAGCAATTGATGTGCCAACTCTAAATACGGGATATTTCTGCTACGATCAGGGTTGTGTCATCTTTGTCGTCGTTTTCGATCGCTTTGCGGGAAAGATTTTCCATGATTTCGGGGACGGGTTTTTTTTCGGCGAGCATCTCCTGGATGTTTTTTTCCCAAAGTCCATCCATGATTCCGTCTGAGCAAATCATAATTCGTTGCTTGTCTTTCAGGGGGAGGGAGCTGGTCTTAGGAAATGGTTCATGGGTGCTTCCACCGAGAAAATCGCTTAAAACTGATCTTCGAGGATGATTACGGTAGGCATACTCCGTGATATCGCCTCTTTTCCACTGATGCCATGCCCTGCAGTCATCCTGTGTCAGTTGCCGCACTCCTTCATCATCAATAAGGTAGAGTCGGGAATCACCAATATGTGCCCAAAAAAGTCTACTATGGCTGATCCAGGCCATGGTGAGGGTAGCACCCATTCCCTCCGTGTTCCCATTCTGCTTTGCAAGTTCGGTGACGTCGTGGTGGCATTGGCGAAGTAATGCGTCGAGGGCATTTTGAGCGTCTTCGCTTGTTCCGAGTTGATGATAGAGTTCCGCCGCTTCCTTGCGGATTCGGGACATGAGGAGGCGGGAAGCAAACTCACCAGCGTTGTGCCCGCCCATTCCGTCGGAGACTGCTAGGACGAGGTGTGAGGGATCGAGAAGAATTTCTCCTGATTTGGGAAGCGGGTCAGTCGATTCAGGATTTACGGTGAGAGTAATAAACGAGTCGTCATTGCTAAGGTGGCCATTGCCTTTAACGCTGGAAGCTGCCCAATTGGCTCGGAGGACGTTAGTTTTACCAGCTTTAAGTTCCGAAGGAATGGGGAGGATTTCGGAGAGTTCAAAGTCGATCAGGCAAAATTTCCCTAGGTGAGGAGAGTAAGTGACATTACGTGGCTCGGGGTCATCGTGCCGGATGCCATATTTGTCCTCTAGTTCTTGGAATAGGACCTGTGCCTTTTCAACCGTGATCAGAGGCGCGGGTGAGCCACAATTGGTTGTTATGAGTGTCAACGTTTCAGGGTCGTGTCCAACCAAGCGGGGGACATTCGTCGCTCCGCGATCTTCGAGGGCTTTTAAAACAGCCACTTCATTTGTAAACCGTTGGTCGGAGTCTGTGCCGCGAAACTGTTTGTGAACGTTCCCGCGAAAGTCTATCCGAACGAGTGATCTAAGGCCGTCTTTTAGTTCCTTCATCGCTTCGGCTAGAACTTAGCAACCTTGAAGGTGGATCCAAGATCATTAGCGTCTTTTAAAATCTTATCGATTCGCGATTTCAACTCTTGATTATTCCCGCTATGGATTGTGACGAATGCAAGAGAGAATTGTAGCGGGACAGCGATGGGTCAGTACGAGTGAACCCGAGCTAGGTCTGGGGGTTTTGTTGGAATCGCAGGGAAATAGGGTTGTGATCCTATTTACGACAGCGAATGAAAAACGAATGTTCGCTGTCGATTCGGCACCCATTCTAAGGGTGCGTTTTAAGGTGGGGGATGAGATTCTGATTCACACGGGAGAGACCATCATCATTGATCGAGTTGAGGACAAGGATGGGCTCCTGATTTATCATCAAGGTGATCAATCGGTTTCCGAGGGAGAGTTGGATGATTCTATTAGTTTTTCGAAACCCGATGATCGGTTACTTGGTGGCCAGGTTGACGATCTTCGGACGTTCAACTTGCGCGTCGAATCACTCTTTCGATCATCCAAGATTCGGAGATCGCCGCTACGAGGTTTTTTGGGTGGGCGGGTTGATTTGGTTCCTCATCAGATCGCGATTGCGCGTGAGGTGTCATCGCGATTGGCGCCACGTGTCCTTTTGGCAGATGAGGTGGGGCTTGGAAAGACGATTGAGGCGTGTTTGATTTTGCATCGACTTCATCTGACAGGGCGTGCGGATCGAGTGTTGATTCTTTTGCCTGAGCCTTTAGTGCATCAGTGGTTTGTCGAGCTTCTGCGTCGTTTTAATTTACTATTTGCCATCTTTGATGAAGCAAGGTGTCAGTCAATTTCGACTGAGAATCCATTTTTGGAAAATCAGCTCATCCTTTGTTCTCAAGATTTCCTCTTAGATCATCCTGAGCGAATCCCCCAAGTTATTAGTGCGGGATGGGATTTGCTGATTGTAGACGAGGCCCATCATCTAGAATGGAGTCCGGAGGAAGCAAGTGATGGATATCGCTTAGTGCAGGCTTTGGCGCTAGAGACAGCCTCAGTCTTATTGTTGACAGCGACACCGCAGCAACTTGGTGCGGAGGGGCACTTTGCACGACTGCAGCTGCTAGATCCAAATCGCTACAATGATCTCAAGGCTTTTTTGGAAGAAACAGATTACTATGAGTTGGTTGCTGATGCCATCGACTTGATTCAGGAGGGCGGAAAGCCGGATGTGCAGGGATTTGTGGATCGCGCGCCGCGAATTACAGAGGGGCTGGCAAGGTTGGATCAGGAGGGAGCGCGGGAGAGAGTGGTAAGAGATTTACTCGATTCCTTTGGAACAGGTAGAGTAATGTTTCGCAATACCCGAAAACAGCTGCGTGGGTTTCCGGACCGGAAGGCACATTTGGTCGCATTAGAAGGGGAAGACCAATTTGTTGCTAAGGTCGATTGGTTGGTGGGATTTTTGGAAAATCATCCCGAGGAGAAAATTCTTCTAATTGGTAAGAGCTTGGATTTGGTGGAGGATCTAATGGAAGCCCTATTGGATCGAGTTAACATGAAAATTGCCCAGTTCCATGAAGAGTTGACTTTGCTCCAGCGGGATAGGAATGCCGCTTACTTTTCGGAGAAAAACGGTGCTAATTTATTGATTTGTTCTGAGATTGGAAGTGAAGGGCGTAACTTCCAGTTTTCGCACCATCTGGTGCTCTTTGATTTACCGGAAAATCCAGAATTACTCGAGCAGCGGATTGGTCGGCTTGATCGGATTGGGCAGACTGAAACGATCAATATCCATGTGCCCTATGTGAAGGGCGATGCTGGGGAGCGATATGCGCGGTGGTATCAGGAGGGCCTGAATGCCTTTGAGAAGAATTTACAAGGGGCTCAACTTCTAGTGAAGAGACTTCAGCAGATAAAGGCGGACACCTTGCCAAAATTCATTGAGGAATCAAAAAAACTGCGAGCGGAGACCGAGGCTCAAATGGAACGAGGACCCGATCGGCTTCTAGCGCTAACATCTAAGGGTGGTGGTGAAATTGAAAAGGTGCTGGAGGAGCTCGATGGATGGGACGGAGATCGGGAGTTTGAGGATTGGATTTTGAGGCTCTTTGATCACTTCGGGCTGGAAGTTGAGGAGTTAGATGCTCGAGATTATTTACTCAAACAGGGTAATGTGATTACCGATGCTTTCCCCGATTTATCCGAAGACGGAATGGCCGTCACCTTCGATCGAGATCGCGCCTTAATGCGCGAGGAGATTGGGCTTATGACAGCGGATCATCCCATGGTGAGAAACTCGATTGATTTTTTGCTCTCAGCTGAAGTTGGGAATTGCGCCTTTGGAGTTTGGGAGGCGCCCGGAACAAGCTCTGTGATTCTAGAAGCCTACTACATTTTGGAATGTGTGGCTCCAGCTTCGCTGCAAACCGATCACTATCTTCCTGCGGTGCCTCTGCGAGTGGCGATTGACTACCAAGGAAAAGATATGACTTCCGATGCATCTTTGATGAAAGCCGTACTTCGTCGAGGCAACCACCGTAAGCTTCTTGAACAACCTAAGATCACGGGCGAGATGATACCTGAGATGTTGAAAACGCTTGATTTGTTAGCCGGAAAGCGACGGGTAGCAGTTGTGAAGAGATCGTTAGAAGTGATGCAGAGTTCGTTTGATGAAGAAAAAGAGCGTTTGGAAGATTTAGCTCAATTAAATCCTCTGGTTGGAGAGGAGGAATTGCTTCAGATTGAGGATCATCGTGAGGCCCTTAAGTCGGCTCTGGGAGGAGCCCGTCTTCGATTGGATTCCCTTCGTCTGATTTACAAAGTGCCTTCGTAGTGAGGGTATTCTGCAGGAGCGATAAAATAGGGAAGTGGTTTGTTGGGGACTCGAACCATCGCGCACCTTTCTAAAGGCTGGGTGGGTTCCCACGATTCCAAAGTGATTTTAGGTAGAAATTTTAAGGGGATAGGCCAGAGAGTTTTCGGAATGACTCGGAATTCTTGACCGGCTGGGAAGTGTATCGGAATCTCGGTCTGGCGGAGCCATTTTCCACGGCGACATTTCGGGTTTGAGAACTCGGGAGTTGCTGTTGTTTCGGCTTCAATGTGATCGAAGAGGCATCCGTGAACGAGTTGTTTTGTGATAATGTCTTCGTCGCGATACTTGGTGGGGAGGAGATCTTGAAAACTGTGGGTAAGTTGGAGTTGGTGTTGTCGAAGGTGCGTAAGTTTTTTGAAGTAGTTGTCTCGGGCATCTGGTCCGGGTAGGTCGCTTCCAACCGCGAGGTAGAATTTAGTGGCACATTCGAGGTGGATGATTTGGTTGGAATCGAGATTGCGGAGGAGGAAGTCAAGTTCGCCGATGGTAGTATGAATGTCTTTTTGGATTTGAAGGTTTCGTTCTAGCAGTTCGTAGTTTTTGGAGGCCGCAAAAATTTGAGCGAGGGCGTCTTCGTAAAGGTGGCCGAGTTTTTGTGAGAGGTTGAGCGGCGTTAAGTCATCGGGAGGAGCGAGATCCGATGCTGGGAAGTGCGGAGCTTCTGGAAGATCGGCAATGAGGAGAGGGGCTGTTGCAAAGCTCTTGAGAATTATTTCGGTCGCCTGTTTGGGGTGAAGAGTCATTTTGAAAGCTGAAAGAGGTTCGCTTGATATTTTTGTGTGATGAGGTGAATCCCTTGAGATTATGTAAGCGACAGTTTGTTGATTTCCTTGCGGCTAGGAAGATCCAAAGTGTTTTGGATAAACTCTACAAGAATCCTAAATATAGATATGGCAAAGTTTTTGGAAGTGAGAATGAAGGATGAGAATTAGTAGAGGGAGCCAATAGATTAGGTGTCTTAAAACGAAAGATCCTTCTTAGGAGGGATCAAAAAGCCCGAGCCTCAGGTGAGGTCTCGGGCTTTTAAATAGGAATCGCAAGCGAGGAGCTCGCGAGAATGAGTCTAGGCGTTAATGGGCTTCATTGCCCCCATCGCTTCGCGAAGGTATATGCCGATTTCTTCCACTTCGTGGTCGCGGATGATGGCGTTGACCTGAACGAGCGTTTGATTGTCGACGCTTTGGTCGCTTGAATTGAGACCTTTTCCGATGACGCTGGTGTCAACTTTGGACATGAAGTCTTGCAAAAGAGGGACGGCAGCGTGACTGAACAGATAACAACCATACTCGGCGGTATCCGAAATGACGCGATTCATTTCGTAGAGTTTCTTGCGTGCAATGGTGTTGGCGATAAGTGGAGTTTCATGGAGAGACTCGTAGTAGGCTGACTCAGGCTCGATGCCTGCTTCGACCATCGCTTCAAAAGCGAGTTCGACACCGGCGCGCACCATCGCAACCATCAGGATCCCTTTGTCGAAGTATTCCTGCTCGGAGATTTCGCCTTCACCCTCCGTTTGTTCGAATTCGGTTTCACCAGTGTCCTTGCGCCAGCCAAGGAGGTTGACGTCATCGTTTGCCCAGTCGGTCATCATGGTGCTTGAGAACTCACCTGAAATGATATCGTCCATATGCTTGTAGAATAGATCCCGCATGATGTCTTTGAGCTGCTCAGAAAGCTTGAAAGCTTCGATCTTCGCAGGATTGGAAAGGCGATCCATCATGTTGGTAATGCCACCGTGCTTGAGCGCTTCGGTGGTAACTTCCCAGCCGTTCTGGATAAACTTGACGGCCCATTTTGGATCGATGCCATCAGCTTTCATTTTCTCAAAGCAGAGAATGGAGCCAGCCTGGAGAAGACCGCAAAGAATAGTTTGTTCTCCCATGAGGTCGGATTTCACTTCAGCTACGAAGGATGATTCGAGGACGCCTGCTTTATCCCCGCCTTGGCCGACGGCAAGAGCTTTGGCAAGTTCGATGCCCTCCCCGGAAGGATCGTTTTCAACGTGGCAGGCGATGAGGGTGGGAACTCCAAAGCCGCGTTTATATTCTTCGCGTACCTCAGAACCGGGTGACTTTGGAGCGACCATAATAACAGTGAGGTCTTTGCGGATTTGGGTTCCTTCTTCAACGATGTTGAACCCGTGAGCATAAGAAAAAGTAGCACCTTCCTTCATATGCGGGATGACTGTTTCGACCACTTTAGTATGCTGTTTATCTGGTGCAAGATTCATCACGATATCAGCGGTCGGAAGCATTTCCTCATAGGTGCCAACCGCGAAACCATTTTCGGTTGCGTTGAGGTAGGACTGGCGCTTTTCCTCGATCGCAGCAGGGCGGAGGGTATAGGATACGTCGAGGCCGGAGTCGCGCATGTTGAGGCCCTGGTTGAGGCCTTGGGCGCCACAGCCCACAATCACAATCTTTAGTCCTTTAGCTGCATTTACGCCGTTGGCGAACTCAGAGGCGTCCATGAAACGGCAAGTGCCAAGCTCGTCAAGCTGGCGCCGAAGTGGGAGAGTGTTGAAGTAATTCGTGCTCATTTGTTTCGAAAAAGTTGATCTGTCGACGGCTTGAATGTCAGGAAACCGAGATTTGTAAACGAAGAATCGGTTCAAGATACTAAGAAATTCGTCTCAAAATCGAGGTTGTTGGATCTTTAGCTTATAGAGCGTCAGGTTCAAAAGGTCTGATCTGGTTGCAAAAAATTTGGCGAAAAGACGGTTCTCTAGGCTTCATGAGAACTTCAGTTCGAGGATGTCTAATTTAAATTTTGCTGGAAAAATGAGGCTTCAAGAGGCTCGCTGAGCTTGCTCTGCTTGATGTCGGAGTCTTGATGGTTCTGGCAGCTACTTCTTTAAATCTCGGAGTATCACGGTTTCTGCGACGCTTTTGCGTATTAATACTAATTTTTATTCTAGCCCAGTTTTTATCCTGGGAGGTGACCTTATTTTTTTTTGGAAAGGTCGAAAGAGAACTTGATTGAAGCTGAAAAAGTCTCGTTCCAGACTCGACAAAAGGGTGGGCTGGCGATTAAGACGCGCCCTCCACGAGACAAGTTACTATGACAGACCTCACTAAATACCGTAACATTGGCATCTTTGCGCACGTTGATGCTGGAAAGACCACGACGACTGAGCGAATCCTCAAGCTCACTGGAAAAATCCACAAAACGGGTGAGGTCCACGATGGTGAGTCTACAACCGACTTCATGGAGCAGGAAGCTGAGCGCGGAATTACCATTCAGTCAGCGGCGACTACCTGTTTCTGGGACGACCACCGGATGAACATTATCGATACCCCGGGACACGTTGACTTTACGATTGAGGTTTACCGCTCTCTCAAAGTTCTCGACGGAGGGGTCGGAGTTTTCTGTGGGTCAGGTGGTGTTGAGCCCCAATCCGAAACTAACTGGCGTTACGCCAACGACTCAGAAGTCGCTCGGATTATCTTTGTTAATAAACTCGACCGGATCGGAGCGGACTTTTATCGCGTGATACAGCAGACAAAGGATGTTCTTGGAGCAACCCCGCTTGTGATGACGATTCCAATTGGTTTTGAGGATTCCTTCGTAGGAGTCGTGGATGTCCTTGAGAAGAAGGCTTATGTCTGGGACGACTCCGGTCTTCCTGAGAATTTTGAGATCCAAGACGTTCCCGAGGACCTCGTCGATAAATGTAATCAGTATCACGAAGAATTGATCGAAACCGCCGTGGAGCAGGATGACGAGGTGATGGAAGCTTACCTCGAAGGGAATATCCCTGATATCGCCACCATCAAAAAGTGTATTCGAAAAGGAACTATCGCTTTAGATTTCTTCCCGGCTTTTTGTGGTTCAGCCTTTAAGAACAAAGGTGTCCAGAATGTGCTTAATGCCGTTGTCGACTATCTGCCATCTCCGATTGAAGTAGAGCCGGAACCCGAGTTTGACGATGACGGTGAATTGACCGGTGAGGTTGCTACAGTTGATGCAAACGGACCTTTGCGAGCACTCGCTTTTAAGATCATGGACGATCAATTTGGTGCCTTGACCTTTACTCGGATTTATTCGGGAACGATGAAAAAAGGGGATACGATTCTTAACACATTCACAGGTAAAACTGAGCGCGTTGGTCGTCTCGTCGAGATGCATGCTGATGACCGAACTGAGCTTGATAGTGCACAAGCGGGTGACATCATTGCTCTTGTCGGTCTTAAAAATGTTCAAACCGGACACACTCTTTGTTCAAAAGACAACCCTGCTACCCTTGAGCCCATGGTATTCCCGGATCCCGTGATCTCCCTTGCGGTGGCTCCAAAAGATAAAGCCAACGCTGAGAAGCTTGGCATCGCGCTCGGGAAAATGATCCAGGAGGACCCTTCCTTCCGGGTTGAGACGGATCTTGATTCTGGTGAAACCATCCTTAAAGGAATGGGGGAGCTGCACCTTGATATCAAGGTTGATATCCTCAAGCGGACCCACAAAGTTGAGGTTGATGTGGGTGCCCCTCAGGTCGCATATCGCGAGACAATTACCAAAGAAACTACAGATAGTTATACTCACAAAAAGCAATCTGGTGGTTCAGGTCAATTTGCTAAGATTGATTACACTCTGACTCCTCTGGAGCCTGGAGAGGGCTTTCAGTTCGAGTCCACGGTGGTTGGTGGTAATGTTCCAAAAGAATATTGGTCCGCCGTCGAAAAGGGCTTTAAGAAATCTCTCGAGAAGGGGGTCCTGGCCGGCTACCCTTGCTTAGATTTCAAGGTTACTCTTACTGATGGAGGATTTCATGCGGTTGACTCCTCGGCCGTAGCTTTTGAAATTGCTTCGAGAGCCGCTTATCGTCAAACCGTTCCCAAGGCAGGGGCTCAGATTCTTGAGCCTATTATGAAGCTCGATGTTTTCACCCCTGAGGATCACGTTGGAGATGTTATCGGTGATCTGAATCGTCGTCGCGGTATGATCCAGTCACAGGATTCAGCTTCCGGTGGAATTCGCATCAAGGCACAGGCTCCTCTTTCCGAGATGTTTGGATACATTGGTGACCTTCGGACCATGACTTCAGGCCGTGGCCAGTTTTCGATGGAATTTGAGCACTACGCACCTTGCCCGAGAAACGTTGCTGATCAAGTGGTCGCCGATGCTAAGGAGCGCGAGGAAGCCAAGAAGAAATAATTTTCCGGAGCTTAATCTATTTTGAAAAGGCGCGCCTGAGATGGCGCGC
>DIHU01000107.1 GCA_002420315.1 Akkermansiaceae bacterium UBA5688
GTAACCGTAACCGTAACCGTAATCGCAACCGTAATCGCAACCGTAATCGCAACCGTAATCAGGAGGGTCAGGGCGGTGGAAGTCGTCAAGGAGGTGGCGGGAGCGGCAATAATCAGCGCCGCCGAAATAATGGGGGGAAGGGCGGATCTGGGTCGCGGCGCCGTTCTTCCAAACCTAAACCCCTTACCTTATTTGAGAAGATTAAGAAATTCTTCGGACTCTACAAGAAATCGAAGACTAACCGGCCTGCTAAAAAAGGAGCTAGCCAAAATGCTCGTAAGCCTAAAGAGAACGTGCGCGACGCCTCTGGCCGGATGGGTTCCAAGGGCTCTTTTTCAGGAGGTAAGACTGCCCGGGCCCGCCAAAAACAACGGCCTACTCCAGATAGCTCCCAAGTCGAAGGGCAGCGTCTTTACGTTGGCAACCTTTCCTACGATGCGGCCGAACACGACCTCGAAGATCTTTTTAAAGGAGTAGGTGCAGTGCGTAAAATTGAAATCGTTTACAACCGAAATACGCATCGCTCGAAGGGTTATGGTTTCGTAGAAATGGCTGGGGTTGATGAGGCTAAGCGTGCGGTAGAAGTACTTCATGATCAGCCCTTTATGGGACGCACTCTCATTGTGAATGGTGCCAAGTCGAAAGGTGCTGTTGATGCCGATGGTGACCCAGCTCCTCAGGAAAATCCTCCGCCAAATCTTCCTGAAAACGACGAGTAAGATACTTTTGACCAGATTTTGGCCCGTTCGGTTTTTGCCGAACGGGCTTTTTCCAAATTCGTTCTGTGATTCCTTCACGATTTTTTCTGTGTGGGCCAACTGCCTCTGGTAAGACGACCCTTGCGCTAGCGCTTGCCGAGGCTTGGGATGGGGAAATCGTGAATGGTGATGCCTTTCAGGTTTATCGTGGTCTAGAGATTCTAAGTGCTGCGCCTTCCGAAAAGGAGCAGGCGACCTGTCCACACCATCTTTTTGGGATCATAGATACTGCTGAGTCGATGGATGCCGCCAAGTATGCAACTTTGGCTAACCCAGTCATCGAAGAAATTGAAAACCGCGGGAAGACAGCGATTATTGTAGGGGGCTCAGGTTTGTATCTCAAATTTCTCACCCATGGAATAGCCGAGGCACCACCAGGAGACGAGGAAATCAGGGCGGAATTAAAAGGTTGGTCCGTGGCTCAAATTTATGAGCGCTTAAAAGAGCTAGATCCGGATGAGGCTGCGCGGCAGAATTCGCAGAATCGAAGGCACCTCTCGCGCGCCCTCGAGATTTGTCTTGTTACTGGAAGGAAAGCTTCCGCCCTTCGTCAAAACTTTGAAGATCCGACTTTGTTGGAGGGTTTGAAAGGGATCGTTCTGAATTGGACGCCCCAGATTCTGGCCGAACGAATTAGTTTGAGGACGCGTGTCATGCTTGATTCCGGTGCGATCAATGAGGTCAAAGAGCTTCCTCTTGAGGTAGGAACAATCCGGCAGGCGATAGGAGTTCGCGAAATCGATGCCTATCTAAACAAGGAAGTGACACTCGAAGAATGTGAGGAGCGGATCACGATTTCGACGCGACAATACGCAAAGCGCCAGCGCAATTGGTTCCGGCGGGAAAGTTGGTTGCGTTCGGTCGATGGGAGTTTGTCACTCGCTAGGAAGATCGTCGAAATTAACCGGTGGGATTAGCCTTGATGCGTTCGTTGGTAATGCGAACCACCACGGAATAGAGATTGCTATCCTGTCCCGTGCCAAGGAGGACGGAATGTTCGTCCTCAGTTCTCCAAAGGTGGGATCCCAAGATAAGTCCGTCTTGGAGATCTGCTGAATTGGGGTAGGGTGCCCCCTGCAGAGCATCGCCATGCAGAATTGTAAGAAGTTTGATGAGCTCGCTCCAGTTGTTGCGGAGTGTTCCACTATATGCGTCAAGTGATTTCCCTTTTGTCCGAAGGATGACTTCTTTGAGTTTGGCGTTATTATCCCAGTCAAAGTAAAGGTAACAATGCAAACCTCCAATGGTTTGCTTTGTCTTAAAGATTCCATTCAGCCCGACACGGGAAATCATGGCTGGCGGGACGGATGAAACAACATTGGAGCTATTGCTAAGCTTTTCGACGACCTCCTTGCGGCTATCGCCAAATTTAAGGGTGTCGAAAGCGGCCCCTCTGGGCACTGCTGCTGCAGCTTTTTTGAGGCCTTTTTCCTTCTCTGTGGGCGGATGATTCACCTTTAACCATGCTTGGTCATCAGCATGAAGTTTGGCGATTGAGAAGGTCAGAATTCGACCACCTTTTCTGAGTGTGACAAGTTTCCCATCATTTGAAACATAGGAGGCGTCGAAGGATTTATCACCGGAAGCACTTTTCCATGTTCGGGCGGAAAGTGAGGAAACCGAAAAAAAGAGAGTGGTGAGAAGAATGAAAACGCGCATGATTTTAAACAGGAGAATAGTTTGAAAAATTTCCAGCGGGAATGGGCTGAGGCTAGACTTTTCACAGGTTGCTTTGGATTTGCTGACGAAGCGAGCCTAAGCAATTTCTGATCTAAAGATAACTCAGCGGTCTTAGCCACCGATTGAACGTGCAGCAGCGAAATGTTTTGTCAATCTGGAGATTAGAATGTTGGTCTTTGACCTTCTTGTCGGTGGTTTGTTGATTGCTAATTCTTAGCAGGCTATTCTGACGATTGAATGAACCGGGGCTTATTCGATAAAAAATAAGTAGCATAAGAGAGGAAGAAAAAAGCCGCATTCCGAAGAAGGCGGCTTTTTGAAAACTAGCGAGAGGCAGTTTCTACCACTTCTGAGAGCGTGAGTGGCTGAAGTAGGTCTCGAAACCAAGCTCGGGTGGGAATTCAGAAAGTCCGTCTCGAGGATCCATTTCAATGCGGTCGTCAGCACCGCAGCGAGTGTAAGGCGGCTTGAAAGTACCATGGTGGGTTGGGCTGTGGAAGGTCACGAGCTCGTATACGCCATAGCCGATACGCTTGAGGGCACGACGTGAACCGTCGACGATCCCATGTGCCCAGCCTGACCTGCGACCTTCTGTTTCAGATTTCCGCACCATTTGTTCAGGAATCTCGGTGACTCCGTAAAGGAGATTTGCGACAGCCCGGCCGAGCTTACGCGAAGAACTGTATTTGGTTCCCGGAGGAGCTTGGATGTCAGCCTGTGCGGGAATGGCAAAGCCGATTGTGAGTGTGATCAGTAGGAGCTTTCTCATTACGTTTCGTATTCCAACGAAGAACTCGAAGCTTGGCAATGGAAAATTGGCGGTTGTAGCGAAAAATCTTTCAATTTCACTGAGGGTTAGCGATCGGGGGATTCAGAGTTGGCTTGAAAGAAGTTAGCAGAGGGTAAATCTTATCCTAGGATCTTATAGAATTAAGGAGGAATTTTACATCACAGTTAAAAAGGCCAAACGTAAAACCAGCCTAAATATGTAATATGACAGTTATGTATGGGGCTCGATCAAGGTCATCGTCCGTGGAAGAGTGGTAGCCTTAAAAAAATTCCTTTGCCAAATCTCGACTTAATCCAGCACTTCACTAGGATCCTGCCCGACGGTATGGAAGTTCGCTTCAAGATATTCAGCTTTTCTAAGTGTTTGCTCGCTTGTCTATATTTATTGATTGGATTCACTCAGGGGAAGGAAAGCTACGTAGCGGTGGAATCCTACAGTGGAAAGATCGTGTTGGAGCTGGATGCTGACAAAAGAAGGCCAGTAGCTAGTTTGACTAAGATTGCCACCGCGATGGTGGTTTTGGATTGGGCCAAATTGAGTGGAACAAGCATGGCAGAGATTGCCATCGTACCTCAGGGGACGTCTTTAATCGGAGGGTTCAATCCAATGGGACTTATTCCAGGGGATCGGATTTCGTTGAGAGAGGCGATGTATTCTATGCTTTTGGGGTCCGACAATGTGGCCGCTGCAACCCTGGCGGACCATGCGGGGCGCTCGATTCAGAGCCGTTCTGGGGGATTGTCACCCGAGGCGGCTTTCGTGAATGAGATGAACAATCTCGCTCGTGGGCTTGGGATGCAGCAGACTCGATTCGTCAATCCACATGGGATGGATGTCCGTAGGTCACAGGGAATTTCGACTGCTCGCGATATGGCGCGTTTGGCTATTTACGCGATGCGCAATCCAGGTTTTCAGTTTTATGTAAAGCAGACTGAACGGACGATTTCATCTTTTCGAGTGAATCAAAAGCGGTCTTTTAAGGTTCGCAACGCTCACGCGATGATCGGTCGCGGGAATGTGAATGGGATCAAGAGTGGAAGAACGGCGCTGGCGGGGCCATGTGCGGCAACAAGTTCGGAAAAAAAGCCCATCGTCCGCAAGCTTCCGACCGGAGGGACTCAGTTGACGGGACGTCGTCTGATTACTATTGCTCTTGGGAGTCCGGATCAATGGGGGATCACGCAAACCTTGATCAACCAGGGATGGGCTGCCTATGACAACTGGAAGCTACAGGGGCAACCAGTCCAGGAGGCACGTGAGCTGCTCATTGTTCCCAAACCTCAATAAATCGAAAAACTTTCACACATATTAAATCATGAGAATTGGAATTCTTAATTGCGGGGGCGATTGCCCGGGGCTGAATGCAGTCATTCATGGAGTTGTTGGTGCTGCGGCTTCTAAAGGCTGGGATACCATCGGTTTTAGAGATGGCTTTGAAGGACTTCTTCCTCCGGGGGATTTCACCTTCCTAAATCCTAAAGATACTGAAGGGATCCTCAAACAAGGTGGCACTATTCTTGGAACTACCAATAAGGGAAACTTTGCTGCAAAGATTGGTGAGGGCGATATTGCTAGAGTGCCCCAGGAAATTGTTGATCGTGCTAAGAAAACCCTAGATCAGCTTGAGATTGGAGCTCTTGTGGTTGTTGGCGGTGATGGATCACTGACAACCGCAAATCAACTTTACGAGCAAGGCTGGCCGATAATCGGCGTGCCCAAAACTATCGATAACGATCTCAAGGCCACCTCAATGACTTTTGGTTTTGATAGTGCGGTTAGTACAGTTGTAGATGGTCTTGATCGACTTCACACTACGGCTCAAAGCCACAAACGTGTGATGGTCCTAGAGGTCATGGGTCGTCATGCTGGTTGGATTGCTTTGTGGGGCGGGATGGCTGGAGCTGCCAATGTCATTCTTCTTCCTGAGATTCCCTTTACATATGAAAAGGTGGCCGAGCACCTCAAGAGGCGCGAGGCAATGGGTTACACAAGTTCGTTGGTGGTTGTTGCGGAGGGTGCCAAAAACCCCGACGGAAATCTGGCGACTGTAGATAAAAATTGTGGTGGCGAAGTTCGTCTTGGAGGTATTGGTGAGCAAGTAGCCAACAAGGTTGGAGAACTGACTGGCAAAGAGACTCGTTGCACGACTTTGGGACACATTCAAAGGGGTGGAACGCCAACGCCACTTGACCGAATTCTGGGAATTCGTTTTGGTGTGATGGCTGCCCAACTTGCCGGAGAAGGTAAGTTTGGTCAAATGGTCAGTTATCACAGTTATCACGTCGGCTCGGTTCCTATTAAGGAGGCTGTGGAAGAGCTCAGACTCGTTGAATCTGACACTGAAGTTGTGAAGGCGGCCCGGGCAGTTGGAGTATGTTTTGGTGACTAATTTTTTAAATACTGATTATGAACCAACTCCTTGATCTTCTTAGGCGCAACGCACGACAGTCCGATGCTGATTTGGCAGTCCAGATTTCCTCTACTGAAGAGGCGGTGGCTTCTCAGATTGC
Organism: Akkermansiaceae bacterium UBA5688; assembly: GCA_002420315.1. Lineage (GTDB taxonomy): Bacteria > Verrucomicrobiota > Verrucomicrobiia > Verrucomicrobiales > Akkermansiaceae > SW10. The sequence continues at coordinate 5,739 of DIHU01000107.1, forward strand.
GGCCTGGGAAGAGGACGGGACGATTCGCGGTTACCGTGCCATGATCGACCCCGCTCTGGACGGCGATGATGACGTGACTGCTTTTATTGAAGTTCGACTCACTCCAGAACGTGGAGGAGGATTTGATCGCCTCGCTCGCCGGATTTCCCGCTTCGAACAGATAACTAGCTGTTTTCTGATCAGTGGTGGTTACGATCTACTCGTGATGGTCGAAGGCAAAGATCTATTGTCAGTAGCAGCCTTTGTCTCGGAGAAACTTAGTACAATTGAGGGCGTCATTTCGACCGCAACTCACTTCAGGCTGAAGTCCTACAAAGAGAAGGGCTTTATTTTCGGTGAAAATGGAGGCGCATCCCGTCTTCCAGTTGCCCCTTAGAAAACCTTGTGATGGATATTAACTCCAAATTGGCAACTCACCTACAAGCCATCCCACGTTCGGGAATACGAGACTTTTTCGAGCTCGTGATAGGGCGCGATGATGTGATTTCTCTGGGGGTTGGAGAACCCGACTTTGCGACACCTTGGTCGATACGAGAGGCGGCTATTTACTCACTGGAAAAAGGGGAGACGAGTTATACTTCCAATCTGGGTCTTCTCAGCTTGCGGGAAAGGATCTCGGAATACGTGGATGATTTTTTTCATGTTTCCTACGATGCTCAATCCGAAATTCTCATTACGGTAGGGGTTTCCGAGGCACTGGATCTTGCACTGCGCGCTCTCCTGAACCCTGGTGACGAAGTGATTTATCACGAACCGTGCTATGTTTCTTACTCTCCGAGTATTGTCATGGCGCATGGTATTGCGGTGCCAGTTGCGACGAGGAAGGAAGATGGTTTTTCTCTGAAGCCGAATGCCCTGTCTGCTGCAATCACTTCGAAAACGAAGATCGTGATGCTAAATTTCCCGACGAATCCGACAGGTGCGGTTGCTTCCAGGGAAGATCTTGAAGGGATCGCCAAGCTCTGCGTAAAGCATGATCTTATAGTTCTGAGTGATGAGATTTACAGCGAACTTCGTTATAATGAAGAAGAGCACGTGAGCATCGCAACCTTACCTGGCATGCGCGACCGAACGATTCTCTTGCATGGATTTTCCAAAGCTTTTGCGATGACGGGATTCAGGCTTGGTTACGCTTGTGCACCTGCCCTTCTAATTGAGGCAATGATGAAAATTCATCAATATGGCATTCTATGCGCGCCCATTACTAGCCAGGCAGCTGCGCTTGAAGCTTTAAGTGGTGGCCACGATTTATATGCCCCAATGAAAAATGAATATCACCAAAGGCGTGACTTTTTGGTGGGTAGACTTAATGGCATGGGAATTGATTGCCACTCTCCAGGCGGAGCCTTTTACGTATTTCCCGATATCCGGAAGTTTGGATTGTCGAGTAAGGATTTTGCTCTGGGACTTCTTGAGGCAGAGCAGGTTGCAGCTGTGCCGGGCGATGCCTTTGGGGAATCTGGAGAAGGATTCTTGCGTTGTTGCTATGCAACCGGCATGGACGATTTGAAGGCGGCGATGGATGCGATGGAGCGATACGTTGGAACGCTGTCCTGAGGCATGAAGGATCAATTAAAGATTTGGCGAGAAGACCGGACCTTGGCGTATGTCGTGCCGTTTGCGGCCTTTATGATTTTTAATCTAATCTATCAATTTGTGGGGGATGCGATGCTTTGGGAGCATGACCGTGCACCTTGGTATCGCCACTGGCCAGATCAGCTTTTTTATCCTATCCAGACCGTTGCGTGCTTTGGGATTCTTACGTTTTTCTGGAAACACTATGAGTTTCAATGGAATAAGAAAGTCTGGGTAGGAGTTTTGGCGGGATTGATTGGAATCGGCTTTTGGCTACTCCCCACGGCTCTTTATGATTGGTTGGGAATGAGCGGACTGCCTGATGGTTTTTTTGAGAAGCTTACTGGTCTTGCTCCTCGGAGAGAAGGGTTTGATCCTGGGGTCTTTGGAAACCCATTAGCCTATTGGGCTTCCCTGATTCTCCGGATGGTAAGGGCTGTAGTTGTGGTAGCTTTGGTGGAAGAAATATTCTGGCGAGGGTTCTTGATGCGTTTTCTTTTGGATATGGATGGTAACTATTGGAAAGTCCCTTTTGGGAAGCCAGCCAAGATCTCCTTCGTGGTGGTCACTTTGGCATTTGTATTGGCGCATGCTCCCATCGATTATGCCGGCGCAATCGTTTACGGATCGCTTGCTTACGCCGTTGCGGTCTACACTAAAAGTCTTCTTGCGTGTGTTGTGATGCATGGAGTGGCGAATGCTACCATGGGATTATATGCTCTATATTATGGTAAACTAGGGCTTTGGTAGGTTTCGTGTTTAAGATTGGCCAACTTATTAAAATGAGGCAACTTGTAGACTGTGTCTGAAATCTCCTCTCGCGAATTGTCTGTCGAAGCTGCGCGCCAGAAACTTGGTTTAGCAAAGGACGAGTGTCTTGAGGATGGTCTTTCCAAGTGGCGCAAAGTAGAAATTCGTCTGTATTGGATGGCGAAAAGTGCAACCAGTTCAGCGGCGAAGGCTAGCTTCGAGCGGGACCTTGCCGAGTTACGGATTTTGATTAATGCAGTAGAAGCAGAGGTGGCGAAAAAAGAGGTCTCGCAGGTCGATCCCGTTCAGCGACAGATTTCACATTCCGCAAAGATTTCTAAGAAACGGAAAGGGGGAACTATGATATTTTCCCTTATGTTTGGGCTGCTGGGTGGAGGGGGATATTACGCTTATAAAGTTGATTTTTTTGAATTAAGAAACCAGGAAAGAGACAAGGTAAATCTTGAGAGTCTCCAGGAGAATTTTGGGGTGTCGATTGAAAAGCGCCGATGGAATGAAGCCCAGAACTTTATCAAGCTTTTCAAGGAAGCTGGCGCAGCCGAAGTGGTGATCCAAGAGTCTCTTTTAGAAATTGAGAAAGGTCGTAACGAGGAGAAGGGCCAGCAGATCGCCTTCCTAATCTCAAATGCCCAATCAGCTCAGGAAGCGGGTCAGCTAGCGGAAGCCGAGATTTTTTGCCAGGAAGTGGAAAAATTACAGCCTGGGCACCCCATCGTCCCTTCGATTCGTGAGTCGATTCGTAAGAGTAAGCTTGAAGTTCGCAGGAAGTTAATAGTCGACGAGATTGGAAAAGCCATGGAATTGGAAGATTGGGGGGTTGCAAAAAGCCAATTGGTGATGCTTAGAAAGGTTGATCCTGCATTCAATCGAATTCCCTCCATAGAGGTAAGCTTGAAGACCGCTGAGGAAGAGGCGATCAAGCGAAGGAGGAAAGCTGCGGGGTTGGTGGAGAAAGTGAGATCATTGGATGAGGGGACTTACTCTCCAGAGGTCATGGCACTTCTCGAGGAAGCTGTGCGACTCGATCCTTCCAAGAAAAATCGTGCTCTATATAAGCAGATGGCGTCCTACGGGAAGATGGTTAAGGTTCCTGAGGATCATGAAACGATTTCAGCAGCTCTGAAAGTTGCCAAGAAAAACGATCGTGTTTTTGTTTCAAAGGGGATCTATCACGAGTCTCTTATAATGCCCCATGGAGTGCAAATCATTGGGGAAAGTCGAGTAGATACCATCATTGAATGCCCTGCCGATATTGGTGCAGTTATTACTGTTCCCGCGGACGTAGGTGAAGTCCGTGTGGTGTCTTTGACCTTAAGGCACTCGGGTTTAGTGAATGACGACGAGCGGTCGCCAGTCGTGGCTGTCAATGGCGGATCTATCGAAGGCGAGGATCTTTTGATTCTTCGCGCTAGTGGGCACGGCATAGCTGTTTTGAACGGTGGCAAAGCCGCATTGTCGTTATGCAAAATTTCTGATTCTGGTTGGGATGGGATTTCAGTGACAGGTGAGGCGTCACGTGCCGAACTGTCCAGAGTCACCTGCGAAAAAAACCTGCACCATGGAGTCGATTTCTGGGATGGAGCAAGTGGCTTGATAAAAAACTCACTTTTGATCGCTAATGGAAGAAACGGGCTTTTTGCTATTGAGCCTTTAGCGGCTATTAGCGTGCAAACTACTCGAAGCGAAAAAAATCGGGAAGTGGGGTTTTATTTTTCGGGGGTGAATGGAGTTAATGTTGCCAACTGCCATGTTTATGAGAATTTTCTTGGAGGAATACTCTTTGACCAAGGGAGTAAGGCAGTTTCACTGAGGGGGAATAAGATCACCAAGAATGGAGAAGCTGGACTTGTCTTTGAGGTGGGAGTCGAAGTTGTTAGCGAAAGAGAAAATAAGGTTGAAGAAAACTTTGGTAAACAAATTTGGCGTGATGCAGTTTTCCCAACTTCAAGTAGAGAAGATACGGTCTCGCCACCACCGCCACCACCTCCTTTAAAGCTGGAAGAGTCAGATGATTAGCTTAGCCCTAAGGGCGAAGAACGATGGAATTAGAAAATCCAAGATAGGCGGAAATGCCTCCTAGAAAGATAACGAGAAGATAGATTGCGACTGGAGGAAGAACCTTGCGCTTGATCAAGGCGATTGATCCGCCCAGCGCGAGGAGAATCACGACTTTGCTGGTCATCCAGACAGGAAATCCTAGTTTCAACTTGGCCTGCAACCCAAATCCACTGACTAAAATCAGGAGAAGTCCGATTCCGTGGATCATTGCAGGGAGACCAAAAGATGGAGGTTTCTTTGGATCGGCGCTAATGAGAGAACCAATACCAACGAATAGGATGATGAGTCCGACGAAGTGAATACTTCTGTGGATGCCGGGGTCCATGATGCGTGTCTTAATGTGATACAGTTGCTGGATCCTTCATTTGAGGAATCGCGGAGAGAAGTTTTCGGGTGTATTCATCCTTGGGGTTTAAGAAGACCTCGTTGGCTTCACCGTATTCGACGATTTTCCCAGAATACATGACTGCAATATTGTCTGCGATATAGTGAACTACCGACAGATCATGTGAGATGAAAATCATTGTGAGCTCAAGTTTATCACGAAGTTCAAGAAGCAGATTGAGGATCTGAGATTGAATGGAAACATCGAGAGCGGAAACCGGCTCGTCGGCGATAACCAATTTAGGCTCAGGTGCGAGTGCGCGAGCGATCGCGATCCGTTGTCTTTGTCCGCCGGAAAACTCGTGCGGATATTTTTTCATGAATCTGGGATCAAGCCCAACCGTAGTCATGAGTTCGACAACTTTGGAGGTCAGGGTTTTATCTTTTTTCAGACCGGGATGGCGCTGACATAGTGCTTCGGCGAGGGTGGAAAAGATCGTCATACGTGGATTTAGCGAAGCATAAGGGTCCTGAAAGATCATCTGAAAATCGAGACGCCGGTTCCTTATTTCTTTTTTGGGAAGAGAAGTGAGTTCTTCGCCATTGAGTGTGACAATTCCGCTAGTAGCGGGTTGAAGTTGCATCACGGTTCGAGAGAGCGTCGATTTCCCACACCCGGATTCCCCAACCAAACCAAGAATTTCACCTCGCTTAATCTCAAAAGAGACTCCGTCAACTGCTTTGATGATTTCCGTTGGCCTGGAAATTAAACCGCCGCCCCGGACGGGGAAATGGGTGCTGAGGTTTTGCAGCTTTAGGAACGACACCTGACCAAGTTGGCTGCTTCCCTAAAAAGTTCAAGAACTAGGAACAGGACTTCTGGGGAAGCTGGCGGTATCCCATCATAAAATATTCGTATCCGGACCAAATGTTGAAAAATGTTGCCAGAATCGTGGGGAAGATCAGGTCGACATGGTCGAATTTCAACATGATCCATCCCGTTGCGATCATTTGGGTGACAGTGCAAACTTTTCCTGTCCAATGAGGTTCAATGGGGACTTTTTTGTTGATACGATAGAGAATTAAAATCCCGCCAATGATTTCAAGATCCCGGGCGATCACGAGAACGATGAACCAGACAGGGAGATGCCAATCAGTTCCCCAATTCACAAAAGTGGCGGTGATGAGGCCAGTCATGAGGAGAGCTTTGTCTGTCAATGGGTCAAGTATCGCTCCCGTGACTGATTTCTGGTTAAAGTGTCGAGCAATCCAGCCGTCGAGCCCGTCTAGAGCCGAGGCTAAGGTGTAGACGGCAACCGCGAGCCAACGCAGTGGTTCCTCTGCTGAACCTGCGTCAACCGACTGCCCATATTTCACCGCAATCCAGGCAAATACCGGAATTAGGGCAAGGCGAATAAGGGTGATAATCGTGGCGAGAGTCACAGAGGAGTTCCTTTTTAGTGGACAATCGGGGTCCCGGCAATTGAAACGGAGCGTGACCGCAAGCGAATTGAAAGAGGTCCTCGATGAGGCCGGCGTGATTCCTTCCAAAAAGTTGGGGCAAAATTTTCTCGTCGATCAAAATACCGCCGAGTGGATTGTGGGCCAATTAAATCTGGAGGCGGAAGATACCATTGTTGAGGTGGGGCCGGGAACTGGAGCTCTTACGGAGCATGTCGTAGGGAAAGTGGCACGGGTGATCCTTGTGGAGTATGATCGGAGGCTCGCAGAGTATTTAATCAAAAAATTCGCTAATCGTCCGGAGGTTAAAGTGATCAATCACGACGCAGTTCGAATTGATATTCGGTCATTTTTTGCTTATAAGAATGCGAAGCTCCTTGGCAATTTACCCTACTCAGCTGGGGGAGCGATTCTTCGAAATTTTCTAAAGGGACCATCTCCATTTAAGCGAGCGGTGCTCATGTTGCAGAAGGAGATGGTTGATCGAATTTTAGCTAATTCACGCTGTAAAGATTATGGCGTTTTAACTCTCCGAATGCAGTGCGAGTGGCAGGGGTCACCAGTTAAGGTCGTTCCTCCCAGTTGTTTTATTCCACGGCCAATGGTTGACTCAACCGTCATGACTTTGGCCCCGCGGCAGGCAGAGTTGCCAGTTCATGATCGGCGATTGTTTGATGAACTGGTGAGGCGAGGTTTTGCTCAACGTCGAAAGCAGTTACGTAAAAATTTGCCCGACGATGTCGATTGGGAAAAGCTTTGTGAGAAGCTGGAATTTTCACTAACCGCACGGGCCGAGGAGTTGAGTCTCGATGATTGGGTGGCTTTGACCCGAGAAGTGGACCCATTGTTCAAAAAAGAGGAAGGGCAAGGGGATGATGAAATGTTGGCCGTTGTTGATGAGGATGATAATGTTGTTGGGAGCGAGAGAAGGGATGTCATTCACCGCGATGGGTTGAAGCACCGCGCAGTACACATTTTTGTTCTGAATCAAAAGGGAGAGATTTTTCTACAGAAACGCTCCCGTTTAAAGGATAAGTGCCCGGGCTTGTGGGATTCGAGTGCGGCTGGTCATGTTGACGCGGGAGAGGAATACGAGAAATGTGCAGCCCGAGAATTACAGGAAGAACTTGGTTTCACTAATGATGATGTACGTGAGGTGGGTAAGCTAGGTGCTCATGCCGATACAGGGTGGGAGCATGTAAGACTTTATGCAACTTTGGTGAAGGGTAAGATTCGTTTTCCATGCGTGGAAATTGAATATGGTGAGTGGTTTACGATGCCACAAATCGAAGCCTGGGTGGAGGCTGTGCCAGAGGATTTTGCACCTGGTTTTCTAGCGTGTTGGAAAGTGTGGAAAGAAACTAATCAAGGACGCTTTGAAGACGGTGTTTGAATTAGAAGTTAGGCAGGGAAAGAGCCTGGCAATTGTTGGTCGTAACGGATCGGGAAAGACAAGCCTTGCCTCCAAATTAGCTGAAGAAAACGGAGCAACCTTGGTGTCGTTCGAGCTAGAGAATGAGCTGCTTGAGCGAGAAATTCGGGAGGATGACAGTGAGTTTTTGAATCGGATTGATTTTGGGCGTTCGGTGCGGGAATTAATCGAAGAAGTTTGTCCCGATGAGGCGAAGCTGAGAGAGATCGCGGATAAGTTGGGGCTGTCGCAGATTCTTGAGCAGGGTTTTTTGACGTTATCGACTGGTGAGCGGCGGCGACTCATGTTGGCACGAGCCTTAATACAGAATTCAAAGCTTCTTGTGCTTGATGAACCCTTCGACGGCCTGGATCAGAATTTTCGGCAACCTTTGCGAGATTTGCTCGAGGGACGTGATCTAGTCTTAGTTGTAAATCGTTTGGGTGACCTAGAAGGCTTGGTTGATGATGTTTGTTGTATTGAAGACGGGGCGGTGATTTTGAGTGGCTCACCTGAAAAAGTATTCAAAAACGAAGCGTTCCAGCAGTTAATGGGGCTCAATGATGGTGAATTGGTTTTACCTAAAGGTGGTTCAATTAGTCCGTCTTCGGGAGCTTTGGTTTCGATGAAACAAGTAACGGTAGTTCATGGAGGGAGGGAAATTATTACGGATTTCGATTGGTCGGTTGAGAGGGGACAGAATTGGAAGATTTCCGGTCCCAATGGTTGTGGGAAATCGACGCTCGTGAATCTGGTCACTGGTGATCATCCACAGTGCTATTCGAATGATGTGACCGTGATGGGATTACGCCGCGGATTGGGTGAATCGATCTGGGACGTTAAGCGCCATGTCGGTATCATTTCGCCATCACTTCATCAACAGCATCGGGTGAGTTTTAGTGCGCTACAAATCGTGGCCTCAGGGTTTTTCGATAGTGTTGGCATTTATCAAGATGTTAGTCCGGAGCATTGGCGTATGGCAGGGGAATGGCTTGAGTTGGTGGGAATGACTTCGTGGGCGGATCGGCCGTTTCGATCTCTCAGCTACGGTCAGCAACGCCTTCTGTTGGTTGCTAGAGCGTTGGTGAAACGCCCTCCGCTTCTTGTTCTCGATGAACCCTGCCAGGGACTGGATCCGATAAATCGTTCCCTAGTTTTGAGTGTTATTGATCGGATTGCGTCGACGAATTTGACCCAGATTCTCTATATCACCCATGAACCAGAGGACCGGTTAGAGTGCATTACCCATGAATTAAAATATGTGAACCAGGGCTGGCTCATTGAGAAGGTAATGAGTTCGGACTTATTGAGGTAGATAAAGCGGTAAGGATATGGAGTGATATCAACTCGGCTTTTGTCTTGAGAAATTCTTTCGCCTGACAACGATTTGGTGTGACCTTTCGAATCATAATTTTGTGCCTTTTGTTTTCTGGGATTTCGCAAGCCCAGCAATATTCGGCAGTCAAGGAAGTCGCGCCAATCATACCCCGAGAATTTCGGGCGGCTTGGGTCGCTTGTGTTTACAATATTGATTGGCCTTCGCGAAAAGGAATGGGTGCGGGTGCCCAGCAGGCTGAAATGAAAGCGATGCTCGATCGAATGTCATCGATGAAAATGAATGCGATCATTTTTCAGGTGCGGCCTAATGCTGATGCTGTCTATCAATCTCGGCTTGAGCCATGGAGCCATTGGATCAGTGGGACCCAAGGGGTTTCGCCGGGGTATGATCCACTGGCATATTGTATCCAGCAGGCACATGCTCGAGGGATAGAGGTTCATGCTTGGTTTAATCCCTTTCGTGCGCTGCCTAACAGTAAGATCCCCACCGCAAGCAACCATGTTGTCAAGACTCATCCCTCGATGGTTCGCGACTTCAAAAACTACAAATGGATGGATCCTTCTAATGCTTTTACTCAGCAACGAGCGCTCTCGGTAATTTTGGATGTGGTCAATCGATATGATGTTGATGGCATTCACATCGACGATTATTTTTATCCTTATCCCGACGTTGATTCGCAAGGGCGTGCAAATCCGATCTTTCCAGATGGTAAGACTCCAGCAGCTCGTCGAGCGGCGACGGATGGATTTGTTAAGGCCATGTATTCCAAGGTGAAGGCAAAGAAACCGTGGGTTCGCGTTGGGATTAGCCCATTTGGAATTTGGCGTCCCGGAGTTCCGGCAGGAACTACAGCAACGATTGATGCTTATCATCATCTGGCGGCTGATTCACGTAAGTGGTTGCAGCAAGGTTGGTGTGATTATTTATCTCCCCAACTTTATTGGCGAATTAAGAGCCCTCAGAGCTTTAGTCGCCTAATCGCTTGGTGGCGATCACAGGGGACTCGTCCGGTGTGGCCTGGTATTGCCTCGGCTAGGATTAATTCAATTGAAGATCCTGGACGCCGGGCTAGCGAGATTGCCAATCAAGTTTCTCTTACTCGAACGGTTGGTAAGAATTATGTGGGACACGTTTTTTGGAGCATGAAATCTCTAATGACGAACAAAGGAGGAATCAGTAACGAGCTTGTGAAGAAATTCTATCAGGAACCGGCTTTGGTTCCTCCAATGCCATGGTCGAGCAGAAATCTTCCACAAACCCCGAACGTCCTCGCAAAAGGATCAAATGGGAATCTTGATCTTGTTTGGCGACCGGTGCCAGGTTGCTCGCAATATGCGATTCAGGCCCGAATCGGGCGGACATGGCGATTGATTACGGTTGCTCGTGGGACAAAGACGACCCTCAAAGGTTTGCCCGATGCGATTGCAGTGAGTGCGGTGGATCGTTATGGTAACACTAGTAATCCTCGCGTTTTAGCACGACCGTAGCTCTCAACTTTGAGGCATCATGTAGTCCAGATACTGCGACAATTTTCTGCGAAGATCGCGGCGCTGTATAATGGCGTCGATTAACCCGTGATCGAGCATGAACTCAGCTGTTTGGAAGCCGGGAGGCAGATCTTGGTGAGTCGTTTCTTTGACCACACGCGGACCGGCGAAGCCGATCATACACTTAGGCTCGGCAATATTGATGTCGCCAATCGTTGCATAAGACGCAGTCACTCCCCCGGTGGTTGGATGAGTGAAGATGGAGATATAGGGAAGTTTCGCCTCAGAATGAAGAGCGAGAGCTCCGCAGGTTTTAGCCATCTGCATTAGGGAGAGCATACCCTCCTGCATGCGTGCTCCTGATGACGAGGAAAAGATCAAGACCGCTCGTTTTTCGGCCGTGGCTTGTTCGATGGCACGCGTGATTTTTTCGCCCACTACCGAGCCCATCGAGCCGGCAAAGAATTTAAAATCCATCACTGCTACCATGACGGGATTACCTCCGATCTTCATTTTGCCGGTGACCACAGCATCTTTGAGTCCGGTCTTGGTTCGAAGAAGCTCGGTTTTTTGAGAATAGTGAGAGAAGCCGAGTGGGTTTGTAGAAATGAGATCAGTCTCAGTTTCCTCAAATGTGTCTTCGTCGGCAATGAGCTTGAAGCGGTCGTGGGCGCCCATGAGGAAGTGGTGGGAACAATTGGTGCAAACCAGGTTGTTCTGCTTGAGGTCCAAGGTGTGCAGTAATTCCCCACAATCGGGGCACTTGGTCCAGAGATCGTCAGGAAGGTTGTCTCTTCCCTTCGAAGCGCGTTTGAGCCGTGGTTTATCAAATATGCCCATCGGGAGAAAGCTTAGGATGGAATTTCCACGGGAGAAAGAGCAATTTATGAGGTCATAGAATGACTTTGGATTGTTACTAGGAAAAATTGTTTATTTATCGGTTTTCGGCGTGAAGTGAGAGGTTTCAAACCATTCAAAGGTATTCGCCCTTCTTTGTCCTCAAATAGGATGAGGGGCCTTATAAGGAAGCAAAGTGAGGGAGGTGAAAAAAGCGATATGCCTATCTTCCCTCCGGCATCACCGGAAGGAGTTCAAGGAGTATGAGGTAGCGATTGCTGTCAAAATCGCGATCATCGGCCATCATGGCTTCGATCTCGTCGGCGAGGCAGAAGGCGAGCATCGCTTTGGCCTCTTCCTCCTCGATATCAGGCTCGGTGAGGATGCGGTCGAATGTCTCTCGAACGTATGGGGTTTCGGGCGAGTTCAATTGTTCCTCGATCGCGGGGAGGAGTTTTTTGACAGCTTCGTCCATAGGAGGGAATTTAAACAAAAAAGGCGACCCCATGAAGAGCCACCTTTTTGAAAGTGTTAGGACAGAAACGAAGGCTTCTAATCTTGCGCCCGAGTGGGCTTCTTGGCCCGACGTACGGTGCCGAAACGCTTCTGGAACTTGTCGATGCGACCTTCAGTATCCACGAAGGTGCTCTGACCAGTAAAGAAGGGGTGTGAATCGGCCGTGAGGCCCATCGAAATAACGAAATGCTCGACACCATCGATCTCCTCGGTCTTGTCAGACTTGGCGGTGGATCGGGTGACGTAACGGTGACCAGAGGTCATATCTTGGAAGATTACGGGATGGTAATCGGGATGGATGTCTTTTTTCATGGGATGCCCTTAAAGTTCGGGGTGCGACGTTTCCGACGCCGCGCGCGGGGTTTACCCGGAAAAAGCGCTCGCTGTCAACCCGATTCAGCCTTATTCACAGCCTCGTCATGAATCTGAAATCCTTCGAAACGATGGATCCGCACCTTCTCGTTGGTCTTATCAACACTGAGCTGCGAAATAACGCAAGCTCCCTTGATGATCTCTGCAAAACCCATGGGTTGGACGAGAAATCCCTGACCGATCTCCTTGCCAGCGCAGATTACCATTTTTCCGAGGGAGCGGGGCAGTTTAGGTGACTCATTTTGGGCTTAGACCTAACATTCTCTCCCGCAGGGTGTTAATAAATTTAAAAAGAGCTGGGGAAGTTTATGATCTAGATCAAGGAGATGGCGCTGTCTTTGTTCAGAAAAAGCTTAACACGTCTCATTGAATTGAGTCGGTGGAATCTGAAGTTTTTTGGCATTTTTCTTCTGGTCCCGTCATGAGTGGTAGGGTTTTATCTTCGCCTTATGAAAAAGTTTTTGGCCTGTATAATGGCACTGGGAGCGTTTGCATTCTCTGGCTGCGGAGAGAAAGAAGATGGGAAGGCGAGTTACGCGCTGGTCACCACCGGAGTGGATCCGTTTTGGGATATCTGTAAGAAAGGTGGTGAGGATGCTGGTGTGGAACTGGGAGTGGATGTGGAGGTTTTGATGCCGTCAAACGGCGACGATCAGAAGTCAAAGCTCGAGGATTTACTGGCCAAAGGAGTTGATGGAATTGCGGTGGCAGCCATCGATCCGATCAATCAGGCGGGTTTTTTTGATGAGGTTGCAAAGAATGCGATGCTGATCACGATGGACACTGATGCTCCCAAAACAAAACGTCAGGTGTTCGTGGGGATGGACAATTACGATGCCGGCTGGATGGGCGGTGAGTTGGTTAAAGAAGCGATTCCTGATGGAGGAGAGGTCGTTCTCTTTATTGGCCGACTTGAGCAAGATAATGCAAAACGCCGCAGGCAAGGCGTGATTGATTGTCTGCTTGGCCGCGAGAAAGATGCTAATCGTTATGATGCCCCAGGCCAGTCGCAGATCGGCGCCAAGTATACTGTTTTGGCAACATTGACCGATCAATTTGATCGACCGAAAGCCAAGGAGAACGTGGAGGACATGTTGACGAAGCACGAGAATGTGGCTGCTATGGTAGGGCTTTTTGCCTATAATCCTCCCGCTATTTTGGAGGCATTGAAGCAGGCCGGAAAGATTGGGCAGGTCAAAGTAGTCGGGTTTGATGAGAATCCTGTCACGTTACAAGCGATCAAAGATGGTTCGGTCCATGGGACGGTGGTTCAAGATCCCTATGAGTATGGTTATCGATCAATCAAAGTTCTTCACGCCCTGGCAAAGGGCGACAAGTCAGTTATTCCTGAGAATAAAAAAATTGAGTTTCCGGCGCGCCAGATTCGCAAAGATGACGTGGATGCCTTTTGGAGTGATCTGAATTCAAAGCTAGGAAAGTAATGGGGGAGCCTTTTCTGGAGGTTCAAAAAATCACGAAGCGCTTTCCCGGAGTGGTCGCTCTTTCGGGGGTAGACTTGCAGGTGTATCCTGCCGAAATTTTGGCCCTCATTGGGGAAAATGGAGCGGGGAAAAGCACCCTGATGAAAATCCTCGCGGGCGTTCAGCCTGCGGATGAGGGTGAGTTGTTGGTAGAGGGAAAGGTTGTTCGATTTTCAGGCGTCCAAGATGCTCAGAAATCGGGAATTGCTTTGATTCATCAAGAATTGAATTTAGCAGAGAATCTGACGGTGGCAGGCAATATATTCTTGGGACGCGAGCCCGGGAAATTTGGTTGGATCGACCAAGCGGTGATCCAACGGGAGTCGAAGCGGGTTTTGGAGATGGTGGGTCTCGAGGTATCGCCGGAGACCTTGCTGAGTGAATTGACGCTTGGGAAACAGCAATTGGTCGAGATTGCAAAGGCTCTGTCGACCGATGCCAAAGTGATCATCATGGACGAGCCAACGTCGAGTTTATCCCTACGCGAGTCCGAGCGGCTCTTCGAAGTGATTCACGATCTTCGGGAGAAAGGGGTGAGCGTGATTTACATTTCCCATCGCTTGGGTGAGGTGAAGAAGTTGGCGGATCGGGTGGTGGTTTTTCGTGATGGAGAAAATGCTGGGATGCTTGAACGGAATGAGGTCGATCATGATTCGATGGTGCGTATGATGGTTGGCCGTGATATCTCGCAGTTCTATCAACGGACGAAGCATGACCTAGGTGAAGTGATTCTTTCGGTTCGAGGGTTGCGCTCGGTGGAGCACCGGGGACATGAATTAGACTTTGAGGTGAGAGCTGGTGAGGTAGTGGGAGTGGCAGGTTTGATTGGAGCTGGGCGAAGTGAGATGTTGGCCGCTTTATTCGGAGCCCGGCCTGCGCTCGGTGGTCATGTATCAGTTGCAGGACAGAGTGGTTTGCCCCAGTCCCCAAGAGAGTCGCTGGGGCGTGGGCTTGCCTTGGTGCCGGAAGACCGGAAGGGGCAAGGGCTCATTCTCGATATGGCAGTTAAGGAAAATATGAGCCTCGCTTCGCTTCGCCGTGATTCCAAAGGTCCTTTTTTGAATACTAGTAAGGAGGAGGAATTGGTGGCTGAGATGACTTCGGCTCTGAGTGTGAAGACGCCGGGATCATGGCAATTAGCCCGTTTTCTTTCGGGAGGAAATCAGCAGAAGATCGTTCTAGCCAAGTGGTTGGCGCTGAAGCCCAAGGTTTTACTCCTCGATGAACCAACGCGCGGTATTGATATTGGGGCGAAAGAAGAGATCTATTTGCTAATGGAAAAATTTGCGCGCGAAGGGATGGCGGTCTTGTTTGTTTCCAGCGAAATGGAAGAGATCATGGGGATGGCGGATCGTACCTTGGTGATGCACGAAGGGCGAATCACGGGCGAGTTAGCCCGAGAAGATTTTAGTGAGGAGGCCATCATGGAATTGGCGACGGGTGGGAATATTAATAAAGAAGAATAGGATGAAAAAAATTAAGGGTATTTTAATCACCATGATTGTGATTTACGTGGCGACGGCGATCCTGGGAGAGAATTTTCTGGGGGGATACAATCAAGGGAAGTTGCTTGAGCGGACCGGGCTTTATGGTCTGTTGGCGATTGGGGTGGCCTTTGTGATTATCACGGGAGGGATAGACCTTTCGATTGGTTCGGTGGTTTGTTTGGTGGGTTGTGGGGTTCCATGGCTGGTGATGAGACAAGGGTGGTCGCCGGGTAGTGCGGTGGCGGTCGCGATGGTAGTAGCCCTCTGCGTTGGGCTTTGGCATGGGTTTTTGATTACCAAGCTCAAGCTGCAGCCTTTTGTGGTGACGCTCTGTAGTTTGCTAATTTACCGGGGGGCAACGCGGGGGCTGGCAGAGGATCAGTCACAAGGATTTGGAGGGGAACACGAGGCGTTTCGGCAGTGGGGAACAGAAGCCATTGAAGTGACGCACAAATTTGGGATTCCGTATCCCTTTGTGATTTTGATCGTAGTGGCGATCATTGCGTGGATCTTCTTAAATAAGACTATTTGGGGGCGATACCTTTTTGCCTTGGGAAACAACGAGGAGGCGGCTCGGCTAAGTGGGATTAACACTGACCGGATGGTTATCTTATCCTACGTGATTTGTTCGATGCTGGCAGCGCTCGGTGGGCTGTTATTCATTTTAAATGGGAATTCGGCTCAGCCGAGCGACTTTGGAAACTTTTATGAACTTTATGCGATCGCTGCAGCAGTGCTTGGTGGTTGTAGTCTTCGTGGAGGTGAAGGTACAATTGTGGGGGTGGTGATTGGCACGGCCGTGATGCAACTCTTAAAAAATATGATCAATCTGGTAGATTGGTTAAAATCCCACATGGAATTTCTGATTGTTGGGATCGTCCTGCTGGTGGCAGTGATTGCCGACGAAATAATCAAACAACGGGTAAGAAAATTGAAGTGAGAAAAATCGACTGGGGCGCCACGCTCGGGCTTTTTCTTTCTATCTTACAAGTGTGCGGGAAAATTAAGTGTCCGAATCCTTAGATTGGCAGCAATCTGACCACGCCAGACGCAAAATCACTTTTTCAAAACCACCGTAATTGGTTTTGGGAGATTGAAGTTTACGGGTGGGTGGTTGCGATAGCCTATTTTTGAAACCTGCAGATAGTCGATGGTGGGGAGATCTTGATGGACTAGAACTCCGCCTGCTTTATCAGTTTCTTTAGGTGGCCAGTTGAAGCTCCGACTCATCGGAACGACCTTGGCATCCTTGATTGGTCTCCCCGCTTCATCGACCACAAAAACAGTAGGTGAGCAAGAGCTGCAGACCAGAGCAAGAATTCCTAACAAAGATCTCATTATTGAACAGACGAGAGGAATTGCTCCTGAGCGATCCGCTCGGCTGACCGGGAGTCGTTTTCGTCGGAAGTTTCGCCAACGAGTTCGTCGCGGAACTTGTCGATCATGGCTTCAACGGGCCACGCGCTAGCTTCGCCGAAGGCGCAAACGGTTTTCCCATCAATTTGATAGGCGATGTCTTCCAGAATCTGAACATCACTCGGGGTGGCCTTACCATCTTCAATTCGATCGGAAACCTTTTTCATCCAAGTTGATCCTTCACGGCATGGGGTGCATTGTCCGCAGGATTCGTGAGCGTAAAAGTGGGTGATGTTGTTAAGGATCCAAGACATCCGGCGCGTGTCATCCATGACAATGACACCACCCGAACCTGCCATGGAGCCGGCGGCGGCAAGAGTGTCGAAGTCGAGAGGTAGCTGCCAGAAAGTCATTTCTTCAGCGTCCTCACCACGGCCTATTTTAAAAGTTTCGTTGCAGCGTAGGATCTTTGACGATGAACCACCCGGGATGACGGCCTTAAGCGTCCGTCCGTCCTTGGGTCCTCCGCACATGTCATACAGAAGTTCTTGGAAGGTGACTTTGCCAACCTCAATTTCAAAGTAGCCTGGTTTTTTAACATCGCCTGAAACACAGACGATACGAGTTCCTGAATTTCGCGGAGTCCCTAGTTTTACATATTCCTCGCCTCCCATACGAAGAATGTGAACGACATGGCAGAGTGACTCGACGTTGTTTACGATGGTTGGGGCCATGTAGAGGCCGATGGCGGCCGGAAAGTAAGGTGGCTTTATTCGTGGGTATGGTCGTTTGCCTTCCAGGGACTCAATAAGGCCAGTTTCCTCTCCGCAGATGTAAGCGGCAGCCCCACGATGAACGTAAATTTCGAGATCGAATCCCGATCCTTGAATATCCTTACCAAGGAAGTCGTTTTTCTTGGCATCGGCGATGGCTTTTTCAAGAATTATGGCAGCCTCTGGAAATTCTTCCCGAATGTAGATGTAGGCGACGTGAGCTCCAACAGCATAGGCAGAGATTACCATGCCCTCGATGAGTTGGTGAGGATCCTGATGGACAATGTAGCGGTCCTTGAATGTGCCTGGTTCCGACTCGTCACAGTTACAAATCAGGTAGACTGGCTTGGTATTATTGGGAGGGATAAATCCCCATTTGATTCCAGTTGGAAAGCCTGCACCTCCGCGTCCACGAAGACCCGAAGCTTTAACTTCATCGATAACTCCTTGAGGCTTCATTTTTAGAGCCTTCTTAGCCATTTTATAGCCGCCCTCCGCAAGGTAGGTTTTGATCTTTGGGTCCCAGCCTTTCCGATCGACATTTTTGAAGATAAGACGGTGCTCTTTTTCGTGAGGTTCCTTTCCGGGGAAGTAGGTGATGTCAGACATGAGCTTGGTGATTAAGGGTAATGAAAATTAACTTTCGTATTGAGTGATGAGACTTTCGGCCTTCTCTGGCGTCACGCCTTCATGGAAGTCGTCGTTGACGAGACAGACCGGCGCTGTCCCGCAAGACGCGAGGCATTCGGCGTATTCGACTGAGTAGTTTCCGCAAGGGGAGATGGAAATTGGGTCCTTATGAGTATCAGCGGAGCTGCGATCGATGCCGGTTATTTCGCAAAGCTTGGCCATAAGTTCGTAGGAGCCGCCCATGGCGCAGGAGAGAGTTCGGCAAACCCGCAAGTGGAGCTTGCCAGGAGCCTTCTGGCGAAAGCCGGGATAGAACGTGACGACCTCGACAACTTTGATCGCAGCGATGCTAAGTTTATCTGCGACCCATTCAATGGACTCCGGACTAATGAAACCGTGACGATGCTGAACTTCGTGAAGAAGGGGAAGGACAGCCGAGCGGCGTTGGTCATCGGGGTATTGTGCGATGCGTTTATTTGCAGCCTTTTCGAGAGCAGGAGTGATCTTGAATTGAGGGAAATGAACTACGCCTGGGGTGACCGGTGAGTGAACATTCTTTTCAAGAACCGTGAGCACAGGGCGAATATATTCCACGGCACTCCGATCGATAAGGCGAGGCTTTGGAACTTCGCGATCTTTTGGGGAGTGGGTGGATACGTAACTCAACTTAGATCGATCGATCGAGCGAGGGCGGGGGGCTTGAATTTTAGAACTCACCTTGAGAAAAAATCAGATTGGAAGAATTAGACGTGGATTTAGCGGTCACACTCGCCCATTACGAAATCGAGCGAGCCGAGAATGGCTGGGATGTCAGAAACCATGTGGCCTTTGAGGAGGTCGGCACAGATACCAAGGTTGACGAAAGACGGGGCGCGAATCTTAAGCCGATTCGGCACTCCTCCGCCTTTCGAGTGAATGTAGAAGCCGAGTTCCCCTTTTGGATTTTCAGCGGCGAAGTAAACTTCTCCTTCTGGGGCTTCGATCCCCTGGGTCGCGACAATGAAATGGTGTATAAGTTCTTCCATGGACATGAGAACGCGCTCTTTCTCGGGCAGGGTGGACTTGGTATCACCCACGTTGATTTCCCCCTCCGGGAAGTCAGCTAGAACCTGTTTGATAATTTTTATAGACTGACGCATCTCTTCCATCCGGACGAGGAAACGATCGTAGCAATCGCCGTTTTCGCCAACGGGGATATCGAAGTCATATTTTTCGTAGCCCAAGTAAGGACTATCCTTACGAAGGTCGCGAGCGACTCCGCTAGCTCGAAGGTTGGGGCCGGTCATCCCATAGCTTATTGCATCTTCGCGACTAATTACGCCGACATTGCACATCCGTTCGAGGTAGATCTTATTGTTGTTAAGGAGTCCGGCTATCTCGTTGATCGTATTTTCGCATTCATCAAGGAATTTGAGAATGTCCTTGTCTAGGCCCTCAGGAATATCGCGGATTTGGCCGCCGACTCGAGTGTAAGAAGTCGTGAAACGGGCACCAGTAAGTTGCTCGCAGAAGTTGTAAATTTTTTCTCGTTCCGTGAAGGTATAGAGAAAGACAGTCATGGCACCAACATCCATCGCGCAGACGCCGACGCCAAGCATGTGGGATGAAATTCGGGCGAGTTCACAACAGAGAACACGGAGAGCTTGGCCTCGAGGTGGCAGTTCCCACCCCATGAGCTTTTCAACTGCGCAGGCGTAGGCGACGTTGTTTGCAAGAGGAGCAAGATAGTCAAGACGGTCGGTGTAAGGAACGAACTGATTATAATGCATATTTTCGGCGATTTTTTCGTCGCCTCGGTGAAGATATCCAATATGGGGTTCGGCTTTTTCAATAATCTCGCCATCCAACTCCAGCACAAGGCGCAAGACTCCATGCGTCGCGGGGTGGGATGGGCCCATGTTAAGCACCATTTTTTCGCCGAGGACATCGTCGGTCTCCGCTTGGTAATCGGTAACGGCCTTTGCTGCGACGGCAGCGACGGCAGCGGCGTCTGGGGCCTCGTAGGTAGTGGTCTTGCTCATGTTAAGACACGACAATCAAACTCTCGTTCTTGTAAGCTCGCAAGGACTTTGTGAAATATTTCACAAAGTCGCGATCAGAAGCTCGGGGGGAGAAGGGAAAGCCGAGTGGGATAGTATTGATCGGAGGGCGAGAAGAGCCACCCTGGGCTACGCGAAATGAGCTGATAGTCGGTGAGAATGAATTCAGGAAGGATTTGGTTGCTGTTGGGTTCATAAAGTTCCCTGCCGGTGTATCGACCGTAAATCCGGTATTCGTAATTATTGTCAAATCCGTAAGCTTTACCTCCCTTCAGCTCGGGGAGGCGATCAGGATTGAGTTTCCAAGATTCCTTAAAAATAACCAATCTGGCTTTGTTAGCCGATTGTCCCGGTTCGCGGAGGTATCCCCAAAAGCGGGTTTTTTCCACAAAGTAACGGCGGCCGTAGTAAAAATCGCCACGGGGTTCGGCCGCAATTTGAGCTTTTCGGTCACTGACGGTTGGCAGCAGACCCATGTTTCCGGGGGTTCTGGAGACTCTTGTGCAGGAAGGGAGAAGGGGAAGGATAAGAGCAAGTAAAAGAAGTGCGCGCACGGCAGGAATGTGGACTCTTTCCTCACTTCTGGTCAAGCCTAGCAGTCCATTGGAAAAGTCCCGCTTGAAAGATGCACTACCCTATCGCTTATTTATGGCATGGATTTGACACGGACAGCATATGGCACCTGGAGCGGCGGACGGTTTATGCACTTTGGCGAAGTTCTTGATGAAGACCGCTACCAGGATTGTATTAGGGTTGCTTACGAGGCAGGGATACGGACTTTCGTTACTGCTGATGTCTATGGTCAAGGCAAAGCGGATGCGGCATTAGGTGAGGTTTTATCGGAATACCCACGAGAAAGTTATTGTCTCGTTGGAATGCTTGGGCACGATTTTATCGATGGAAAACGCGAGGGGAGTAAAGGCTATCCGAGATTCACGAGCCCATCGTTAAGGGGCGAATCCGGTTACCGGGATTTTTTGCGGCGCGCTTGTGAAAGTTCGCTCACCAACTGCCAAACCAGCCACTTTGACCTCGTCATGTTACACAATCCGGACGAGATCGGTTACACTAGCGATGCGGTTTGGAAAGGAATGAATGCCCTTAAGGAAGAGGGACTGTCGCAGCGGCTCGGAATAGCTCCTGGACCTGCTAATGGATTCACACTCGATCTACTGCATGTCTTCGAAAATTTTGGGGAGGTTCTCGATTGGGCTATGATCATTTTGAATCCATTAGAGCCATGGCCCGGGCAGCATGTTTTGGACTCAGCGACTGCGAATAAGGTCGATATTCTTACCCGAGTGGTAGATTACGGTGGGCTTTTCCATGGGGATATGAAGCCGGGCCACGAATTTCGTCCCGGTGATCACCGTGCTTATCGCCCCGAGGGTTGGGTCGAGCGGGGCAACGACGCAATGCAGCCAATGCGTGAAATTGCCGAGAAACATGGTCTGAGCATGATTCAATTTGCCTCACTTTGGAACCTCTCTCAGGCTCCAGTGAAGTGTGTCGTGCCGACGGTGATTCAGGAGGCTGGAGAGAACGCGATTCCGATTGAAGACAAGATCCGAGACTATGCGGCTACGCCAGCTGATTTTAAATTATCATCTGAAGAAGTGGAGGCCATTCGTAAGATGGGCGACAACACTGGCTGCATGATGTTGAAGGGAGCGAGCCAGCGTCACGATGGCCCTTGTGAGCGCCCCGATGAGTGGCCAATGCGTGAAGAACTGCTTACTTTGGCCGGGCAGTATGGTTTGACCTCTAAGTGGTAATTAACCGTTGGGATCTACAATTACGGTATCACCGGGTTGAATATCTGGATATCCGTCAGGAGAGTAGCCATGAGGTCTCATCGTGGCGATGTATTGCCCACTCGCGTCAAGCCGCTCGATCACGATCGTTCCGATAATCCCGGTGTTTCTGCGTATTGCAAGAATGCGGCTGGGTTGGAAGCTGGGTGCGTTAGCAGAAGGCTCGTAGATCACAATGGCCTGTTCTTTGTTTGCCGATTTTACCGTTCCCATATCCATGGCCATCTGGACTTTTTTGGCAGCCATATTTTGCTCAATCGTGATCTGTCGGCGCTCCTCATTGGCGCGGTCATTTTCCTCTTCGAGGGCGAGAGCTTTTTCTTCAAGTGCCCGGTTTTTGTCCTCGAGTTCTTTTATTTTGCCCAGCGATTCTGAATCAGGATTAGAAGTTGCAGGTCCGGGGGCGACAGGAAGACCTGCCGGAGGAGCGGTCGTCGAAACCGAAGTTGCCGGATTGTTTGGGCGATTGGTCCGGGCATAATTACGCTCAAGCGCTCGATTTTCAGCAGCAAGTTGTTCGATGTCGTCAGTCAATTTAGCAATTTCGTCTTTGCTGGCCTGGCTGTCGCGTCCTTCGTTAAAGCCCCCAAAGGAGAAGATAAAAGCAACGACAATTAGGATTGAAGTCGTCCCGAGAAGGAAATTTGTGGTATTCATAGGAGCTGTTGGAAGTTAGCGACAAAAGGGCGAGTTTGTCAAAAACGGATCTTAGGGAGAAAAAAGAACCCGGAACACAAACTGTGTCCGGGTTCGGAAGGGTGTTAGGCGAAATCCGATTAGTCGCTCGACGAGAGAGACATCAGGATTTGTAGAATATACCAGAAGAGTAGGGCGACACTTGCAAAGAGGCCCAGGGAGGCTGCTACGTGCTGATCTGGCCGATAATTATGGATGATGTTGCTGGTTTGATAAAGAATAGAGATTCCAGCAACAAGAACCATTGCTCCAGAGAACCAAATTCCAAGATTAAAACCCATTAAGAGGGAAGCCGCAATCAGGCCGAATGCAACGAAGAAGCCTATTTTTAAAACTCCGCCAAGGAAAGAGAAGTCCTTCTTCGTGGTAAATGCCACAAAAGTGAGACCTGCAAATAACCCCAAGGTAATAATAGCGGCTTGCCCGACCAAATGAGATTGTCCGGTAAAGCGCACGGCGATCAAAAGAAGAGGAAGAAATATTATGGCCTCAGCGACGACATACAGTCCTAATCCCGCATATTGCATCCCGCGACTGGTATCAGAGGTCGCCCACTTGTTGGCGACCCAAGAAGCGGCCATGAAGAGACCGAGGACTATTAGCCAGGACACACCCCCTCCGATCATTTTCATCACAAATACATCGATTCCCGGGATGGCAAAAAGCATTGCTTCAAGGATGATAAATGCTCCGATTGCTCCTGCGAGATGTAGGTAGGTTTTCTGATAAAATTCGGTGCGAGTTGCTGCCGGAGCTTGGGCAACCGAGTATGGACTGGCGTAAGGATTGTGACTTTCCATGTTTTTGTTGGTTTCTTTGGGTAATTTAGGAAGATCTTGCGGAGATGCAAGTCAGATAGAATCTATGAAGTTTACCGAGATCGATCGCGAAGACTTTCGGAATCTTCTTCATGAGATTTCTGAAGCTTATATGCCTTTTGGTAAATATGGACCAGCGAAGTATCCGCCCTGTGGTGTTCCACTGACGGATTTGCCTCCAGAGTATTTGTCATGGTTCGCGGAAAGGGGGTGGCCCAAAGGTAGGTTGGGCGAATTGATGGCGATGGTTTCGGAGATTAAGTCTACGGGAGCCGATCATGTTTTTGAACCGATGCGCCGGGCACGTGGCGGGCGGGTTTCGGTCCGGAATCAACGGCCGAATACTAATTTCTAGATCCCTAGCGATAGATAAAATCAGATACCACCATGCGGTGATCGGTTTTGTGTCTAGTGAAGGTCTGAGAACGAACGGGGATGAGCTTGGCGGATCCATAAATATAGTCGATCCGGAGTAGCGGCAGAACGCGATGAAAAGTGTTGCCCCATCCCGTGCCGACTGCGTCAAACGAATCGGTAAATTCTTTCCGCATAATTCGGTGAACAGAGTCGTTGGCGGGAGCATTAAAGTCGCCAGCTACGATGGTCGGGAATCTTGGGTGGGAACCGTATTGTCTCAATCCGGCAAGTGAAGATGAGAGTTCAATTCTTCGAAGAGTGTGGTTCTTGATGTGCTCACGCCAACAATCAAGTTGGTGGAGCTTCATATTGGTTGCTGCCGAGAGAAGGTGGAGATTCATAAGGTTGAGTTTACGGCCGTCGAACATTTCTGCTTTGACAAGCTGAGTGCGGTATTTTGAGAATCGAAATTCTCTCTCAATGGTGCCCCTGACGATGATCGCGAATCGCAGCTTACGGTTGTAGCGATAGTCGCCTTTTCCTTTAAATAATGTGTCGGTAAGTCTTTTGATTCGATAGCCAGGAGGAATTTCCTGAAGAAAGATAATGTCCGGGTCAAAATGGCGTGTTGCCTCCAGGGGGTCAGAAAATCCAGCGCAGTTTAAAGTAATCACGCGAAGAATTTGGCTTCCGGCATGTTCCTCGGGAGCAGCTTCCTTCATTGGTTCGGATGCTAAACGGGCTAGCGGACCAGCTTCGTCGGCAACGATAAGGATCGTAAAGGTCCAGAGAAGAATAATAGTAAGAGAACCTCGGGCCTTACTGAATAGGTAGCAAAAGGAAGCAAGTATTAGCCCGATCGCTCCCCAAACCCAGACCGGATAAATGGTAACTGCCGCAAGCTTAAGCGGGAGGCGGACGTAAAGAACGATAGTGAAAAAGTGCAGGCTCAGTGAGAGCAAAAGTAGAACCGGAGGAATCCGTCGCAATAACCCGCGAATTCTCATGACTCTCAGAAATTCAAGAGATCAGACGTCCTTTGAAAACCTTTAGAGCCTCGACAATCAGCGGATCGTTATGGAATTCGTCCGCGTCGAGGGGGTTGTTTTCTTCTGCCTTCGCCTGATCAATTGGCTTTTGTTTGGGGTTTTTGGAGTCTGGGTTCAGCTGGATAGGCTCGGGCTCTACCGCATCCTCGGGGGCATCTGCAATGAGACGGTCGATCGGGTCAAGTTTACTGTCTTTAGTCACAGTTTTTTTTTCCGGTGTCGGATGAGGTTTGGGCTCGGCTGGAGGAGCGGCAGAGCCCTTCGGGAATGAATTCGCAATTTCTCCAGGATCAGCTTTTCCAATCGCCGAAATTACGTCGGTGAGGCGGATCTCATTGAGATTTTGGATCGCTTTCAGCGATGCGATCTCAAGGTGGAGTCGCTTATTTGAGGCCCATTTCATACGGCTTTCTGCCTCGGAGAAGGTATCGATAACCGCAAGAAGGCGCTCTGGCTTTAGGGTTTCGGCCGCGGTCGAAAGATCACTCCAAAGAGCTTCTGGGAAGCCTTCGCGCCCGGCATCGGGATCAAGTTTTGCTACGACGAGCGCGCGAATCGCCCCAACGACTTCGGCTAGGAGCTGGCCTAAGTCTTTTCCTTTTTCAAATTGTTCGTAAATGACGGCGAGAATGCGGGCAGGTTCCTTTTGTAGGATGCCGAGAAGAAGGGCTGCGACAGTTTCGCGCGAGGTGAAGCCAAAAATATCGAGAACGTTGGTCTCGGTGATTTCGTTGCCACAAAAAGCGACAAGTTGGTCTAGCATAGACTGTGCGTCACGCATGCCACCATCAGCTCCTTTAGCGATGGCCCAGGCGGCGGCATCATCAAGTTTAACCGATTCTTCAGTTGCGATGTGTTGGAGGTGACTGGCGATAATGTCAGTCGGAATAGGCCGCAGATCAAAACGTTGGCATCGCGAGATGATCGTGGGAAGAATCTTGTTTGGCTCAGTAGTTGCAAAAATAAACTTCACGTGGGCAGGTGGTTCTTCAAGCGTCTTTAAAAGAGCATTGAAAGCACCGGTGGTGAGCATGTGAACTTCATCGATGTAAATGATGCGGAAGCGGCTTGAAGCCGGTGCAAAACCAACCGTTTCGAGGAGAGAGCGAACTTCATCGACTTTATTATTGGAAGCTCCGTCAATTTCGAGAACGTCGAGCGAGCGACCTTCGGCAATCTCAATGCAAATCGGATCATCAGGATCAAATTCGACTGAAGGTCCATTGGGGCAGTTGAGAGCTTTCGAGAAAATTCGAGAAGTTGAGGTCTTTCCTGTGCCACGCGGACCGACGAAAAGGTAAGC
Source organism: Akkermansiaceae bacterium UBA5688 (assembly GCA_002420315.1). Classification (GTDB taxonomy): domain Bacteria; phylum Verrucomicrobiota; class Verrucomicrobiia; order Verrucomicrobiales; family Akkermansiaceae; genus SW10. The sequence goes on from DIHU01000107.1 coordinate 31,693, forward strand.
GTGCGCAAGGCGGTCTTGTTCGATGGCGTTATGAAGAGTTTGGACCACGTGATCCTGTCCAAGAACATCTGCAAAAGTGCGGGGACGGTATTTTCTGGCAAAAACCTGATAGCTCACGGGAGAATTGTAGTGAGGAATGAAGGTTTGTCAGTGCTGAGTTTGGGAAATACTTTGTCGGCAACAATGAGTTCTGAAAAAGAGAGGGATTATGAACGATGCCGGTCCATAATTGGAGCGCTTTGTGAGGGGGATGACGATCAAATCGCAAAAATGGCTTCAATTGTGGGTGTTCTACACAATGAAATGAACGACTTTTTCTGGACGGGATTCTATCGAGTGGTCGGAGGAAGGCTCGTGATCGGGCCTTATCAGGGAACGGTAGGGTGCTTGCGGATTGAGATTGGCAAGGGCGTTTGTGGCATGGCTGCCGCAGTGGGAGAAACCCAAGTGGTTGAAAATGTGCATGATTTTCCGGGCCATATCGCCTGCGATGGGCGTTCTCAGAGTGAAATTGTGGTGCCTGTTAAGGATGAAAGAGGAGAGGTGATTGCCGTTTTGGATGTTGATTCGGTAAAAAAGGGGGCTTTTGATGAATTAGATCGGAAATGTCTCGAGCAGATTCTGACTCATGTTTGGAGGGGGCGATGACTCCTTAGGTTTCCGTGATAATCTTCCAATCGTAATTTTCCTGAAAGTGAGTAAAGACATTCGCTCAATTTTGGTTTACTTCTCTTCTTAAGGATGGCCCGCGATAAGAAAGACAGTTCTGCAAAGAAAAAAAAGGAAGACGGAAAAGAAGTCGATCTGACCAAGGGCTATGCCAAAACTCGCAAAAGTCTCATTGCAAGGTTGGAGAACTGGGAGGATCAGCGGACATGGGATGAATTTTATCAAACTTACTGGAAATTGATATATTCAGTGGGGATTAAAGCCGGTCTAAGGCACGATGAAGCCTTCGACACGGTGCAGGAAACTATTCTTTCGATCGCGAAGCAAAGTAAGAAGAACCTCTACGATCCAAAGCAAGGGTCTTTCAAAACGTGGCTGATGAATATGACCCGCTGGCGGATTAATGATCAGTTTAGAAAGCGAAAGAAAGACACTGCCATGCCGGGTGGCGGTTGGGAAGATGATCGAAAGACCGCTATTATTGATCGATTTGAGGATCCAAAAGGGGATCTTTTAGAACGGATGTGGGATGTCGAGTGGAAGAAGAATGTCGCTGATATGGCTTTGACACGAGTCAAGGCTCAAGTCTCGCCGAAGCAGTATCAAATTTTTGATTATTATGTCGTGAAACAGTGGGATGCAAAAAAGGTGCAGGATCATCTTGGGGTCAGCATGGCCCAGGTTTATCTCGCCAAGCATCGCGTAGGTTCCGTTTTGAAGAAGGAATTGGCGAAGCTCGAGAAGGATGCAAAAAAAGATTAGGCCAGACCCGTTGATCCCCGATCACGATGTCCTCCGTAAAATCGGGGGCGGGGCCTATGGTGAAGTCTGGTTGGCGCGTGGTGTGACTGGCGCTATGAGAGCTGTGAAGATCGTTTATCGCGAGGACTTTTCAGACGAACGGACCTTTGAACGTGAATTCGAAGGTATTTTAAGATTCGAGCCAATCTCGCGGGACCATCTTGGCTTCGTGAATATTCTTCATGTTGGACGTAGCAATGATCACACTGAGTTTTATTATTATGTTATGGAGCTGGGCGATGATGCCCATAGCGACGATGAGATAAATCCGGTCGAATATGAGCCGCGGACCTTACGCACCGACATGACGCGTGGGAACGGCAAACCTCTTTCAACCGACTTTTGTATCGAGACTGGCAAGCGGCTTGCCGAGGCGCTTGCTGAATTACACGAACGTGGATTGACACACCGTGATGTGAAACCATCGAACGTGATCTTTGTTGATGGTAAGGCTAAGTTGGCTGATATCGGATTGGTTGCAGCTAAAGATCAACGAACCTTTGTTGGCACGGAAGGTTTCGTGCCGCCTGAGGGCCCTGGGTCGGAGCAGGCAGATATCTACAGTCTTGGGAAAGTTCTTTATGAAATGGCGACTGGCATGGATCGGCTGCAGTTCCCTGAATTGCCGGATGAGACCCTAGCCGATGATGATCGAAAGAAATGGATTCGATTGAATCGCATGATCTGTGACATCTGCGATCCCCGTATCACTAAACGAAAGATCCGAACTGGGCGTGAACTTGCTCATGCCCTGAGTCATCTCCAGCGTGGGAAAAATGCTCCCAAAAAGGTGCCTGGCTACGCTAAGGTTGCGCTTGCCGTGCTTTTTTTGATGGCGTTGTTCATGAGCCAGATCTGGCTCGAGAATACTTGGGGAACGCACGTGATCGAAGGTCAGTTGGAGCCTTTGCCCGAGCGATATGTAATGGTCAAAGTTCTCACGACGCCAGCTGGAGCTGAGGTCTATGATAAAGTTGGAGATCTTTTGGGTTATACACCTGCCACTTTGACTGGGGTTGAGGTGGATTCGATTTTGGAATTGCAAATCAAAGCTCCTAATCGACGCGATCTATTCATTAAAAGCGAGGTGGTCGATGAGGGGAGGCAGGTCATGATTATTGACGAGGTTATGAGTTTATTTTCGCCCCCCAAGGTTGATGAAATTTGGACAGACGCACTCGGAAATGAGTATCTTCCATATTTAGATCTGCACAAGGGTGCCGTGCATGTTAGTGAGAATGACTGGAAGCTCTACTTGGAGGAGACGAATCAAAATCTCAAGGCCATCACCTTTGAATATAGTGATCGTAAGGTGGTTGCAGTTCCCGAATCGTGGACAACGGGTTACTCAAAGTGGTTGGAAACCAGGTGTATTGATCAGGGATATTTCGGCGAATATTCGGACGAAAATCCGCAGAGCAATCGCCAAATTATTCCGCACTATGATTTATCTTTTGATGCGACCAGACTTCCCGGAGAAGCGAAAAAAGAGGGGAGACTTCTCAGGCCTTTTTATTGTTGGGTTAGGCCAATTCCGTATGGCTCCTTAAGTATAGATTCGATACCAAGCGGAGCGAGTCTTTACTTAAATGGGGTCTATGTAGATACAACTCCTTATGATGGTCCCAACATAGCGCCTGGTGATATTGAGATTACTCTTGCGATGGGTGGTAAGAAGACCCTAGTCGATAATGTTTACCTTCCGGATCGAGGGGAGATTAACAGGGTTTTTACTCTTCAGCCTGACAAGAGTTTGATACCAGGGGAACCGTGGACTAATAGCATTGAGATGGAATTAGTGCCACTCTCGACCTCCCTCAGCGTGTCCAAGTGGGAGACCCGAAGTGTCGATTACAATCGATATTTGAAGGCGACCGGAAAGAAGCTTGGAGAAGTGATCTTGAGTGATAATCCATTGGTCCCTGTTGTGGGTCTAACTCGGGCGGAGTGCGAAGGGTTTTGTCAATGGCTTACAAAGAGTGAACGTGATAATCCGAATGCAGATCTTAACCGAATCACCAAGGATTACCGTTACAGGTTACCGACTGATTTGGAATGGAGTAAAATGGCGGGCTTGATTGAAGTTGGTGAAACTCCGGCCGAGAGAGAAAGTGAAATCGTTAATTCCGGGCAGTTTCCTTGGGGTGAGAGTTTCCCTCCGGATGAACAAGTCGGAAACTATGCAGATCTTTCTGCAGTGGAGTTTTTAAAAAATGATCGTATTATTGAGGGCTACAATGATGGTTTTGAAAAGCTGGCTCCAGTGGGTGGATTCAAACCAAATGTCATCGGTCTTTACGATATCGGTGGGAATGTTCACGAATGGGTTTTGGATTCATACGGAAACACGGAGCGTGGGATTTTACGTGGTGGTGGGTGGGATACTTTTAGTGAGGAACACTTGGAAATGCGGTGCCGCTTTCCATTTGATATAGAATACCGAAGTGAGAGTTTTGGATTTCGGGTTGTTTTAATCCGGGATGTTGAACAGGAGGTAATTGAACAGAGCGAAGACGATGGTGGAAATTCAAATTGATTATAAGGGCCAGCTGCGCTGTGTGGCTGAACATATGCCGTCTGGGAAAAAGGTGATGTCCGACGCTCCGGTGGATAATCAGGGACGGGGCGAAAGTTTTTCCCCAACTGACCTGGTCGCGACTGCCCTCGGAACATGCATTGTTACCATTATGGGGATTATTGCAGACCAACGGGAGATTGACCTGAAGGGGCTTCGTTTGGTGGTGCAGAAGGGAATGTCAGCTGATTTACCCCGTCGTATCATCCGATTGGAATTGCAAATTCATGTTCCGGTTTCTGAAAGTCACCCGGATCGTAAAGTCCTGGAGGATGCAGCTCAAAATTGCCCAGTCCAGCACAGCATTCACCCCGAGATTGAGGTGAATATTGACTGGCGTTGGCAGGTTTAAGGCGAAAATCTTTGAGAAATTGAGGTGGTAACGACCACTTCTGCAGGGAGGATAGATAGTGGGCAAAAGGGGACTAACTAGGGATGTCGACGATTCCGTAGTCGCCATCTGGCTTTCTCCAAACGATTGAAGTCACGTTACGGCGTGCATTCTTAAAAACGACGAATGGGCGTTCGGTAAGGTCGAGGTCTATAACTGCCTCTTCCTTGAAGAGTTTGCGTAAGCTGAAAGATTCCTTGTGGACGAAGAAAGGTTCTGGTTCCTCAGTTTCGTTGATTTCTTCGGGAAGGTTATCAAGGAAATCGGCTCGGTAGTTCCTCTCGTCAAGGTAGCGGATACTTTCCTCCTGTCCGGGATTACGCCGCTTGAGTAGGCGGGTCTTACATTTGCGCATACGCCTCGTGATTTTATCAATCGTGAAGTCGATGCTCTTATACATATCCTCAGTTTCGGATGAGGCATCAATGACAATATGGTTGGCGCAAAAGAGAATGATTTCGGCTTTGTGGCGGCGGCTTCCTTCCACATCGAGAATTGCTTTAGCACCGATGATGCGTGGGTAATCAAGATGGATGCCGTTGATTTTGTCCTCAGCATATTGCCGAAGGGAATCAGTGACGTTTTCGTGACGCACGGTCACCGTGATATCTGGCTTTACGTTTTTCTTCTGCATAGTGGATCGAGATAATCTTTAAGATTACTCAATAGATAGCAGAGGAGCACAGATATTGCCACACCTTTCGGACGGAAATCTATCCTTTTATCTCAAGTAGCATCTGTGCATTGCTTGGAAACTTTCTCATGAAAAAAAGAAGTCTCTCCATGGCCTCTACTGGTTTGTGTCCAGCTAGCCCCCGGCGCACCATATAAATTTTTTTAAGGCTCATTTCGGGGAGTATGAGCTCTTCCCGACGAGTGCCTGATTTGAAGATGTCAGCAGCCGGATAAACGTATTGCTCTGCGATACGGCGATCTAGAACAAGCTCCATATTGCCGGTCCCCTTAAATTCTTGGAAAATGGCTTCGTCGGCCTTCGAGTTCGTTTGGATTAACGCTGTGGCGATAATGGTCAGCGACCCCGCTTCACGGGTGTTTCGTGCAGCTGCAAAGAGGCGACGAGGCATCTCGAGTGCCCCAGCTACGATTCCACCGGACTGGTAACCACGCCCCCGGCTCTTTTTGCCGCCGCCCACGTTATTGTTATAGGCTCGAGCAAGTCGGGTAATTGAATCCATAAGAATGAAAACGTGTTGACCGTCTTCCACTAAGCGCTTGGCTCGCTCGATACAGAGTTCGGCAAGTCGGCAGTGGTTTCTGGGAGATTCGTCGTTTGAGCTGGCATAGATTTCCGCTTCAGGGAGTTGTCGGCGAAACTCAGTCACCTCCTCGGGGCGTTCGTCAACAAGCAAGACGATGAGATGAAGGTGCTCCTCGTGTCTGTCCTGGACTGCTTGAGCCATATGGAGGAGGAGGGTTGTTTTACCGGATCGGGGAGGGGAGACAATGAGTCCCCGCTGGCCACGTCCGACCGGTGCCATGAGATCGACAAGTCGGGTCGTGTATCGATCAGGAGTCGTTTCAAAACCGATTTGTTTGTTGGGATTGATCGCCTTGAGCTCTTCGAAGGCCGGGAGTTTTCGGGCATTCTCAGGCTTTTTACCGTTGATGGAGGTTACCTCGATCATCTGTGGGCCGCGGGAGCTGTCGCGAGCAATTCCTTTGATCCAAACTCCTGGGCGGATTCCGTGCTGCCTCACCAGATCGGGTGGAACGAATACGTCCTCCTTGCGTTGTTCAAAATCTTGGTCCTGTTTGCGAAGGAATCCGAACCCCTTCAGGGCAACTTCGAAAAGGCCATCCACCGAGACTGGATCTCCGGTGAATTCAAATGGTTTGCGTTCACGTGGTTCACGGCCGTCTCGATTTTCGTCGCGTGGACCGTATCCGCGGACCCGTCCCTGTCGCTGGCCACGATTACGGTTGCGATTACGGTTGCGGTTGCGATTACGGTTGTTGTTGTTTCCGTTGCCGGATTCGGAGGCCTGCTGGCCGCCGGAGTTCGCTGAATCAGAGTCAGGTGGAATCATGCTAATATGGGAAATCTGGAAATTTTGAGCCTTGTGTGGCTTGCCAACAATCAATCGGGTGACCAAAAGATCCGCCGAAACAGGTGCGAAGTAATGAGGGGGGTTCTGCAGGTGCCTCTGCCGAAGCGGCCGGGTGAAATTGATCGCATGGGCCGTGGGCAGAGATTGAGAATCTCTCAAAAAACGAAGAGGTAAGTGGTCGTCAATGAGCCGATTACCTTCAACTGGTGAGAGTCTGCGCCGTAAGTTCTGCGAAATCAACGATTTTTTCAGAGGCTCAAAGTTTCGGAACTTTCCTCGGTTTTGCCTTGACGATAGGGCGGTTTTTCATAGCTTCCGCGTCCCGATTTCTGATTTTTCTTAGATTATGCCACGCGATATCATCATTCTGGAATGCACTGAGGCCAAGGCCGAGGGAAAGCCAACCTCCCGTTATACGAGCACTCGTAACAAAAAGAGTCTCCGAACTCCGGGCCGTCTCGAAAAGAAGAAGTATAATCCTTTCTTGAAGCGCCGCACTCTTCACCGTGAGCTTCGATAGTCCCTGATCCTAACTACTTTCTATTATGTCTGAGCCCAAGACCATCCAGCGTCGGATTAACTTCCGGAAGCACAACAAGTCGATGACCAATAAGCGTCTCGACCTTCCTTTTGAGAAGATCAGCTATCAGAATCCTGAGGTGCTTTCCAAATTTACCACCGAGACAGGGCGCATCCTTCCCCGCAAGGTGACTGGAGTTTCCGCCAAGATGCATCGTGCCATCACTCGTGAGATAAAGCGTGCCCGCGCTGTGAATCTTCTTCCATAGCGGAAGTAATCCTCAGAATCATTTCTAAGATCCGTTCGGTATCTTCCGGGCGGATTTTTTGTTTTGCGGGTAAAGCCGTGATTCTCACTTGTCGCTTTTACTCCTTTCCCGCAAGGTGTGCGAGTCATGCGAAACTTGTTCCTGATACTTACTTTTCTTTTCTCGCTCTCGGTGGGCGCCTTTCGTGCTGAGGAGGTCAAAGCTTCAGCAGCCCAAAATGAGGAAATCATCTTTAGCCAAGCTCCGGACAAGTGGATTGACCAAAATTTAGGACCTTATCTAGACGAAGTAACTGGAAAGGTTTTCTACGGGCTGGAGATCGCAAGGGACGCTGAAGGTAATGCGGTTAAAGTTCCTCTTGTTGTGGTTTGGTTGGCATTAGCTGCTGTTGTCATCACGGTCTATTTTAAGTTCCTGAATCTTCGGTCGTGGCGCTTAGCCGCTCGGACCATCAGTGGAAAATACAGCTCAGAAAGTGATCCTGGCGAGATCACCCACTTTCAGGCTCTCTGTGCTGCACTTTCAGGCACCGTTGGTCTTGGAAATATCGCGGGTGTTGCGATTGCCATAAGTGTTGGAGGTCCGGGTGCGACTTTCTGGATGATCCTGATTGGATTGTTTGGGATGACTTCGAAATTTTGCGAATGCACGCTCGGCGTGAAATATCGCACGATTGAAGATGGCAAGGTTTATGGCGGGCCCATGCAGTATTTGAAAAAGGGATTTGCTGAAAAGGGGATGGGAATGTTCGGGTTGATTCTTGCTGGGGTATTTGCCTTCCTTTGCATCGGTGGTTCTTTTGGAGGCGGTAACATGGTTCAGGCTAACCAGGCTTGTGAGCAGTTGGTGGGAGTTGTGGGAAAGGGTTCATTTTTGGATGAAAACCGCTGGGCTTTTGGTTTGATTATGGCCATTGCGGTTGGGCTTGTAATTATTGGTGGAATTAAAAGCATTGCGTCGGTGACTGCTACTTTAGTTCCATTTATGTGTGGAATTTACATGCTTGCCGGATTGTTCGTGATTTTTG
>DIHU01000155.1:0-3404 GCA_002420315.1 Akkermansiaceae bacterium UBA5688
TGCCGCTGGTTGTTTGGGGTTAAGCAGAATCGCTTTTTCGAGTTGGACAACAGCAGCGGGAAATTCACCCATAGACGCATAAAGCGACCCCAGGTTTAGGCGGGCTGCCCCATAGTCCGGATTCATTTCCACAACTCGATTGAGCTTCTCTAGAGCACTTTCTTGACGGCCACGAGCTTGATCAATCATAGCAAGATTAATTAGAGCAGTGGCATGGTTAGGATCGACCGCGAGCGCTTTCTCGAAGAGCGGCTGAGCAAGGTCGAAACGCTTTTCCATAAGGAAAAGAGCACCAAGACCAGTGAGAGCCTGACCATACTCTGGATTTGTTCTTAAAGCCTCTTGATAAAGTTTTTTAGCTTCTCCGATTTTTCCTTGAGCGGTCGCAATTTTAGCCTGGTTATAAAGTTCTTGAGAGGTGGCAACCTTTCCAGGGGGATTGACCAGTCGTAATAGATACTCAGCTTCCGCAGGAAATCCGTTTCTTGCAAAAAGAGTGGCGTAGTCTCCGAGGCGAGTCGTATTATCTTCGGTAAGAGGGTTTTCAAACCACTTTCCCTGCCTAGGAGAAAGTCGCGGAATTTGTTCCTGACTAGAAGCCTCTAGGAGAGCTAAGTCTGAGACGATTTGTCTACAGCTAACGACCCCTTGATAGATGGCTGCAAGTTCGCCCTTTGAGTCAATAAGGAAGCTAGTAGGTATGGATAAAGGTTTTCGGCGAGAAGTTAAAAACTCGATCAAGATCTCCATCTTACCAAGGTTTTCTGGCCGTGCTTTGCCGCTCTCCAAACCGAAACCTAAGCGTGATAGCTCAGACCACCCATCTAAAGTTGCAGCTTCTTGGCCATCCGTTGTTAATCCATCTGCGTTGAGAGCCAAGATGGTGGCTCCTAGATCTAATATTTTTTCTTGGTTCTCTGCAAACTCGCTTAATTCTTGGAGACAATCTTCACACCAAGCTGCCCATAGATTCACAAGGACAGGTTTCCCGATAAATTCGCGGGTTGATTTCACAGTCCCCTCTTTATCTTTATAAACGAGCTTGGGGAAAGGAATCCGATTTACTAACCAGAGCCCCTCCTCTTGCCCAGTCTCGTCAATCTGTGAAACAGGAATATCATCCACCACAGGGAAATTGAGTTGAATTTCTCGAACTCCTTTTGATTGATTAATGAGATATCGTTTCCCGGCGTTCAGTCCATTTAGAGTCTCAGTCTCGCCACCTGGCCACTCGACTTGAACCCTCAGTTTTTTATCGAATCCTCCCAAACCGAAATGAACCCAAGAGCTTGACTGGGTGAGGAAGCCTTCTCCAGCTCGAACCGTTCTGATCTGTCGATGTTCGGAGTGGCTTTCAGGCGAGATTGTGACCCGAGCTCCGATCGCATCGCGATTGGTCGTTGTTCCATTGCCAATCAAACGAATAGCAACCGATTCATCGTGCTGTGGATGATTGTTTCTCAAAAGTCGGATTCGGGGACTCGTCCGATTGGTGATCCAAAGGTCTAAGTCTCCGTCATGATCCCAGTCAGCGGTAGCTACCGCCCGACCATCATCGTCAAAATCAGAGCTCAGCAAACCGGAGACGTTTGCAAAACCTTTTCCCTCAAGGTTAATAAAAAAGGGATTACGTTCGTAGCCGCTAAACGAATTCCCTTCCGAGATGCGAAGATTGAGATTTCGGAAATTACGAATATAGCCCGGCTTAGCAGATGGTGTTAGCTCTTCTTCCGGTGTTTGGGGCGCGACCCGCCCCCAGAAAAACATTCACAAATCGTCTTTCTTTGGCTGCGAAATGTAACCATTTGCGACATAAATATCTTCCCAGCCGTCGTTATTAAAATCTCCAAGTCCTGTCCCCCATGCCCACCCCGCATACCCTTCGTTCATCGGGCTAGTGATATCTGTAAATCCTCCGGAACCATTATTCCGCATCAGCGAGTTACCTCGCACCATCTTCAAGTAACGTTCCCGCGTTTTTTGGGGCATGGACGGATTAAAATCATCCTGTGGAATGACCAAATTACCGGCACCAGAAAACATACTTGAAACATAAAGATCCATATTCCCATCACGATCGAGGTCCCCCCAACTCGCTGACATTCCAAACCCCCAGTCTTGAGACATGCTTTCCACCGAGGTATCAAAGAATTCTCCATCATCGTTACGAAGCAGTTGATTAGGTCCAAAGTCGTTGGCGATGTAGAGATCTGAATCTCCATCGTTATCGTAGTCCTCCCAAGCAGCAGCAAAGGAGAAACGAAAATTTGCTTCATCCAAGCCACTTTCTTGGGTGGCGTCAGAGAAGCGCAGCTGCCCCTGATTCTTCAGGAGGACATTGGCTCCGCCATTACGAGCATCATGAAATGGGTGAGGAGTGGGGAAATCACCCACTTCCCGACTATTGGCATTGTAGCGAAGGATCAATAGATCCAAATCCCCATCAAGGTCATAGTCTGAGGCGGTTGGCGAATATCCCGAACCAATTTCCTTAAATGTAGAACGTAGCGTAAATCTTGCCGCTCCATCGTTTTCCAGAATCAAGAATGCAGTTCGAGTTGCAACAGCGAGATCCTTATCACCATCGTTATCCAAATCTACCAAAAGCGCAGCCGTCGAGTTGTCCAGCCAATCAATACCTGCAACCGCAGAAATATCAGTCATGGTTCCATCTTTTTCCTGTCTAAAAAGCAAATTGGGTAGACCCCCAGGTTGGCAGAGGTGCAGGTCTTCAAGACCATCGCCATCCACATCTCCGAGCGCTACTCCATGATAGCCAAGGAAATCGGGCTTGAGCACTTCATCAATTTTGCGAACCCAATGATTCATGCCAAGCTCCAGTTGCTGGTTCCACGAATCATTTCCACCTAGGACAATTGGAGCAATGTCTTCAAATCCCTCCGCATCCTTTTCTCGGAACTCGCTTTGAATGAGGTTTGGCATCGAAAAACTTAAGAGCTCAGGGAATTCGTCATCAGTTGGACGAGTCCACACCGCTTCGACCACCGCCTGGGAACGAATATTTTTCCCCTCTCTAAAACCACTCGCAGTTAAAAGTTGCCGAGTCTTTAACGTTCCCGCATCACCCTGGACTCGGTAAACCTTAAACTTAAGATGCGACTCTTTTGATTCACCCTCAAAATGGAGCGTCGATCTCATCTCCTTAAAAAAATCACCAAGCCCCATCGGTGTCTTAGAAAATGAATAGGAAAGATCCCGCACAACAATTGAGGACCCCACATTCCTTTCGTTTTGATCTTTAGATTTAAAATCTATCGTGGTGATCGTTTTTAACGAGTCATCTTTGCTCAAAGGTTCCGTCAGCTCCAGAAGAGAGTAGGCGAGCTCAGAAAGTTGCTCTTTGACTGCAGCGCTCCACACTTCCGCTTCCTCAGTTGTTGAAA
>DIHU01000155.1:3722-4271 GCA_002420315.1 Akkermansiaceae bacterium UBA5688
TGTTGAAACTGTCGCGTCTGCATCGGATGCCGAGCTTTCTTGCTTCTCAGAGCAACCTGAAAACAAGAGGGCTCCAATCATCACCGAAAAGGCGATAGAAAAGATAAAGCAGCGAGTTCTCTTAATCATTACGTATGCGAAATTTACGATATGAGGAGGATAACCTCCTAATTGGGATATGGCGCGTCTAAAGATTTGAGGAAGAACAGCTAAACTTCCCTTCTTTTGATCCATCACCCGTTTTGTGATTCTTATCAGGTTCAAGAACTCTCGAAACTCTAAATCTCAATGACTTAGAATCCTACAGCTTAAGTAAAATCCACCTCAACCAATCCCCAAAACCCATCAAATACCGGGCTTCTCTCACCCTGTCCTTTGGTTTAAGCAAATTAACTAATGGATTTTTGATGGACACCTCCAGCTGCTTGCTGTTAGACACCATGGCTCTTTATTTATGAATACACAACACACAACCCCTCTAACTCGAGATCTCTCAAATCGAGTGTTAGATTATAATTCTAGACCTCTTACCTCGAGTCTTGCGGTCTT
>DIHU01000061.1:0-1745 GCA_002420315.1 Akkermansiaceae bacterium UBA5688
TTTGAGATGATTAATCTCTAAAAAATTAGGGAACGGTGAGACTCAGATGGCCTCCCTTGCTATCTCCGTAGCTGTATTTACGGTCTATGGTATTCGGGAAATGGTGGGCTTAGGGCACAATAACGTAGAAATCTAGAGCCTTGGAAATTGTGGTCCCTCGTTTTTCTAGGAGTGATATTATTTCCTAGTAGAACGGAGGGGGAGACCGATGAAATCTGTTTTTTTTGGAATCAAGGCATCTGACTAAGCCGATAATACCAAAGATTAGGGTGATGACGAAGGTTACGCTAGCAACACCTAATGCTCCAAATGCCTTGCTAAGAGTGGATAGGATTGCGTCAGACGAGATATGGGTAATCCAAATGGTGCTCCCATTGGCAGCACCCTTCGCACTCACTTGATAGGTTCGGCCTTTTTCTACGCGAAAGTCAGCGAGATGATGTTGGTTATTAACATGATAGGCGGCGTTAGACTTAGTTGCCTTCTTTGTAATACCCGTTGTGGTGTCGGTAAATTCAATATTGATTTCGGTGAGATCGATTTCTTCATCGCCCAAAACCCAGATGGTAACCTCACTATTTTCCTTTGGAGTGTAGCTGAGTGTTTTTGGAGTTATAAATGATTCACCCTGATCTAGGTTTTCGGTGAAGTCTTTTCCTGAGTTGAACGCGCTTATCCCGAGGAAGACTGTAATACTTCCGCCCAAGAGGAGAATAATGAGAGCGGTGATGAGAAAGCCGTAGCCTTTTTTTTGTGCAGCCATATTTGTAGGGAGTTGTTTTTAATTTGGAATCAATGTGGTATTTTTGCGCGATTAGAATTGGCAATTGGGGCACCAAGCGGTTGTCCGCGATGCGATGGTATCGCGAGCAAGGGCGGTTTTACACTTGGGACAGATACCGCCTTTTTTCCAGCGATGCTGGAAGAGCCAGTTTTTTGGGGGCACATTAGCGACGTAGCTGCCAGGAGCGAAGCCATCGGATGAGGCTTTGGTATTTTTGTCGGCAACATGTTTGAGGGATCCGAAGGTTACAAAGCGGATCTCTTTACGCAGTTTTTTGGCTTCGAGTGTGCCTGTTGCGATACCCGGATGTATTCCTAAGCGCCAACAAATTTCATCTGCCATCCAGTTGCCGATCCCGGGGCAGGCGTTTTGATCGAGAAGTAGTGCCTTAAGCGGTTTTTTGGGATGGCGTTTGATGAGTTTGCGAACATGGATGAGGGAAAATTTTGAATCTTGTGGTTGGGGTGGTAAATCGGCCCAAGGATTTGCGCAGTCGTGAAGCATCACACGGCCGAACATACGGTAGTCGTTAAAAATAAGAGCAGCTTTGGCGGTGTGGAGAATAAGGTGGTCGTGCTTTTGTTCTGGGTAGTTCGGCGGCGCGGTAGAAAGTTTTCCGGACATGCCTAGATGAACTTCTAGATGAAGTTCAGGTGCGAATGTGAAGAGCATGCGTTTGCCATGGGCGTGCGAGCTGCGAAGAATTTTCCCTTTTAGGATACCTAGGGCGGCAGAGGGACAATCGCGATAGATACGTGCCTTATTGTGAACGTTAAGATCGATAATGGTATCTCCATGACATGCCGCCCATTGGCGGCGCGCAAGTTCGACTTCGGCGAGTTCGGGCATGTCAGGAGCGAGTCAGTTTTTTGACCGATCCGCCATCGAAAAATTCACGGACTAGGAGTTTTATTTTACGCCGCGAGTTTCTTCCTTTGCTTGTTCTAATACCTTGCGGGTT
>DIHU01000061.1:2106-9882 GCA_002420315.1 Akkermansiaceae bacterium UBA5688
CGGCGAGATCAAAAGGCGGACCCTAGCTTAGACAGCATGTCTGTGCTGGCCCTGCTGGGTCTATTTTTTTTCTTTAGTAGCCAAATTATCAAGGTCTTGAAGCTGGAATCGACTTGAAAGAATGTAGGGAGGCTGCCCTTTGCTCCAGTGACCATAGGTTGTTGTGACGAAGGTGCCATTTGGGAGTATTTCCACCCCGGGATATGAGGTATCGTAGTGCTTGGTATTGTCCTTGAGTCGGAAAAAATATTGTCCGGAGTTTCCTTGAATTAGATCATCCCAAGTCCCGACCCAACCGACCCAGTCACCTTCGAACAGGCGGTTTTGGGCTTTTGCTTTGGGAGAGATACATCGGTAGGAAAGAAAGAGGCGACCGTCGGGCCCATATTTCCCAGTGTGTCGATCACCAGTGAGAGCGAGCGGAAGTTCGCGGGGAGCGCTCCAGGTTTCACCTTCGTTGCTCGAAAAAATGATATGAGAGTTTTTGCGTCGTGCGTTCTCTCGAAGAAGAACAGCGAGAATTTTTCCGTCCGGAGAGCGAACGCAGCCGGGTTCACAAAGATGGACGTCGGCTGATTTGTAAATAGCTTCTGGCTGCGACCAAGTTAATCCGCCGTCGGTGGACTTTGTTTGATAAAGAGTGAAGGTGCGAAGTTTATTTTTGACTGGCTTCTTGTTGAAGAAGCGGCCGTCGTCGTGAAACATCGCGAGGTAGTGGCCGGGGCCTGTTTTGAGCGCCTCCACAAATCCCATAACCACAATTCCTCCCCATTCGCCGGCGGGTTTGAGTTCACTCCAGCTGATGCCATCATCTTCGCTCACCGAGAGACGCGCGGGATAAAGACCAGACCAGACGATCAGGCGCTTTTTGCCGTTCGGAGCGATTACTCGGTGAATTGTGGGAACTTCCTTAGAGGTGGACCAGCTTTCTGGAGTTGGAAGGCGATTACTCCAGCTGAGGCCGCCGTCGATGCTGCGCTTATAAACGATTTGCCCTTTCCCGTGTCCCTTTGGGTAAACGCAAAGGATAGTCTTGCCGTCCTCCAGCAAGGTTGTCGTAGGGTGGCCCAGATATTGATTTTGTTCACGATCCACGATGACCTGATGGGTAGATCGTTCATTGAGATCGAGGATTATGGGTTCCGCCGCGAGCATGAGCGAGGGAGTTAAGAGGGTTAGTTGAAAAAAGTTCATGAGCCACTGAAACGAACGATTCTTTGGGAATGTTTCGCTTGTAAAAGTTTGGAAGGGCGAATCTAAGCCTTTTCACATCAAGAAATCCAACCAAGTTCCATAAATACCTTTGTTTAGGTTCCTTAATAACCTGCTTTTTGGCAACTAGTATAACTTGGCGTTCAATTTTTCTAAGGTTGCCTCTATCCCCGAGATCGTATTAGGCATTTTGCTCGGGGTAGGTTGCTGGATGAATGGGATGTTTTGGTGATCTAGCCCCAATTTTTTTCAAAGTTCAGCGCTTTCGATGGAATGGGCGGAGTTTTGGCACCCATTACTTTTCCTTTTTGCGACGTTGAAAATTTTTGCGTTCGGGATTTGGCATGGGATCCGCTAGGAAAGGTGACAGTGGTTGATAAAACGATGAGGTTAATGGTGGTAAGTGACCTAGATGGCTCGTTACTGGACCATGATGATTATTCTTTTGACCCAGTTCTTCCAGTTTTGGACCGAATGGATGAGGCAGGGATTCCTCTAATTGTTAATACCAGTAAAACAAGGGCGGAGTGGTTGGCATTAAGAGGAGAACTGGGGAATCTGGAGCCCTTTATCGTCGAAAATGGTTCGGCTATTTATGATGGCGGAGAGGTTCAGACTTTTGGAGTTTCGCGTGTTGAGATTCTTGAGAGTCTTAAGTCGCTGCGGTCGAAGTTTAAGTTTAAGGGATATTCTGATGTTGGGGTGCCTGAGATTATGCAGTGGACTGGTTTAGAGCGGCAGTCTGCAGAACGATCAGCAGACCGACATTTTAGTGAACCGTTAGTTTGGCAAGATTCGTTAGAAAAGGAGGAAGAATTTTGTGAGTTGGTCAAGGAACGGGGCTTGACGACTCTTCGTGGTGGGCGTTTTCTCCACGTTCTTGGCCAGACTGATAAAGGAAAGCCACTTGAGCATTTGCGAAAAGAGAATGTGGCGATCATCTCGTTAGGAGATCGACCCAATGACTTAGCTATGTTGGAAGCTGCAGATATCGGAGTCGTTATTAAGGCGCCTGGCGATTACATTTTAGAAGCAGTGGATATGCTCCGCAGCACTGAGACTGGTCCTCGCGGTTGGGCTGAAATGATGACTCAAATTCTCGACCAATTTCAAATCCCATACTCGACGATAAACAATGGCTGATTTTCATCAAGGTGGCTCCGTGGCCACGCTCCATAACCTGACCAATAGACCTCTTGAAGAACTGGAGGCTGAGCTTATAGGCTTTTCTAAAAAACGACCGATGGGTTTGTTGTTGCCATCCCTCTTTTCCGAACTCGAGACTGAGGCAATGCCAAAGATTCTAGATGAGGTAAAGAAGGTTCCATACTTAAGTCAAATCGTGATTGGTCTGGATCGGGCGAACGAGGCCCAGTATCGGGAGGCACTAGATTTTTTTGGAGAACTCCCGCAGCACCACCGCGTTCTTTGGAATGATGGGCCTCGCCTGCGCGCTCTGGATGCCGAGCTTCAAGAGCAAGGCCTTGCTCCGGAAGAAGAAGGGAAGGGAAGAAATGTCTGGTATTGCCTTGGGTATATGTTGGCGACCGACAAAGTTGAAGCGATCGCGCTACATGACTGCGATATTGTGACATATAATCGCTCGCTTCTAGCTCGCTTAATTTATCCGATGGCAAACCCACAATTTAGTTACCAATTTGCGAAGGGTTATTATCCGCGGATTGCCGAGGGGAATCTCAATGGTCGTGTGACGAGGCTCTTAATCACACCACTTTTACAGTCGCTCCAACAGGTATGCGGGGATAGTGATTATTTAAGTTATTTGGATGGTTTCCGTTATCCTCTGGCGGGGGAATTTTCATTTCGTAAGGGCGTAATTCCGGATATCCGTATGCCGAGCGATTGGGGGCTTGAGATGGGGACGCTTTCAGAAATGTTCAGGAATTATTCCAACAACAAACTTTGCCAAGTCGATATTGCTGAAGTCTATGATCATAAGCATCAGGATATTTCAGTTGATGATCGTGCAAAGGGATTGTCAAAGATGTCGATAGATATTTGTAAATTGATTTACCGTAAAATGGCGGTGATGGGGACGGTTTTTAGTAAGGAGGTCTTTCGCACACTTAAGGCGTCTTACTTTCGGAATGCGCTTGATTTTGTGGAACGCTACAAGAATGACGCGATCATTAATGGATTGGATTTGGATGTTCATAAAGAGGAAGAGGCGGTTGAACTTTTCGCTGAAAATATCATCGCTGCTGGCAAGAACTTTTTAAGTTCGCCACACGAGAAACCATTTATTCCAAGTTGGTCGCGAGTAAGAAGTGCGATACCTGATATATACGAGCGCTTAATTGAGGCTGTGGAAGAAGATCAGAAGGAATTTTTTCGGAAATGAGCCCGCTGGACCACCTCACTCTTCGCATTGAGACCCATCTTGCTGCTATTTATGGGGAGGGGGATCATTCACCTTTGGTGGGCCGGTTGATCGATACGATGCGTTTGAAAGAGCATTTTTTCGAACCGGTTCCTTTTATCAACCATTGGTCCGAGAAAGACGTAGCGCTGATTACCTATGGGGATTCGATTGTTCCAACAGAAGGGACACCATTGAAGGAGTTAGCTTCGTTTGTGAGAGAAAGATTGGGCGATTCGATTTCAATTGTTCACGTTTTGCCCTACTTTCCTTGGACTTCAGATGATGGATTTGCGATTTCTGACTACAATCAGGTCAGTTCTGATTTAGGTGATTGGTCGGAGCTCGAAAATCTCTCGCAAGATTATCGGATTATGTCGGATCTTGTCGTAAATCATTGTTCCACTTCACATGAATGGTTTCAGCAATTCGAGAAAGATGAGGAACCTGGAAGTCGTTTTTTTTTGGAAGTATCACCATTTGAAGATCTCAGTGAAGTAGTGCGGCCTCGGACAAGCCCTCTTCTGCGCCCCACTCCAACACCATCGGGAATGAAGCATGTTTGGTGTACTTTTGGACATGACCAGGTTGACTTTAATTTCCGTGATCACGATCTCCTTGTCGAGTTAGTGAAAATTATTCGAAGTCATCTTGACCACGGGATTAGTGTCTTCCGCCTTGATGCGGTGGCTTTTGTATGGAAGGAACTTGGAACCGAGTGCATCAATCTTGCGCAAACACATGAGTTGGTCCGTTTGTTCCGGACTTTGATTGAGCACGTCAAGCCTGATGCGGTGATTATCACCGAGACCAATATTCCAAATCAGGAGAATCTTTCTTATTTCGGAAATGGTAACGAGGCGCACGGAATTTACAATTTTTCGCTTCCACCGCTTCTTCTGTATTCCCTGACCTACGGAGATTGTCGCTGTTTGATTCAGTGGTTAATGAGGATGCCTCCGGCCCAACCTGGGACAATGTATTTTAATTTTATTGCATCCCACGACGGGATTGGGCTGCGACCAGCAGAGGGCTTGTTGTCGCATGAAGAGATTCAATCGATGGTAAACAAGATGCTGGAATATGGAGGGCTTGTTTCTGAGCGCGCTCTTCCCGATGGGGGGAAACGGCCATACGAGATTAACATTAGTCTTTTTGATGCGCTTCAAACTGAAGAGAAATTCTTGTGTGCACATACGATCTTGTTGGGCTTAGAAGGAGTTCCAGCTTTCTATATTCATAGCCTGCTTGGAACACGGAATGACCGGGAGGAGGCAATCAGTTCAGGAATGAGTCGTCGTATTAATCGCCGTAAGTGGAAAGCGGATGACTTGAGGGTCGAACTTGATAACGAAAGATCTCCTCATGCTAGTGTCTTGAAAAAATTACTTGATCGTATTGATTTGCGGAGAGAGCAGGCTGCTTTTCATCCGAACGCAACTCAGTTTACTCTTCATATGGGGGATCAGGTTTTTGCTTTTTGGCGTCAATCGGTTGACCGGCGAAGCAATGTATTTTGCCTCAACAATGTCTCGGGTGAGGAACAACGGATTCCAGTAGCATCAATAAATTTAATATCGACCGAAGACTGGTTGGATCTAATATCCGGAGACGTTTTGGAAGAAAAAGAGGGTGATATTGTTCTTACGCCTTACCAATGTATCTGGCTCGCCAACCGCCGGAAACACCTTCCTTACTAACTACCCCTTCTGGAGGTGGGCGAGGAATTTTTTCACATCTGGAGAGCCCTCTTCGGGAGACCACGAGGCAAATTTCTTGTCTGTCTTTGGATTGTAGGGGCCTTTCTTGACTTCAAAGATTACGGTGTCCGGTGCTTGGACAATCATCCCATGCCAAACTCCTGGTTCGATATCAACGAGGGGTGATGTGGGAGTTAGATGATGCCTACTGTGAATTGATCCATGCGAATTGAAGATGAGAACTTCGAGAGCACCACTGAGAAGGCATACTGACTCAGTAGCCTGCTCCAAAGGATGGCAGTGTGGGCGAATATAAGTTCCGGGTTGAAGAAAATTGAGGAGGCGCTGGACCTTTGCTTTTTGTGAACGCTGCACGGGTTGGATCATGCGAAGTCTGGAGCTTTTTCTGGAAGTAGACTTCCCTTTGGACAGAGTTAATTCGTCTAGGACAAAGACGTCTCCAGTGGGATTGGGTAGGGAGTTTGGCATAACTCCCCAACAATATTGAGGCTCTGCCAATCTGGCGAACTGTTATTTAGGGTGGATTAACTAATTTTCCGGGGTATTATCTGTGCTATGAACATCACTAAAAATGTTGTCGCATATTTCTTAGTTGGCTGTTTGACGTTGACCTCTTGTCAAACGGCAAACCCATACACTGGTGATTCTCAACAAGCGAAAGCAACAACCGGCGCGATTTTTGGCGGATTGTTAGGAGCTGGTATTGGAGCCTTATCTGGGGGCAGTAACACGGAAAGAAAGCAACGAGCTTTACTTGGTGCAGGTGTTGGTGCTCTTGCTGGAGCTGGAATCGGGGCTTACATGGACCAGCAGGAATCTGAGCTTCGGCGTGAGCTTGAAGGAGCCGGCGTTGGGATTAGTCGTAATGGAAACCAGATCACCTTGGTGATGCCGGGAGATATTACTTTTTCGACAGGAAGCGCAGGAATTATTGGCCAATTTTATCCGACTCTGGCCTCGGTTGCCAAGGTTCTGAACAAATACAATAGGACCATGGTCGCTATCACTGGACACACCGATAACGTGGGCGCTCGCGATTATAATTACCGACTTTCCGAGGCTCGTGCCAATAGTGTGGCTCAGTTCTTGCAGACTCAAGCAGTTGCGCCGCAAAGATTTCAAGTAAGTGGGCGGGGTATGGATCAGCCAATTGCCAAAAATAATACTGCGGCAGGTCGGCAGGCCAACCGCCGGGTGAGTATTCAGCTGGCTCTCCTTAATTGAAAATTTTCCTATTAGGAGAAGCGGTAAAGTGGCCCTCTTGCTCCACCGTTTTTTTGTGGGTGTTTTTGATTGGATAAACTACCGAATTGTCCGTTTCTTCACACGTGTATCCGTTTTCATGAAGTTCCTGATCGTCTTAATCTGCTTTTTCTCCTTCGTGCAATCCTGCACTCAGGAGTCACAGAATAAACTTCCTGGTCCATCTCCTTCGAAAGTCCAGTTCATCACTCCCTGGCAACCAGGTGGTGGAATGGGACTTTATGTGCGGACAGGTGGGGAACCATATCCGATCCAGGAAAATATTCGTAACTTTACCATGATCACCAAGAGGCAATTTTCGCGGAAAGGTGTCCCAGCTAGTGCTATCGCGGCGGCAAGCTTTCTTGAGGTTGGCGATTCCAAGGAAGATCTCCAAGCGATTTATGTGGTCAAAGAAGA
This sequence comes from Akkermansiaceae bacterium UBA5688, assembly GCA_002420315.1. Lineage (GTDB taxonomy): Bacteria > Verrucomicrobiota > Verrucomicrobiia > Verrucomicrobiales > Akkermansiaceae > SW10. Next base: position 9,082 of record DIHU01000061.1, read on the forward strand.
TAGTCAGTTTAAGGCTTTCAGAGGATACTTTGTGCCAGGCTTTGGGGGACCGGTAGAGTGGGAACAGATAGATCTCTGGTAGGCCAAGGATCAGTAATAGTTTGGGGGGCAGTCGGAGCTACTCTTACTGGATCTTTGTTTTCTGTGGCAATTGAAGCCAACCTTTTAGATGAATTCTTGGTAGGTGGGTTTAATGATTAATTCGGGGACGACGACGTGGTTGGGGAGCTGAGCGATGGCGACAATAAGGGAGGCAATATCCTCGGGGTGTACCATACGGGCTTTTTGTTCGTCCGGGACTTTGACTGGGCGTTCATCTAGGATAGGGGTGTTAATCTCACCGGGAAAGATGCTGGTGATGCGGATACCATTTCCAGCTTCCTCAGCGTTGATGGCAGAAGCCATGCCAGAGACACCAAACTTGGAAGTCGCATAGGCCATGCCGGCAAGCGGGTAAGCACGTTTTCCTGCGATTGAGGAAATGTTAAAAACGAGTCCGTCTTGCCGATTGCGCATAGCAGGAAGCGCAGCGTGGACGAGGTTGAAAAATCCAGTGCAGTTGATAGCGAGTAGTTTATCAAAGTCTGCAGGATCAATTTCGCTGACCTTGCGTTTCACAATGTTCACTCCGGCCGAGTTGACAAGAATATCGGGTGTGCCGAGTTCTAAAATGAGAGCATCAACTTCTTCACGTTTTGATATATCGCACTTGCATGGAGAGAGATGATCTCCGGCGACTGCTTCGAGTTTTTCAAGATTGCGTCCGCAAATCGTAACGGTAGCTCCAGCTTCAGCGAGGGC
>DIHU01000172.1:0-441 GCA_002420315.1 Akkermansiaceae bacterium UBA5688
TCCAAGGTTTTCGGCCTAACTTCCTGTTCACGAATGGCCAACCACTCTTTGCAAGTTTGATCGGTTCGCCGGCTCGCATTCCTGCGCTCCATTTCCTTTACTAAAAATTTCGCTGCCTCAGTCAAGGTGGTGCCCCATGGTTTGAGTATTTCGGCGGCTTTGACTGCGTCTTCAGCTAGTTGTGGACGAATTACGGATGCCGCAGAACCATGAGCAGAATGTTTTTCAAGAAATCCTTTCCTGGCTGCTACTGCTTTATCTCGAGTTTGGTAAAAGTATTGCTCCCTCCTTCCTGTCGCGGAAACGGATTGCGGCAAATTGATCCTCCATCCTTTTTGGGACTTGGTAATCTTAAATTGTGGCCTTCTTGGCATAGACTTAGGTAACTCTAAGTAACTCTAAAAATCGAGAATTAACAGAAATGACGAAAAGTGATGCTAT
>DIHU01000172.1:801-32383 GCA_002420315.1 Akkermansiaceae bacterium UBA5688
AGGTTGTCGCGGGTTCGAGTCCCGTCGGTCGCCCCATTTTTTCCCAATGCCGCTTTCCCAGTAAGATCTGGTTGAGCGGCATTTGTTTTTGTTTTCGAGCACGCTTGAATTTACGGCTTGATCCCGCTTGACTCGGCGCTGACATGAGCGAAGCAGTAGATCCGGCCCTGTCCCAAATCGTGGGTGGCACTTCCAAGGTGATTTCTGAGAAGGAACTCGAGAGGAAGCTCGAAGAGGGACGTCCTTTGAGGATCAAGTTTGGGGTTGATCCCACCGCGCCGGATATTCACTTGGGTCATACCGTGCCACTTGAAAAGCTCCGCCAGTTTCAAGAAATGGGCCATCAGGCTATTCTTTTGATTGGTGATTTCACTGCGACAGTTGGCGACCCCACCGGGCGAAGCACGGCGCGTCCGCCGCTTTCGCGCGAAGAGGTTCTAGCCAATGCTGAAACGTACACCGATCAGGCGTTTAAGGTTCTTGATCGGAAAAAAACGGAAATTATTTTCAATGGGGAATGGTTTCGCAAAATGAGTTACGAGGGCGTCCTTAAGTTAAATGCTCGGGTTACCCTTCAGCAAATGCTCCAGCGCGAAGATTTTAAGGAACGGGTTTCGAAAGGAACCGAGGTAAGACTACACGAGCTTCAATACCCCATCATGCAGGGATGGGATTCTGTCGAATTAAAAGCTGATGTTGAGATTGGTGGAACAGATCAGCTTTTTAACATGCTCGTTGGGCGTGATCTTCAAAAAGAAGAGGGGCAGCCCCAACAATCTGTAATCTGTATGCCGCTTCTTGAAGGTCTCGATGGAATTAAAAAAATGTCCAAAAGCGCTCACAATTATGTGGGGGTTAGTGAGCCTCCGCACGAGATGTTTGGAAAATTGATGAGTATCAGCGACGATTTGATGGATCGTTACTACCTCTTACTTCTGGGAGACGCTCGCGATGGGAATCTTCATCCCATGGAAGCCAAGAAGGAGTTGGCTTGCCGTATCGTGGCCCGCTATCACAGTGGGGGAGAAGCTAAACTAGCTCGTGAGGATTGGGAAACTCGCTTCTCAAAGCGTGATCTTAATGCTGCAGATCTTCCTGAAATGGCTGCGGCTGACCTAAATGGCAACTTGCTTCAAGTTGTTGGGCTGGTTTTCAAAGATGCTTTTGGTTTAGAGAAATCAAATGGTGAGCTACGCAAGCAATTTATCACCACAGGCGCAGTTCAGCTCGATGGAGAGAAATTAATTGATCCTATGGCTGATTTTCGTGCCGAGGCGGGACAGGTTCTGCGGCTCAGTAAAAAACAGAGTATTCGTTTAGTTTAAACTAAATCCCCATCTTGTGGCGGTTCCTTATTCAAGAAATGCCACTGGCCCTTAACCGTAGTGTGGGCTAGTTTCACGCACCGAAATTCTATGACTGATTTTTTATACGGACTTTTACTGGTGATTATTGTGATCGGGTTGTTTAACATCATGATTTTTGTCCATGAGCTGGGCCATTTTCTGGCTGCACGATGGCGGGGTTTGCAAGTGGATCGGTTTCAAATCTGGTTCGGTAAACCCATTTGGAAAAAGACAATCAATGGGGTTCAGTATGGCCTTGGTTGGATTCCAGCGGGCGGGTTTGTTGCTCTCCCTCAAATGGCCGCAATGGAATCAATCGAAGGAGAAAACTTGGACAAGGAATCGCTTCCTCCAGTTTCTCCGTTAGACAAAATTATAGTGGCTTTCGCTGGGCCACTTTTCAGTTTGATGTTAGCTATAGTTGCGGGGTTTTTGGTTTGGGGAATGGGTAAGCCGCAGGACTCAATTAAGTCAAATGTAGTGGGTGGCGTCATTCACGAGAGTCCTGCTGAGGGGATCCTAGTTCCGGGAGATAAAATTCTAAAGGTCGATGGAGATCCTGTAGACTGGTATGTTGGGAAGGTTTTTGACGACATTCGAACTCGGATTATGTTGACCAAAGGAGATACCATCGAATTTGAAATCGAGAGAGATGGAAAGGTCATGGTAGTAAATACCGAGTTTGACATCCGCGAGACTGGACTTTTTCAAAGAAGAGCTCTCCCTGATCCTGGAATTACTGCTCCTGGACCTGCAGTTATCGGCAGTTTGGCTGGAGGGGAAGGAGAAAGTCCGGCTAAGAAGGCCAAATTAGAGGCGGGCGATCAAGTCTTGAAGGTGGATGGGAAAGAAGTTTTTGGAACCTATCACGTCAGCCAACTGATTAGGGAAAACCAATACAAAACTTCGACTTTTACTTTGAAACGGGGAGATAAGGTGATGGATATTGAGGTGACTCCGGTCAAGCCGAAGGGGGATGCTTATAAGGACCCAATGGTGGGAATAGCTTGGGATCGCAGAGCTGGTGTCGTCACCGAGATCACTTATCCTAATCCATGGATGCAGGTTCGTGATAGTCTCCGAACAATGTGGATGACCATTAAGGTGATCTCCTCCCCTGATTCGAATATTGGACCGGACCAGCTTGCAGGACCGGTCGGTATTGCCCGGACCAAGTTTTTACTTTTGCAGGAGGAACACGGGTGGTTACGGGTGCTGGCTTTCTTCGTATTGTTCAACGTAAACCTTGCGGTGCTCAATATGCTTCCGCTTCCGGTTTTGGATGGCGGTCATATTGTGATGGCAGTCCTCGAGTCGGTGCGAGGAAAGCCTCTGCCAGGGCGTTTCTTAGAAATGATACAGGGAGGCTTCGCCCTTCTTCTGATGGGTTTCATGCTCTATATTACGACAAAGGATTTGGGAGATATCTTTAGCGGGGGAGCAGATGCTCCGAAGCTCGAGTGGCCCGAATGAGGGTTAGCTATTTAGAATTTCTATGACGCCTTCAAAACCATCGGTGACCGTTGCTCGGGTGATTTACGTCATCCTCTGCCTGCTGGCTGGTTTCGCAGTCGTTCTCGGTGCACCAGAAGTTCCGCTTTGGGTGGGGCTTTTTGGGGGGCTTATGGTAGCAATCAGTTTTATTTTTATTGAGAGCTCAATGAGAAGCTTCACCTTGCGTGGGTTTTCGACCGCTACTTTCGGGATTGGTGTTGGACTCTTTTGTGCCTTCCTTCTAAATCGGGCTCAGATCCCGCAATTGATAGAGATCGCGGCATCAGGGATAGGGATAGAAGGGGTGGCAGAGGCTTTGGCTCTCGCTTTCAATGTCGCTTCATATGCAAGTTTTGCTTTTCTGGGAGCAGTTTTGGCTCTGCGAAGCGATCAGGAGGAGTTTTCCTTTATCATCCCCTACGTACGTTTTCGTCAAGATGCGGCTTCCGGCCAATTACTTATTCTTGATGCTGAAGTGATTATGGATGGGCGGCTCCCATCATTGATGGCGGCTGGTTTCCTCACTGGTCGGGTTTTAGTCCCTCAATTCGTTCTTGATGAATTACAGGTTATGGCTAATTCGCCAGCTGCGGCAAAACGGCAACGTGGTCAGCGTGGACTTGAGATCCTCAGTGAGCTTCAAAAGAATCCGGCCGTTCCAATTTCGATTCAAGATTCGCGTGGCATGGCGGAGGATGAATCCTTTCAGGGCAGGCTTGTCCAGACCGCGAAGTTGCTTTCTGCTCGACTTATCACTACTGATGAGAACCTAACTAAGGTAGCTCACCTTCAGGGGGCTGATATTATTAATCTTAACGATTTATCTGATGCTTTGAAACCATCGATTGTAGTTGGCGAATCAGTTCGTCTTGCTTTGGTGCGTGCTGGAAAAGACGAGCATCAGGCGTTAGGCTATATGCCAGATGGAACAATGATTGTCGTAAATCATGCCATTAATAAGATTGGCACCTCGCAAGATGTCACGGTCATCAGCACTCTTCAAACAAGTGCTGGGCAAATGGTTTTCGCTGAATTGAACAATAAAGATCATTCCTAAAATGGCGGAGATTAAGGCGATCTCGGTTACACAGTTGGCTCGGCGAATTCGAAATCTCCTCGAGATTCAAATTGGAGATATGTGGGTCGAAGGCGAAATCAGTAACCTTCGAAAGCAAGGAAGCGGCCACTGGTATTTTTCGCTGAAGGATGAATCATCACAGATTTCCTGCGCGATGTTTGGTGCACGTCGACGTGCGGGTAACGAAGTTATTGAGGACGGTGCTAAGGTTCAAATTTTTGGCGAAGCCAGCTTTTACGAGGTTCGAGGAAGCACCCAGTTGATTGTTAAAAAGGCACAAGCAGTAGGAGTGGGCGATCTGCAAGCTCGGTTCGAGGCTTTGAAGAAGAAGCTGGATCGGGAGGGATTATTTTCGCAGGAACGAAAGCGTGCGCTGCCTAGTTTTCCAAAGGTCGTTGGAATCATCACCTCAGCGACCGGAGCAGCGTTGCAGGATATGAAGAATGTGCTCTCCCGCCGTGCTCCTTGGCTAACGATCGTCCTTTTCCCAACTGCCGTTCAAGGGAGAGGAGCAGAAAGGGGGATAGCGCGTGCGGTTCAGTATGCAGGACAAGTCGGAGATAACAGTATTCCACAGCCCGAGGTCTTGATTGTAGGCCGAGGTGGCGGTTCACTTGAAGACCTCTGGAATTTTAATGAGGAGGTAGTTGCCCGGGCAATCGCGGACTGTCCGATCCCAGTGATTAGTGCGGTTGGTCACGAAATCGATTTTACCATTTCTGACTTTGTTGCCGATTTACGGGCCCCGACTCCAAGTGCCGCAGCGGAATTGGTGGTTCCTGATCAATCTGAGCTCCGTGAACGTCTTATGAGTTTGGATTCTCGTTTGAGGAGGGTTGTTGAGGGACGCCTTGATCGACTTGCGGACCAACTCGACTACTGCGAGCGAAGCATCTTTAGTCAATCATCAGAACGAAAGCTACAATATCAACTCTTTCATTTTGAGGGGCTAAGGCGGGAGTTTAGTCGCGCGGTTGAAAATTCGTTAAAGGATCGGGAGCTTCTAATTAGTAATTATCACAAGAACTGGGATCGCTATCACCCTCGTGAAATTTTGCGGAGGCGTGATGAAAGGATTGAACAGATTCAGAGTGGATTCCTTCTTGCTTGCACACATGCGCTGCAATTTCAGGAAAGTCGGCTCGAGAATCTGTCCTCGCTTCTTCAAGTCCTTGGGCCAGGCAGTATTCTCAAAAGAGGATTTTCGGTCACTTACGGAGCAGATGGAAAGATTGTAAAATCGGTAGGAGAAGTCTCATCGGGTGATGAGTTGAGAACTCAGGTTGGTGACGGCACGATTGAAAGCCTTGTTTCGGGTTGATTCCTAAAATGGGATGTCATCGTCGCTTGGATCAGGTTCACTGTCAAAGCTGCTGTCAAACGAGCTTGGCTGAGGGTCCTCCGCGCTCCCCTGGTTGCTATGACTCCCTTCAATCTTCCAGGCATTCAGATTCACGTAGTATCGACCCTTGTACTCGTTACCACGTATGTCGAAAGTGACCTTTAATTCATCTCCGATACTCATGCTGTTAAGGAGATCGATCTTGTCGCGAACAGTTTCAAACTTAACCATTTGAGGATATTTTCCATCAGGAACTTCAATGACGAATTCGCGTTTTGAGAAGCCACTAGCAAATGTTTGAGTTTCTTCGAGGACTTTAAGAATGCCGGAGAGTTCGAATGAGTTAGCCATGTCGTTATTGATGTTTGGATGGTTATTTAAAGTGTCGTTTGATCAGGAATTCATCGTGCTCTAAAATTAATTCAGAGTTGGGGAACAGGTGTGAGTATTCAGGAAAGTAAGTATCACCCTCGTAGTGGTCGGCAACGTGAGTGATGATAATTTCGTCGAGAAACGGCAGAAAAAAACGATAAATTTGCTCTCCTCCAATTACAAAAACTCGTGGGTCGATGAGTTGAAAATTACCCAGATCCTCGGGGTCCTGAATCATTTCGACGCCAATGTGACTCCATTCGGGATCGCGGGTAAGGACGATATTTTGTCGTTTTGGAAGCGGTCGGCCAATTGAGTCGAATGTCTTCCGCCCCATCACGATAGGATGACCAGAGGTGTGTTCCTTGAAGAATTTCAAATCATCTGGGAGATTCCATGGCAGATCGCCCCCTTTCCCGATGATGTGTTCAGGGGTCATGGCAACAATGGCTGTTAAGATCATATGGCGACAGGTGCTTTGATGTGCGGATGGGCCTTGTAGTTAATCAATTCAAAGTCATCGAATTTGAACTGATCGATTTCGCTCACGTCAGGATTAATTTGCATCTTGGGAAGCGGCATTGGATCTCTACTAAGCTGGAGCTTGGCTTGGTTAAGATGGTTTGAGTAAAGGTGAAGATCCCCAAAAGTATGTACAAATTCTCTTGGTTCGTAGCCACAAACCTGGGCTACCATCATAGTGAGAAGAGCATAAGAGGCGATATTGAAAGGGACTCCCAGGAAAAGATCTGCGCTACGTTGATAGAGTTGGCAGCTCAGACCAGGTTGCTCTGAGTCTGGGTTATGAACATAAAACTGAAAGAGAAGATGGCATGGTGGTAGGGCCATCTCTTCAACTTTGCCGACATTCCACGCTGAAACTAGGTGTCGTCGTGAGGTTGGATTATTTTTTAATCCGCTTATCAGATTACTAATCTGATCGATGGTGGAGCCGTCTTCCTTTGGCCATGACCTCCATTGCTGTCCGTAAACTGGACCTAGGTCACCTTTTTCGTCTGCCCATTCATCCCAAATTGTCACTTTGTTTTCTTTGAGGTAAGAAATGTTGGTGTCGCCCTTAAGGAACCAGAGCAGCTCGTGGATGATTGAGCGAAGGTGGAGTTTTTTAGTGGTGAGGCATGGAAAACCTTCGCGAAGGTCATAGCGCACCTGACGACCAAAGACGCTTAAGGTTCCCGTTCCAGTCCTATCGCCCCGTTCCTCGCCGGTTTCTAAAACGTCGGTAAGAAGGTCGAGGTAAGTCTGCATAGCGAAATCTTGAAGCAGGATTGAAGACAATCAATCCTGAAACCCCGGAGGGCGTCGCTTTTGTTTCTTTTGTCCATGCTGGCGCTTCTTTTCGACATTTCGTGCTCGAGCCCGCCTCCCTTGGCGGCGGTTTCGACGACGCGTTTTCTCACTAGCTTGTTTTTTGGCCTGTCGTTTCAGTGTTTGTTGCTTTTCGAGGCGATCGCAAAGTTCTTCTCGAGCTAGAAAGCGATTTAGTTCTCGGGATCGCTCACGTTGGACTTTCACTTCAGTGCTGGAAGGGGGATGTTGGAGAAAGACGCAGGAAGAAGTTTTATTAATTTTTTGGCCTCCACTGCCAGTGCCACGGATAAATTTTTCAATGAGGTCATCTTCGAAAACTCCGAGTGAAGCCAGTCGGCGCTCGAGAGCTTTTTTTTTATCGACGGAGATCATTGAGATAAGCTTTAACAGCTTTTGTGATTTCGATTGCGACATCACCCCGTTGCGTCGCAAAAGGAGGCAAGAACCAAGGGAAAGAACCGATGACATCCGTAATGACTGCTATTTCACCATCGCAATTATTCTCGCCACAACCGATTCCTATCGTGGGGACATCGAGCTTTTCAGTGAGAAGGCGGGCTGCCTTTGGCAGGATGCTTTCAAGTACGATGGCAAAGACTCCTGCCTCTTGAAGAGCAAATGCTCCTTCAAGAATAGACTGTGTTTCGTTATCAGTTTTGCCTTTTTTAGTGTAACCACCTTCTTCTTTGACTCTTTGAGGTAGCATTCCGAGATGGCCTACAACTGGAATGCCATCTGCGACGATAGCAGCAACCTTTTTGGCCTGCCGTACTCCGCCTTCGAGTTTTACTGCTTCTGCGCCGGCCCCAATAAGCCGATGGGCGTTCATAACGGCAGTCTCTGGGTTAGGGTAAGAATGGATGGGTAAATCGCCGACTATAAGGGCGTTTTTTGTTCCGCGGGCGACTGCCGCAGTATGGTGGATCATATGATCAAGGGTCACATGGGTTGTATCCGGAAATCCCAAGACAACCATACCGAGGGAATCACCGACAAGAAGGAGATCAACACCTGTTTCGTCCAAAAGGCGTGCCGTCGCATAGTCGTATGCTGTTAGAGCAGAAATCGGCGCCTCGGATTTCCGAGCGCGGATTCGGTTTGCTTTTTCGGTAAGAGACATCGTTCTACCAAGCGGTTTGGATAAGAATGGGATCTGTTTCCTCTGAGTCGAGCCTTCTTAAATGTTCACCTACAGTTGTTTCGTCGCCGGGAAGTAGCAGATGGGGGTGGATATCTAAAAGTGGTTGTAGGACGAAGCGCCGATCAGTGAGTCGCGGATGGGGGATGGTGAGAATATCCTCATCCATGACTAAGTGGTCGAAGTAGAGGATATCTAGATCGATGGGACGTGGTGCATTACGGACAGCGGTAGATGTCCGGCCGAGCTTCCATTCAATTGCCTGGGTTGCTTTTAATAGGTCGTGAGGCTTACCGATAAAATCGATTTCGATCACGGCATTATAAAAGTCAGGAGAATTCGGCGGGCAATCTACCGGTTCTGATTGATAAATCCCGGATTGATTGTAGGTGGTGTCAGCAGGCATCAAATTAAGGAGAAGATCTCTGGCCTCCCGAAGATTCGCAAGTCGGTTGCCAACATTCGTGCCAAGTGCAATTCCTGTTCTTGAAGCCATGGGGTGATTGTTCTACTTCAATCCTAGGACATCTTGCATGTCATAGAGCCCTGCTTCACGGCCCTTGAGCCAAAGCGCAGCGCGAACTGCACCAGAGGCAAAAGTCAATCGGGAAGTGGCCTTATGTGTGAGCTCAAAGCGCTCTCCATCGGCTGCAAACATTACAGTGTGATCACCCACTACGTCTCCTCCTCGTAAAGTGTGTATTCCAATTTCCTTGGAGGGGCGGGGCCCTGCATTGCCTTTACGGCCATGAGTCACATCGTTTTCATAAGAGGTGGCCGTTTCTTCGTTTAGAATATCGAGGAGAGTACGGGCCGTGCCGGATGGAGCATCGACCTTGTGCCGGTGATGCATTTCGGTGACTTCGATATCAAAGACTTCATTACCAAGAATTGCAGCAGCCTTTTGCGTAAGGTGGAAGAGAAGGTTTACTCCCGTGGAGAAGTTTGAGGCATAAACGATCGGGATTGAATGAGCTGCTTCAACGATAGCCTGTTTTTGGACCTCAGAGTGACCAGTAGTGCCGATGACAAGCGCGACCTTTTTTTCGACTGCAGTTGCTAATAATTCGTCTGTTAAAATGGGGAGGGTAAAGTCAATGACGACATCAGCATCAGAGAGAGCGCAGCTTAGGTCTTCTCCCGAGTCATGTGTTGCATGCAGGGAAGTTGCCGCTTCGGTTTCGATCGCAGCTATAACTGTTTGACCCATGCGCCCTGATCGACCGGTGACAGAAATCTTCATGCGCGGAGGATTCGATAGGAATAGGCTTTTGTCTAGAGCGCAAGAGAGAGAATCTCAGAAGTGACGCAAATTTCTGGTATAAAGGGCGCTCCTTCGGTAAGGCCTCTTGGTGAGCAATACTCTCGAAACACCCAAAGACGTGGCCGCTGCGCCTTCAGATGCCGAAGTAACTGCTTCTGGTCTTGCCTCTAAGATTTTGCAAGTTGGTGAAGGAGATCAGAGGCCTGGTCCGCGAGATACCGTGGAGGTTCATTACAGTGGCTGGATGATTAATGGGAAACTCTTTGATAGTTCAGTTTCTCGTGGCGAGACCACTTCTTTTCCTCTCAATCAGGTGATTCCGGGCTGGACCGAAGGATTGCAATTAATGGTGGTTGGTGAAAAGCGCCGCTTTTGGATACCAGCTGATCTCGCTTATGGCGAAACACCCTCGCGGCCAGGTGCACCGTCTGGCGATTTAACCTTTGATGTCGAACTGTTTTCCATCGAGGTGGCTCCCGAGACACCTGAAGCTCCTACCGAGTTGAAAGCACCTGAGACCGCTGAAAAGTCGGAAAGTGGCCTTGCCTCTCAGCTTCTTGAAGAGGGCGAGGGCGGCGATAAACCTGGTCCATCAGATGTTGTGGCAGCTCACTTTAACGGATGGCTAGAAGATGGAACTCTTCTTGAAAGCACGGTGATGAATGGGAAGCCAGCCCAGTTCAAGCTCGATCAAGTAACGATTAAGGGGTGGGTAGAAGGGCTTCAACTCATGACTAAGGGCGAAAGGCGTCGGTTTTGGATTCCCGCTGCCTTGGGATTTGGCGAAAATCCACCTCCGGGTGCTCCAAAAGGAGATTTAATCTTCGATTTTCAATTACTGGATTTTAAAGAGATCCCCAAGGCACCTGAGCAAATTCCAGCGCCAGATGATGTCTCGACAGCGCCTTCGGATTCTATTGCCACGGATTCTGGCCTCGCTTCCAAGGTTCTTGCTGAAGGATCGGGCTCGCATCATCCTTCTGAAACCGACGAAGTTCTTGTTCATTACACCGGCTGGACCACAGACGGAAAGATGTTTGATAGCTCAGTTGCTCGAGGCGAACCAATTTCCTTCCCACTCAATGGTGTAATTAAAGGTTGGACTGAAGGTGTTCAGCTCATGGTTGAAGGAGAGAAGCGTCGCTTCTGGATCCCAGGCAAGCTTGCTTACGGTGATACTCCAACCCGTCCAGGAGCTCCATCGGGTCAGCTCGTTTTTGATGTGGAACTGATTAAGATTGGTAAGTAGAGCAAATATCTCCGGTTTGGTATTTGCCGCTTCGGAAGATGTGAGGCATCCTTGAGGTGTGCCAGAAATTCTTGATATTGGCTGGGTCGTCGCCGGGTTAGTCCTGCTTTATTTTGGTGCCGAATGGTTAGTGAGGGGGTCCTCAGAGCTGGCCATTCGCTTTGGCATAAGCCCACTTGTCGTAGGGCTAACCGTCGTGGCATTTGGCACAAGTGCTCCCGAGTTGGTGGTAAGTGTAAAGGCAAACCTAGACGGGAGTGGTGGAATGGCGATCGGCAATGTGGTAGGTTCAAACATTTGCAATATCGCGCTTGTTTTAGGAGTTGGAGCGGTGATTTTCCCGCTAGGAATTCAGCGTCAGGTGGTCCGGCGGGAAATGCCAGTTTTACTAGGCTCTACCCTTGTCTTTCTCTTGATGATAAAAGATGGGGTGATTGGCCGCCTTGAAGGAGGGGCGCTTTTTGTTGGAGTCCTTATTTATGTCCTAGCGAGCTTAGTTCAGGCACGAAAGGAAGATCCAAACGTAAGTGAAGATCTTGATCCAGAGCTTATTAAAGCGGCCAAAGCCGGAGGTTTAGGAAGGGTGTCCCTAAATATATTTTTAATTGTGATCGGGGCTCTTCTGCTCGTTTTGGGTGCCGACCGAATGGTAGTCGGTGGTGAAAGTATTGCGCGATTTTATGGTGTTCCCGATGCGATTATCGGGCTGACCTTGTTTGCTTTTGGAACCTCATTGCCCGAGTTGGCAACCTCAGTTGTTGCTGCAATGAAAAAAGAGGGCGATATTATTGTAGGTAACGCAGTAGGCTCTTGTATTTTTAATCTCCTGGCGGTGGTAGGTCTAGCGGGGGTCGTTTCTCCTCTAAAAGGGGAAGGTGTCACAGTTATTCATTTGGCGGTTATGCTGGCACTTACAGTTATTCTGATTCCTATGATGTTACATCGTATGAAGCTTGATCGCTGGGAGGGTGCTCTTTTGGTAACAGGCTATCTAGGATTTACAGCTTGGTTGATCGTGGCTTAGAAGGCAAGAAGCCCATGATCTGATTAAAGGTAGAATCGTCCGTAGAAAATTTTCTGAGAACCAGGAAGGTGGGGTAGCAGTCAATAGACTGTTTCGTAAGTGGAAGGATTGACTTTGCTCGCTTGCGGAAATCAACGGGATGGTGTGAAGTTGAGAGGTGATTGATTTGTTAGCCACATACGTCCACGACCTTGATCCTGTAATTTTCTCGATCAGTGAGAAGATTAAACTTCGCTGGTATGGTTTGTCTTATGTGATTGGCTTCGCTGCAGCTTACATGATCTTGCTTAGGCTTTCTCGGAAAAAACTCTGGCCGATCGATGAACTCAAAGTGGGAGATGCCGTGACTTACACTGCAATTTTCGGCGTATTTTTGGGCGGGCGAATTGGCTACGTCTTATTCTATATGCTGCCTCGTCCTGGTGGCTTAGATCGAATTTTAGAGGATCCGATTACCATTATTGCGGTATGGGAAGGTGGGATGGCCTCACATGGTGGGATTCTCGGAATTATGTTTTTCACCCTGTTTTATGCATGGAAACATAAGCTATCTTGGCTAGCAGTGGGCGATGGCTTCGCGATTGTCGCACCACTTGGTGTGTTCTTTGGAAGAATGGCCAACTTTATTAATGGCGAGCTTTATGGAACGATTACTGATGAAAAAAATTGGTGGGCTGTGAAATTTCCTAAATCGCTCTATGAAAATGGATACAGCGACAATTTGCAGAAGGGATTACAACAAGCTGCCATAAGTAATGATACAGCGGGAGAGTTTTTAAAAGACCGAGTCAGATTAGTTGGGGATTACGATGGTTATGATCTTTCTCCCCAGGCTTTTGAGCAGGAATTTCTTCCGATTGCCCGTGAAAATCCGGATGTCATGCAAGCTTTGGCTGACCATACGCCTGCAAGGCACCCGTCTCAGTTGTATGAGGGGATTCTTGAAGGATTAGTGATTTTCGTAATGCTTTACTTGATCCGAGTTAGGTTTACCAAACTCTGGCATGGAGTGATTTCAGGAGGGTTTTTTATCCTTTATGCGATTTTTCGAATCGGAGTAGAAAATGTTCGTGAGCCCGATTCTGAAAAAATCATCGGCGTGACTAAGGGGCAGTTTTACTCATTTTTTATGATTGCGATTGGATTAGCTTTTTTGGCTTGGGCATGGAAGAGTAAGAGATCTTTGAGGGACGATATCGCTCCTGGATAATTAGATCCTTCCCCACCTGAAATATACCAAAGAACCAGTAAATCTTAGTAGTTTCAAGAGACAGCTTTTCAGTGAAACCTAAATCAGCTCCAATTGAGGGGGCCCTCGGAGCACCATTTCTTTTCCCCGAAAGATTTAATGGTGAGCCCCATCGAGTTGGCAAGTGAAAGAAGAAATCGGTTATGTGGGACTTTTGATCCAACGTGGTGAAAACCTGGTTTTTTGGTAGCTTCCCCACCGACGACAACGATCGGAAGGTCGTCGAGTGTGTGGGAATTTCCTTTTCCAAGCTCGTTAACCCACACGATGGTTGTGTTGTCGAGCATGTTTCCAGATCCTCCTGCTTCCGGAGTGTTCTTGAGTTGTTGCGCAAGATAGGCAAGTTGTTCCGCAAACCAAACGTTGATTTTTTCCAGTTTTTTTTGTGCCACTTCATTTTTATCTGGCTCGTGGCTTAAGGAGTGGTGACCCTCATTAATGTCGAGCCATCGCATGCGAGCCTGTCCGACGGAACGCATAAATTGAAGCGACCCGATGCGAGTCATATCATTAGCCATGGCATTCACGAGAAGATCAATCTGCATGCGGGCCAACTGGGGGGTGTTATCGTTGACTAGCTCAATGTTTGGATCTAGCTCAGGCTCTGGATGTTTCATTTCACCAGCTTGGGCAGCTGCAGAAATTTCACGCTCCATTTCCTCTACCAGAGTCATGTGCTGTTCAAGCAGGATCCGGTCTTCGGTTGAAAGGGCTTTGGAGGCCCGCTTGAGGTCAGTCCCTAGACTATCGAGAATAGACGCGTAAGTTTTCCTCTCTTGGGTTTGTCCGTAAAGCTTGTCAAGCATCTGGTAGGGATCATTTAGCGGTGCCAGAGGACGATTAGATCCAGCATAACACATGCGAGTCCAGGGATCAGCACGGTCGGGAACTGCGACCCCAATTTCAAGAGAGCCGTATCTTGTTCGAGTTGATTCGCTTTTTTGTAAAAATTTTTTAATCTCTTGATCGACCGAAATTCCGGATGCCCAGCCGGCCGGAGGTCCTCCTCCGCCTTGGATATTACCGGGGTGCAGGCGCGCACCGGTCAGAAGACATGACATACCTCGCATATGACTGTCACCGTCACCACCGACGCGATTAGAAATTCCTTTTAGGACCGCAGTTTGGTTTTGGAATGGCTTGAGAGGCGCGAGAATAGATGACTGCGATAGGTCTCCCTCTTTCCCCGGCCAGAATTTAGCCGGGAGTGTGCCATTTGGAGAGAACATAAAAACGAGACGCTGTTTTTGGCCGGAGACCGTAGACGCGCCAAATGATGGCAGTCCTGATAGGAAGGGTAGGGCGCCCGTTGTGATGCCGAGTTCGCGCAGAAAGTGACGTCTAGAAGTCATAGTCTATTTGTTATTACGGCTCCTTCTTTAAAATTCTACCGATAAATTTGCCAGAGGATTTTTATTCGAGCGCTTCGACGTGCGCCTGAACTCCAGCAGCGAGCCCTTCGAGCGAGTATCCACCTTCTAAAACAGAAATAAGGCGTCCATCGGAAAATTCTTCAGCGATCTTTCTGATCCAATTAGTGAGAGTCTTGTAATCTTCGTCAAGGAGGCGGAATTTCCCGAGGGGATCGCCAAGTCGCGAGTCAAAGCCTGCTGAAATCATGATGAGTTCGGGGCTGAATTTACGCATGGCAGTGAGAAACTTGGCGTCAATCTTGTCACCAATCTGAGTCATGTCGGAGCCGGCAGGAAGGGGAGCGTTCAAGGTGAATCCACGACCTTTCCCACTTCCCAATTCTTCCAGCATTCCAGTGCCTGGATACCACGGTGATTGATGAACGCTGCAGAATAGGACAGTTTCGTCTTCATAGAAAATATCTTGCGTTCCATTCCCATGGTGGACGTCCCAGTCCAGAATGGCGACTTTTCCTACTCCATATTTTTGCTGAGCGTAGCGGGCTCCTACTGCAATGTTATTGAAGATGCAAAATCCCATTCCGCGATCAGGTGTGGCGTGGTGGCCAGGGGGTCTGACGGCGCAAAAAGCTCTTTTAGTATAGGTGTGGGTCTCGGAATAAACTTCGTCGACTGCAGCGCACACCGACCCTGCGGCGTGGCTAGCCACTAGCCAGGAATCTGGACACACGGCGGTGTCACCGGCAGAAAGTTGTTGAGAGTTAGATTCTATCTCCCTCTGAGCAAGCGTAAGATAGCGTTTGTCGTGAACGGCAGTAAGGTCTTCAAGAGTGGCCATTCTTGATTCGATTTTTTTTAACCTCGTGGAAAGCCCTGAGGTCTCGAACATTTTAGTTAGTGCAAGGTAGCGGCTGAAGTGCTCCGGATGTTCGCCGGTAACGTGCTGGGTAAAGAGTTGGTCGAGAACGAGGGCAAGTTCGGGATGCGGATCGATAATCATTAGAAAGTTTACCTTGGGATGGTTTCCCTTGCCATAGTCATTATGATCTTCCGAACGTGAAAATCATTGTCTACAAAGGTCTTGCGAAGTGAGCTGATCGCTTCAAAGCCGTAAGCATTGATTGGTTGCTGGATGAGGTGATGAAAGAGATGCTTTAAAAAAGCTCGATGTGCCTCGGGTGATTCTACCGCAAGGCGCGCTAGATCATCCGGGCCTGTTATTTTGACTATGGAGTCTTCAGGAGTGGGGTAATCGCTAACGGTGTCGATTGGTTTGTTCTTTTCATGGGTTCTAAAACGCCCAGTTGCGTCATAATTTTCGAGGCTAAAGCCGATTGGATTGATAATTGAATGACACGCCATGCAATTTTCATCTTTTGTCAGGTGTGTGACCTTTTCCCGCATCGTAAGGTCCGGTTTGAAATCAGTATCCTTAAATTCAACTGCGTTGGGAGGGGGTTTAAGAAAACGACCTAAGATATTACGACTTAGGTAAACTCCACGATGAATTGGGGAGGTTTGTTTATGGTAAGAAAATGCTGTAAGAACATAAGGATGGGTAAAAAGACCGGCTCGTTTTTTGTCGGGAGTAAGAAGGAGCTTGAAGCTATCCTCTTTTGGTGTGGGCGCGCTGTAGAAGTTCGCAAGTCTCTTATTTAGATAAATTTTGTTCTCTGTGAATAGTTTTCTGTAATCTGAGGATGGAGACCATATTACGTTCTCAATAAAAAGATCAAACGAGGTTCGTAAGTCGGCAATCATTCGCTGATCAAAATTAGGAAATAGTTTAGGATCTTTCCCTAGGTCTTCTTTCTCAGAAAGATTGAGCCAATGATAAAAGAAAGACCGAGTTTTCGCTTTAGTGCGGGAATCACTCATCATGCGGGAGAGCTGATTGGTAATCTCAGTTTCTTTGCCAAGACGCTTTTGGTTTGCGGCTACCCAGAGTTCTTTGTCGGGGACGGAATCCCAGAGCGCGAGGGCTAGATGAGCAGCTACTGTATAGTCATCCGGTTTTCCGTCATCACCTCGATTGAGTGAAGGGTATAGAAAGTAGGGAGAAGTAAGAATTAACATGAGAGAGCGCCGGGTCGCTGTCTCTGAGTCGTTGTCTGCGTCAAAAATATCTTCGATATAGTGGTTTTTTTGAGTGGGAGAAAGGGGGCGTGCGAAAGCTCTTGTCGCAAATTTCAAACAAAAAGATTTTAGCTTTTTGTTCCGCTCTTTATCTTTTGAATTAGTTTTAGCAAGGACGTTAATGTCAGTGTAAATTTGGCGGGCCGCTTCTATCGAAGCTTTTGCGACTGATTCTTTCCATGCCTTCGAGATTGAGGAGCCTCTTTCATATCCTAAAGAGGCATCATCCGGTGGGAAACTAGTGGAGATAATGGCTGCAGTCGGCGCGCTTTCAGTAAAAAGAACGCGTGTAGGTATTGGTTCCCATTTTCCATGAGGTGGCTTCCATTCTATTTGAAGAGATGATTTCTTTTCCTTGTATGAGACGAAGTCAATGTAAATGGGGATCGGGTGTCCGCCTAATAAGAAAATAGAAGCTTCGACTGATCGCATTTGGTTACCAGAGGATACCCAAGCATCAATGAATGCGGTCTTTCGGTGAGTCTCTCCTCCATAAAATTTCTCACGTTCCATTTCGTTTATAAAAACCCGCACTCCATTGGGAGTTGTTGCTCGGAAAGAATATATTCCGCTCTCCTTAGGTACGAGCGAACCGGTCCAGAAAATGGCATGAGCTTTAGGATCAATGTCTTTTATACCATGATCACTCTCGATGTTAAAATTGATGTTGGGATCTATGCGCTTTGCGAGCTCCTTCTTACGATCATCCATTTTTTCCTTATGATAATAGTGACCACGTAGCCCGTTTTGAGTGCCTAATTGAGGTCTTCCTCGAAAAGATTGGACGATGTCAGTGATGGCTCGGCGATGTTGATACTGTGTTCGTCGTAGCAAGTCTTTGCGCACAGGTTTTATCTTCGCTTGAGCTTCCGGTGAGTAAAATGCCCCGTGAATATACTGCGCCACTAGATAGGCATCTTGGTCGATTACGGCATCCTCGTCTTCTTCAGGCATCGTTCGGTGGATATACTTTGCGAGAGATGGGATTGACTTGGTGCCGATGAGGGACTCGTCATATTCGTTAGCAACTCCTTGCCCTCTATCTCCGTGGCAGGAGAGGCAATGTTTGGTGTAGATTTGCTCTCCACGATCACCGAACGCTGGAAGTGTGGAGAGAAACCCCAAAAGTAACCAAAAGCGCATTTTCTATTTACGGAAGGGGGAACGCTTTGTTTCAAGAAGCGCTGTGATCTTTAGTCGTTTTGCAGCAATTTTTTGACATACTTGGCAAGTAGGTCAGCCTCAAGATTTACCTTTTGTCCTATCTTTGCTTCTCCCAGATGGGTCGCCTTTAAGGTGTGTGGTGTGATCCAGAAAATAGCTGAAGTTTGAGTGAGCTCCGCGATGGTAAGAGAAATGCCATCGATGCAAAGTGAGCCTTTGTCGATACATAGTGTGTATACGTCTTCAGGAATGGTAATCTCGAGCCGGTAATCTTGTCCCATTGCAGAGAGGTTCCTTATGATTCCGATATTATCGACATGCCCTTGTACGAAGTGGCCGCCGAGCCGTTGTCCAATCGCAAGGGCGCGCTCCAAGTTGACCTTTTCACCCTCTTTTAAGTCACCAAGTGAGGTTACCTTTAAAGTTTGAGCGAGGAGGTCGAAGCGGACTTCGTCATCGAGGGAGGCTACGGTGAGACAGCAGCCGTTAATGGCGACTGAGTCGCCTAAACTCAATTCGTCTTTGAAAGGGATATCTAGAATGAGTTCGGCTTGAGCTCCTTTTTCAATCAAGGAGAGAACAGTTCCGATAGCTTCAATAAGGCCGGTAAACATATCAGTGGATTTGTTCCGTTTTGGCTGGTTTGGGATCCTCTTTCATTCCCGAAGATGGAAGTAGCATGAAGCAAGCTCCCATTACGATAGTTGGAATGATTGCAGCCTTTGCAAGCCCACCAGGAGAAACGCCCCCATCAAAATAACGGCTGAGGACTGATTGTCCTGCAGGATTTGGAGCGTTGGCAATGACGGTTAAACCGCCCCCTGTCACAGCTCCAGCGAGGACCGCATACTTTGATATGATGGGCAAGTCTGGTGCTTGAGAGGCAAGATATGTGATAGCAGCATTATCGTTGAAAGCAGTGAGGACGGTGGAACCAATCATGAGTAACCATTGGTTGTCTATTGAGGTAAGTAGAACTGAAATCCACCATCCCTGGCAGCCGCCATGAATGACCAGACCAGCAAGGAAGAAACCAACTAGAATTGGACTCTTCATGTTAACATCATTCTGGTGATGTCCAGTGGCCTGGGTGAATCCGATAAAAAAGAGAAATCCAAAGATGAAGACCATTTGGTAGTGTGCTGTTAGCACTGTGAAGGCGAGGAAGAGTAGATGAACGATGGTGATCCAGGCGGGAATAGGATCTTCACGCTCTACCCAGCTGGCTGGCATATGGGTATCTCGGTTTTCTTTACGCCCCATGGTTTGGAATTCCTTTTTAAATAGTGAGAAGTAAAGGGCATTTGAAATGACTATCCCCACCACGGCTTTCCAACCGAAATTAATAAACATGAAGTCCATGCCAAAATTCCATTTGCTTGCGATCATTAGAACGGGGGGGGCTGCAAAGTGAGTCAGGGTTCCGCCAACGGAAATATTCACAAAAAGGAGCCCAAGGGTGGCGTAAGCAAATTTTTTGGAGGGATTAAGATCGAAAAATTTCTTAGCAAGAAGCATGGCTGCGATGGTCATGGCAGCGGGTTCGGTAATAAATGATCCGAGGATGGGAGTAATGGTTAGGGCAGCGAGCCACCAGGCGGCTGGAGTTCCTCCAAAGAGTTTAGCCACCTTATCGACCATAGATTCTGCAAAGCGAACGACCGGCCGCGTTGCTGCGATTGCCATGACGATGACCACAAACATGGGCTCAGTAAAGTTCACATCTTTGCCGATGTAGTATTCGAGTTCCTTGAAGCCAGCCATCAATCCACTGCCGTCTCCAATACCAAAGAACCAGAGAATAGCAGCGCCAAGAGCTATGACCCAGATTCCAAAGATAGCTTCAACTTCCCCTAGAAAGTGAAAGAGATTGGCCTTGAAGGATACATCATCTTTGGCGTCATCGTGAGGCTTGGCGTCGGCTGTTAAACCGAGTTCCTCAATCTTTTTTCGATGTTCGTGCTCATGCTTGTGAGCCATTTCGATGAAGAAGCCGCTGAGAAAGGTATGTATAATCGCACAGAGGAAAATGATTGAGGCGACCAAATTAAATCCATCTTGTTGCACTGCCCGGTATTTGAGCTTTTCCCAGATGCCCCAGTCCCCATTGGATCTCTCTTCCCCTTCGTAATTTGTCAAAGGAAGAGGAAAAACTGCATATTGGTCTTTATCGAGAGAGTATTCCTCTTTTGCGTAGCTTGGTTTGTCTTCAGCGGCTGTGGCGATAGCTCCTAAAAAAACAAAGAATAAAGTAGCGACGGTAAGGTGGAAGGTAGTGAGAAACTTCACGAGAGAGGATTTTAGCTTTGGCTGAAGTCTCGGCAAGTAAAACGGTTACTAGTCTATGGATTTAATTTGTTCTTCAATTGTCTTGAGTTTTTCAAGAATCGCTTGGCCTTCAGGCGATTGTTCAGCAAGAGAGCTTTGAAGTTCTTGAATCTGCTTTTGGGATCTAGCGATCCGGTCCTCTGCTTCACGGATTTCTGGAAGCTCTTGGCTAAGACGCTGGATCTTAGTCGAGATTTCGAGAAGTTTATTAGTAGCTTGATTTATTTCCAATTCCCGTTTTCTGGTGCGAGCCGAGAGTTGATTCTCCTGCCAAAAAACGAGATCTTTATTAAGTTGTTGAAGGCTGGGGTGGGTATTACGAATGTTTTGGAGGTCACGGTAGGCCTGCTGCTGCTCTGTGATGATGATTTTGAGATCCTCATCTGGATCGAGTTGATTGGAGGCCACAAGGGTTTTTAATTTTTTTGATAACTGGTGTTTTTTGTTGAGAAGCACTGCTATTTCCTTGCTGCGGTTCGACGAGGATTTTGATTCGGGAGATGTCGAAGGGCTCTCAGTGGCCTCGTCGGAGTTGCATCCAGAAATGAAGAAAGCTAAAATTAGGATGAAAAAAACCTTCATGAAGCAATGAAAGCATTTTTTGTACCCATTGCCACTCTTTGAAAGGTATGTTTTCTTTTTTTAAATGTGGGGCCAGAAACTTGGTAGGTTCATTGATCAGTTGCTCTATCGTAGCTATTATCGAGGCAACGCCGTAGGCGATTTTGTTCGTCAGCGAGTGAACTCGGGGGCGTGGCTTTTGCTTCTAGGTGGAGGAACTAGTGTTTTTTTGGGCGCAAATCTTGATGAGAGTCTTACCGCTATCCTTACTCTTTTTATTCTTTCACTACTTTTTTCAAGTTTTGTTTGGGCTTTCTTTAGACGGGTCAAACTTTCGGTCGTTCGTGTTATGCCTTTTAGTGGAGCAGTTGGAGAGATTTTAAGGTATCGGGTCTCAGTTCGGAATGAAGGGCGTCGGGCAGTGAGGGGCTTTTATCTTAGTGAGGCAGGAGGCGACGCCCGACCTAACCAGTGGGAGTTTTTTCATTTAAAGGAACCGGGGGAGGTTGATCGTAATTTTTTCGATCGGTTCTTTAAGTTTTATCGCTGGAAGTGGTTGGTAGGGAGAGGTGGGGCTTGGGTCAGGTTAGGGCGATCGAAACCGCTGGATCTTGAACCAGGAGAAGAGAGACAAATTTACCTTGCGGTGAAACCTTTTCGCAGGGGGGGGATCAGGTTTAGTGATATGCGTGCTGAACTCCCTGATCCCTTTGGTTTTTTTCAGCGTTGTTGTCCGATTTTGAACGAAGAAGCAGAGATACTAATAACCCCTAGGAGATATCGTCTCCCAAATCTAGACCTTGGAGGGACCTCTGAGCTGAAAGCTGGGTTAGATACGTCTTCGACAGTAAGGGGAGAGGGAGGTCATTTTATGGGGCTTCGTGAATACCGAGAAGGAGATTCTTTACGCTGTATCCATTGGAAGGCTTGGGCTCGTACTGGACAGCCCATTGTGAAAGAATTCGAAGAATTGCGCTTTCCTCGTTATGGCGTTGTCCTCGATACAAATTTGAAGGGGACGGGACCTCAGATGTTTGAAGAGGCTATTTCGGTTGCAGCATCCTTTGTTTGGGCAATTGAAAAAAATGGCAGTTTAATGGATTTGATTTTTATGCGTGAGGATCCGAAGGTTCATACTGCTGGACGGGGCGTGGCACGGACGAACGAACTTTTTGAGGCTCTTGCTCGAATCGAGGGAGCCGATGAAGGCGATTACGAATGTTTGGGGCGATTGATTACACAAAATGCTAATGACCTCACTGCGTGTGTGGTAGTTCTCGCTGGTTGGTGTTCGAAGAGAAGAGCTTTTTTGGAACGATTGCGGGGAAGCGGGTTAGTTTTGATTGTCTATGCGATCGGTATAGGGGACGCACCAGAAGATGCTTTGCTTTACAACGTCAAATGGTTGAGGTGGGACTTTATCGAGGAAGATCTAATGACACGATGAGAGGAGAACTTGAAAGAAAAATGTTATCGGCACCACCTCGTTTGCTTTTGGGTGCCGCTTTTTTGTTTTGGGGCGGAATGCATGATCAAGCTGTGGCAGGATTGATCGCTGCCGCTCTAGTTGAGGGTCGTCATTGGGTTAATCTTCGGTGGGATTTTACCGATAAAAGCTTTGCGAGATCTTGGCAGTTGTCGGTAATTATCTTGATTCTGTCAGCTTTAGTTTTGCTACAGAAAGATAATTTAAAGGCGAATGATTTTCTGAACCTTTTATCGTGGCTTCCTTTCATGATGTTGCCTCTGATTCTTTCTCAGCAGTATGCCAGAAAAGGAGGGGTTCCTATGGTGACTTTTTCCTTTATTGCAAGGCGTAAGGCTGCAGCAGATAGGAAAGCCGGGCGTTTAGTAGAAGCAAGTTCGATTCATTTAGGTTATCCTGTTCTATTCCTAATTATAATTACAGCCGGAATGGGAGTAGGCTCTTTAAAATGGATAGAGACAATTGACCCTCGTTATCCTGTTGGCGTTGTGATCCTTTTAGGCTGGATGATTTTCACCCTTGATGACCGGCGGGTTCGTTTGCGCGCATGGGTGATAGCTTACCTGATTTCAATCGGTCTATCGGTTTTGATGTTATGGGGGGTTGTGAAGGTCTACGACCATTTTGTTAGGGGTTATGCAGGTAACGGAGGGCGTGTGAGTTCCTTCCAACAAACCCAAACTGCGCTAGGAAGAATTCGTGAGCTCCAACTCAGTCAAAACATAGAGTGGCGGTATTTTCACGAAAATGGTCCGGTGCCCGATCTGTTAAAGCTCGGATCATATAATGAGCCATTGGGAGATGTTTGGCAGGCTCGAACCCGTATTCTCGAGCTTGCAGAGCAAATCCCGAGCGGCCGGAAGTTTAAAGGAGATTTTGAGACCCTTCTCCCCGCTGGTGAAAATACATTTCTCTTTGAGGATCAAAATTCCAAACGGGATTATGGTATTGAGGGTCGGATTCAAGGACTTATTGAAGATGAAGAATTAGTCCCCCACCTGAGCAGGGCCAATCGTTTTGAAGGAATTCCAAGTGAAATTTTGACTGTTAATTCGATGGGCTCGGTCAAGATGATTGGAGTGAATCAGGGGGCAATGGATGCGAGGATCCAAGCGGATATAGAGATTGAAGAAATGCAGCTTGATCCAACTGATCTTGACTTGACCTATCCAAATGCTGAAGAAAAGGGGCTTGAAGACTTCCTAAAGAAAATTGGACTTAGCCTTCCTGAAGCCGGTTCACATCCTACGAGAGCTTTGGCTAGAAAGGTTGGAAGAGAAGCTGGACCACCGAATATTTCAGTCGAAAAGTTTCGTGAAATTAAGGCTAAATTAGCACTGACGTTCTCTGATATTGATAAGTTTGAATACAGCCTTTTCTTGGCTGGAACTGATAGGAATACCCCGATAACTGAATTTTTGGAAATCGATAGGAAAGGCCATTGCGAATATTTTGCAGGGGCAACGGCTATGCTGATGCGGAGGATGGGGGTCCCCTGTCGTTATGCAGTGGGGTATTCACTGCAGGAGAGAGGAATTAAGAAACAGGAATGGATTTTGCGGGGTCAGCATGCCCATGCATGGGTCGAGGCTTATGTCGGAGGTATATGGGTCAATGAGAGAAATGGCGATATGGATGTATGGAGGTGTCGTGGCGGAGAGTGGGTAGACGTTGATTTAACTCCACCCGATTGGATAAATATCCAGAAATCTCAGCCATGGTATCAAGGGTGGTATGATTGGTTTCAGGGATTTCGAATAAGCTTAGAACTTCGCTTGAACCAACTTGGCGTTTTTGATCGGGTTTTAAATATGTTGGTTTTGGTTGGGGTTCTTTTGCTGATTTTTGTGATTTATCGTTTGATCCTAACCAGGCGGAGGGTCAATTCGGACACCTGGGAGAAATCGGTTGGGAAGGCCGGGTTGCTAGCTGAATTTGAAAAATGGGTTTCAAAACGAGTCGGAGCACGTCCCCGGTCGATGCCCATGGCGACCTGGTTGCGTCGCTCGATACCGGTTGACTGCGATGAGTTAGTATTACTTTATGAGAGAGCAGTCTTTGGTCTTAATGCTGAGAGTAGACGGAGTTTGGATGATTCAATTCAGATCGTAAAACTGCTTTGGAAAGAGCAAGAAAAAACCCCAGGGACGAAAGACGCCCGCGGGGTTGTTAAATTTTAAAGGCTAGGAAATTTATCCCTTAATCTCTGAGTTGTAGAAGTCTTGCCAATCTTCAAGGTTGTTGAGATTTACAGCGTCGAGAATCGCGCCGGTATCGGCGATGGCTACGGACTCAAGAATGGTAGTGCGAGTTGCGTCGTCGTGGTTATAACCGACAACAGCAGCGTTGTGTGCATCGACCGCTTCATTGTCGAGGGAGCCTCCTTTTTGGTCGAGGATCCACTGCTCACACTGAGTATAAGAAGGCTTGTTCTCGCTGATATAAGCTAGGAATGCATCGCGCTCGATACCGAGTGCGTCGAGAGTCATCTGGTCGAAGCCAGCACCTGCAGCGGGATAATCGCTATGGAGCTTGCCGGCAGCGTCAAGAGAAGCTTTTTGCCAGAGACGAGGAAGGTGAAGCACGCCGAGAGGGCCTGCGATTCCGGAAGTGACGAGAGGGATGATTTGGCTCATTGCTTTGGTAGTTTTTGGATTTCGATTAACAGAGAGCCGAAAAATTGAAGCTCCCGTCAAATTGTTAGCTAGAGGTGCCTTGCATGGCAAATGCTAATTCGAAGGAAGTTTTCAACCAATACTTGTTTTTTGAACAAGAGCGGCGTTTTCTCCAAATATAAAGATGTCTGCTGGATTTTCCATCGAATCACTAAATAAAGCGCAGCGTGAAGCTGTCTTGGCTCTTGAAGGGCCTGTTCTTATTCTGGCAGGAGCAGGAACCGGTAAAACGAGGACTGTGACCTGTCGGATGTCGGCTCTCTTGGAAAATGGTGTTAAAGCTGAAAATGTTCTAGCGGTTACGTTCACCAATAAATCAGCAGCGGAAATGGCAGAACGTGTCATTGGCATGGTGGGGAGGAAGCGTGGCGAAGCGTTAACTGTGTGCACCTTCCACTCGCTTTGCCTACGGATCCTGAAGCGGAATATTGAGTCTCTTGGTTATAAGAAAAAGTTCGCCGTGATGGCTGGCGGAGATCAGACAGGAATGATTCGTCAGCTCATTGTTCGGAAAGGGGGACGAAAAATTAACCTGAAGCCCGGCGAGGTAATGAGTGCGATTTCAAAAGCCAAGAATTCTGAATTACCTCTCTCGGGAATTGAGGATGATCTGATTGCTGAGATTGCTGTAGCTTACCAAAACGAGCTTAGAGCGCAAAATGCGGTTGATTTTGATGATCTACTTCTTCTGGGCGAGAGGGTCCTGCGGGAGTATTCCAAAGTGCGCGAGTTTTGGCAGGATAACTTTCGGTATATTACGGTAGACGAATTTCAGGATACTAACAATTTACAAATGAAGTTACTTCAACAATTGGTTGGCGAGTCTAACAATATTTGTGTGGTGGGTGATGATGATCAGTCGATTTATGGATGGAGAGGTGCACAGGTCGCTAACATTCTCCAATTTGAAAGATTCTTTCCTAATCCAAAGGTCATTCGACTTGAGGAGAATTATCGCAGTACTCAAGCGGTCCTTGAGGTGGCCAATAGCTTGATTCGCCACAATACGGGGCGGCGTGAAAAGAAGTTGCGGCCCACAATCTCGGGTGGTGATTTGGTCCGTTTAGTTTCTATGCCGGGTGATCAAGAAGAAGCAGAATGGATTGTTTCCGAAATCGTCGCGCAGCGCGAGGAAGGTCGGGTTTTGGAGGACTTTGCCATTCTCTTTCGAACAAATGGTCAGATTCGAAAAATGGAGGAAGTTTTGCGTGAAGCTAAGATACCTTACCGAATGGTTGGAGCTCAAAGTTTCTACGACCGTAAGGAGGTTCGAGATATTCTCAGCTATATCCAAGTTCTAAATCAACCGGAATTGGATATTCCCTTACTCCGGGTTCTAAATACTCCTCCACGGGGGATTGGAAATACAACCTCGATGGCAGCTTTAGATTGGAGTCGAGACGAGAATCAGAGTATTTGGGAGACTTTAATTGATGAAATTTTTTTGACTCAAGTTTCCAGTAAGGTGATGAATTCAATTCACGCTTTTACTGGTCGGGTGGAAAAAGCTCGAAGGGATTTGATTGATGGTATGCACGCCGGAGTAGTGATGGATGAATGGCTTCGTGAAATGGAATTTGACGAGTGGTTAATGCGGCAATGTAAGACTGATAAAGAGAAAGATGTGAGGAGAGAGGGCGTCTCGACAACGATTGCATCTCTTACTGAAGCGATCAATAAGGGAAAGAGCCTCAGCGACTTCCTTGATCAAACTGCGCTTGATGCTGAAAAGGAAGATGACCTTGAACAACGGAGTGGCGTGACTCTCATCACACTTCATGCGGCTAAGGGTTTGGAGTATCCGGTAGTTTATTTGGTCGGCCTCGAAGAGGGGATTCTTCCTCATAAAAGAAGTATCGAAGAAGGAACACGTGATGAAGAGAGGCGGCTTCTCTATGTGGGCATAACTAGGGCGCAGGTGAAGATGACGATGACTTACTGCGCGACGCGAGTGAAGTGGGGAAAGGAAGAAGCTTGTGAGGCAAGTAGTTTCATCCGGGAATTAAACCCTGATTGGATTCATGAGGAAGGCTATGAAGATATCATGGGTGCTGAGGCTTCCGAGGAGGAGCTTCGAGGCTTCTTTAGTGCGATGTCAGATATGTTAGATGAATAAGGGAGTCCTCCTTCTTAATATTTAGAACAGCTTTAAAGCTTTGAATTTCTATTAAAAGATTATGGGCGCTTTCGACGTCCCGCACATAATGAGACCCCGAGCAGAACCAACATAAGACTACCAGGTTCGGGGACAGCCACTCCAATTGAAGTTCGAAACGGGTTTACGCTATCTTCCCAAAACATTAATGGATCATCGGTACTAGAAATCGACGGAGTCGGAGGTTGGTTGGTTACAATTGCAGGATCATTGAAAATCCATGTCGAAACATCGCGAACAACGGTATTATATGGGGCTCCCTCAATCAAGTTTTGTGTCGTGTTGAAGATGCGGAACCCCAACCGCACTGGAAAGCCGAGAGGAAGTGTGTCGCCAAGGCTAGTATCAAGCGTAGAACTGATTTGAAAGGCTGACTCGAATCCGCCGCCAGCGTCGAAGGTTTCGATCACCTCATTCGGATTTGATGAGCCAACTCCGAGGAAGGGGTTGAAAGAATCCCAATCTACACTAGTGAAGTCATCGCCACTTTTTGAAGGTGCTACCCCCAAAAAGTATCCGACTTGAATCTGCGAGCCAGTAGGAAGATTATTGCCGGATACATCAAGTAAGTTTGCAAACGCCCCGCCTCCAATTGAAACGGAGGCCGCATTAGTTGAATTGGCTAGGAAAGCTAAAGCTACAGATGTTGTTATTTTTATTTTCAAAGTTTTCGGGGCTTCTAAGTGGGGAGTTTTCTAGATCAATTAAAAGCTTATTCGGACAGTGGGTCATAGGGGAGCGGCGCAGAAATGATTCCCTCCGCCCCGTCTACCTCAGTTTCCCGGTTTACAAAAATTGCTGTGTTAGCGGAGATTGCAAGGGTGTTCGAGTTGCCAAATTGATTGTTAGCTGGTGCCCAATTACCAAACCCATTTACAAGATACGCATCCCAGCTACTTCCATTCCAAATATAGAGACGATCATCGCTTTTCCAGAGGCTGTCGTTTATCCCAAGCTCAGCCAAGGTGGTTTCAACAGGAATACGGGTCGACAGGAGTTTTGTTTTTGTGATGGTCGAAATTTGAGGGACAGCTGGAACTTCTCCAAAGAGAGTCAATTCAATTGCACTCGTAGTGCTTCGTAATATGAACATCCCCTCATCGGGGAAGATTACCGTATCATTTTCGTTGCCAAAAAGATTAGATGCTAAAGCCCAGTTTCCGAAACCATTCTTTTGGAAAGATAACCATTCGGATCCGTCCCACACAAAAACTCGATCGTCAGCGGCAAATTCTGCAATTTTTGATGAAAAAATTGATCCAATTGTATTAGCACCGCGAATTTTAACAGTAGTGGATGAAGGGAAGCGGTTTTGAATTCCAGGTGCTTCAGAATCCTTATCGCCGAGAAGGTCAAATGTCGTGAGAAGAGTAAGCTGACCGTTACCAGTGTTCGAAGAAATTAGAAAAGCTTCTTCTGCTCCATCGCCATCGGTAATGTATGCGAGATGTGGCTGTCCGGTCCATTGGTCAGGAGACCAATTCTGCCCGGTGATCGCCAGAGTTTGTGTGCTATTACTAGGATCAGTCCCGTAATCATTATTGATTGTTGCAGACGCAGCAAATTCAAGATCGTTCAATAGAGTGACCGAAATACCCGTAATAGTCGGCTCTATATCAGAGCTGGCAGCGGCAATAGTCACCTTTGTATATCCCTGTGGAATAGTGTAAATGGTCTCGGCGTTTAGTTGGCCGATCATGATCGAGGCAAAAACTAATCGATAATTACTCATGATTGCGCAAACATCGTCGACGATTAAAGAACTTGATGCAAATGGAAATCGATCTTTTTTTATTTTGGGTCGAGTGGGTTGATCCGAATTGAGGTTTAAGCAAGGCTATTGGGTTTGCTACAAATAACGTTTCGATTCAGACTGGCTCCCGGAGTAAGTCTAGTTTGATAAAGCTTAAGCCAGGCTTAACCAAGGTTTAGTGGGCGGTCATTGGGGTGAAATAGTTCAATGAGAAGTCGTCTCAAAATTAGCTTTGGTGGTTTTCTTCAATTCAGAAAATTATGATTTGATACTAAGAGTTTTTAGGAGGTTAGAGGTCAAATGGGTTTCAGGAGTTGCGAAGAGCCGATCATTAGTTAAGGTCCGTCAAAATCGTGAAGGCGGGTTATACCATAGGGAACGAGAAGTTGGTCAAAGTTTTGGAGAGAGCCTCGCAACATTTGCAAGGGCTCTGGAAAAAGCAGGGGAAAGACGTGGGGGCCCTTCGGATTGCCGTAGTAGGTGGTGGTTGCAGTGGACTTCAATATCAAATGGACCTGGTAGATGGGCCTCGGGATCGTGATATTATGGTTTCAAGTAATGGCGTGAACGTGGTGATTGATCCCAAAAGTGCTCTTTTTGTAAGTGGTAGCGAGCTTGATTACTCCGATGATCTTCAGCAGGGAGGGTTTAAGGTCAGCAATCCAAATGCGGTGGTGACTTGTTCCTGTGGTGAAAGTTTTGCAGCATGATGGATCCATTCGCTTTAATTGGGGTTCCTAGAAAGCTCGATTTGGAAGACGCGGAAATTGACCGTTTGCTTTTGGAGGCTAGTCAAATTCATCATCCGGATAACGGGGGCGATCAGGATTTATTTTTAAAAATCCGTTTAGCTGGCGAAATTTTAAACTCTCCCGCAAAGCGCGTGCGGGCTGCAATTGAATGTGAGGGGCTTTCTTTTGATGAACGTGGAGAAATCCCGGATAAAGTGATGGAGCACTTTTCCTATGTTGCCTCGGTTTTACAGAAGGTTGATTCTTTTGTGTCCGAGCGATCGAAGGCGCTGAGTAGCCTAGGTAAAGCGGTCTTAGATGCACGTGTTCCAGGCTTGAAGGCTGATCTAGAAGAGGTTATCAGCAACCTGAACGAGTTGAAATACGCAATGGTCTCGCGTTTTAAGAGTTTTGATAAAAGAGGGTGGAGTGAATGTGAGGTTGAGATGAGCGAGGTTGCTCGCGGTTTGATCTTCTTGACGAAATGGGCAGCGCAACTGAGGGAAGCGAATGGAAAGCTTTTTGAGGCCTTGCTCGGAGGGTAACTTGGTCTTAAATCCCCATCATGAGTGAAGTGATTATCGGGATTGATTTAGGAACGACCCAGTCAGCTGTGGCTGTGGTGGACTCTGGCTTCCCTCTTTTGCTGGCTGATTTGGAAGGTCGGTCACTCGTTCCCAGTGCAGTCTGGTATTCAAAAAAGGGTGAAATTAAGGTCGGGCATGAAGCGTTGCGTTTTGCTGGGATCGAAGAGGTCCACACAAGTGTAAAGAGTTTAATTGGGAGAAGAGCGAGTGAATCGGAAGGGCGATTGACTCCGGATGGGCGTATCAATACGGCTGCAGGACCGAAGCTTCCTGAGGAGGTGTCAGCGGAGATCTTGGCAGTGCTCAAGCAGATTGCCGAGAACCGTCTTGAAACTGAAGTAACTAAGGCCGTTCTAACTGTTCCAGCTTATTTTCATGATGGACAGCGTGCTGCAACTAAAGAGGCAGGGCGGCTTGCTGGATTAGAGGTCGTTCGTATCCTAAGCGAGCCTACGGCGGCTGCCCTTTCCTACGGACTAGACCGATTAGACGAGAGTTCGCAAGTTGCAGTGTTCGATCTTGGTGGTGGAACTTTTGATGTCTCGGTTCTGGAAATGAGGGAAGGCGTTTTCGAAGTTTCTTCGACTTCTGGTGATACTGATTTAGGTGGAGATAAGTTTGATGAGGTGATCGCTGAGTTCGCTGCAAGAAAGTTTGATCGTGATCTTCGTGACTTTGAGGCCATGGAGAAGGTGCAGTGGATATCTGAGGGTCGCCGTGTTAAGTTAGCTCTTAGCGATGCGGAGGAGGCTACTTATAGAATTCCATTCACTGGCGAAGTGCCGGTATCCCGGAAGGCTTTCCAAGGGTTAATGAAGCCTTTTTTGGCTCGAATGGAGTCGTGTTGCCGAAGAGCGATGTTGGATGCGGAGGTGACGGGTAAAGATCTCGCTGCTGTCGTAATGGTTGGAGGGAGCAGCCGAATACCGATGGTGAAGGATCGGGTGGCCGCGATATTTGAACAAGAACCTGACTTAAGCCAGCATCCAGATGAGGCGATTGCAAGAGGGGCGGCGATTCAGGCTGGTATTCTTGCCGGGACTATTCGTGAAGTTCTTTTGCTAGACGTAACTCCTCTCAGTCTTGGGATCGAGACGATGGGTGGCTTGATGAACGTATTAATTCCTAGAAATACCACGATTCCTTGCAGAGCTGGCGAAATGTTTACTAACGCAGCAGAAGGGCAAGAGTCAATGAAGGTTAAGGTTTTGCAGGGAGAAAGAGAGTTGGCAAAAGACAATTGGGAGCTGGGATCTTTCGAGGTCAGGTTTGAACCTGATCGCCGGGGACAAGCCCGGGTCGGAGTAGAGTTTCGAATCGATGCTGATGGAATTTTGTCGGTTTTGGCTAGGGACGTAGCGAGTAATATTGATACTGTTATTAAAATCGGAAGCGCGGCGGTCGATGTAAAGGAAGCTAAGGTGGAGCAAATGGTGAGTGAGAGTGTTGAGTTTGCTTTTGAGGATATGAACGCACGAGTCTTCGAGGAGTCGCGATTAAAAGCTGAGGAGCTTCTTCCAGCTGTTGAGGTTGCCTTGGAGCAGGCCGGTTCTTTGTTAACACCCAAAGAGATTGCTCGAATTCAGGAGGCTAGAGAGCGAGTGGAGAAAGCAATTGAAGAACGGAAGGTAGCTGAGCTGAAGGTTTCAGTAGAGCAGTTAGACGAGGTGACTGAATCTCTTGCTGCTATGTTGGTTGAAGAGGCGACAAAGGCTATTTTTTCAAATCCTCAAGATTGACGGAAG
>DIHU01000089.1:0-178 GCA_002420315.1 Akkermansiaceae bacterium UBA5688
ACATTAACTAATCTGTCGGCTTTCCATCTGAACCACCCTAGTTCTCGGATGGCAAATTGGGCCGGTCTGGCTGAAGCCGAACCCTACTGGCCAAGGCTGGACGAGACCAAAGAACATGATCCGTAAAAAGAATTCAACATTCTTTGGTCCATAAAAAAGACTGCCATAGTTGGCAGTC
>DIHU01000089.1:511-5136 GCA_002420315.1 Akkermansiaceae bacterium UBA5688
CAAAAACAAAGTGGTCGGGGAGACAGGATTCGAACCTGCGACATCTGGTTCCCAAAACCAGCGCTCTACCAAGCTGAGCTACTCCCCGTCACTTCAAGGGCGGGAAACTGTGTCAGACAGCGACATTTGGCAAGCCGAAATCTCTGACTTTCCACAAAAATCCTCCCCTCTACTTAGCAACAGCACCAAAAGTCCCTCCCTTCCCTAAAACTTGCCTCATTGGCCAATTCTCTGATTTTGAATCGCCCACCACCGGCTCCCACTGCTGCCAGTAAAATAGAATCCCGCCAGCGGCTCCCGAATTCCTCCGGGCCCGCGATTGGGGCTCCTTGGCACGTACTTCCAATCCTCTTGGGACTCACTTCAAAATATCCTCGCACACTAATTCCCCTCGAAATTAACTCGCGACCCAATACCTTTCCAATCGGTCCGGCTCCTGAAATCACCACTCCCTTCTCCCGGATTTCTGGAAGGCGAGCCAAGGCATCGGCTTTTAATGCCAGCATCATCTTGTGTTCAAATCGCGAATCGCTCCGGGTCAACCGATTCGGTCGATCATACCAATCATAGAGCAACTCCGGTATCTTTCCAAACCGTGCGCCATGCTCCAGCAAGCGCAGCCATAAATCGTAATCCTCTGCAAAACCGTTCCGCAGATACCCCCCAGCCTCCTCAAACAACCTCTTTGTCATCATTACGGTGGGTTGCACAACCGGACTCTCTATGAATCGCTCCCGCGAAACCTTCTCTGGAGTGTCCAAACCATTCACCCAATCAACATACCGGTGCATTCCATCACCCATTGCTTCCTTAAGCGAAATTCCACAACTCACCACCTCATACTCACCTACCTCCAGGAACTCAACCTGCTTTTCAATCCTTGTGGAGTCACACCGATCATCCGCATCCATCCTCGCCAACCACCTTCCTCGACTTTTAGAGACCGCTAGGTCGAGCGCATTCAATAAGCTCGGTTTATTCCCCAAATCGATCACCCTGAATCGTCGATCCTTTCGACCCAAAAAATCACCTCTCACAAATTCGGGACAACCGTTCAATACCGCCACCACCTCGAGATTTTCATAGGTCTGGCCGAATAAATCATCAAGAGCCAGACCCGCATCAGAAACTCCAGGGCCCACTGGTAAAACTACTGACACCAAATCGCTCATCTAGAAGCTCTCACTCGCGCTTACCCTACCCTGCTCATCGACCGAAAGCGTCAGCGGGCGTCAACACACTTCACAATCATAATCTATCTGACCACCATAATCCTCGGGTGCCACCATCGAGATGGTAAACCACTCGCCACAAGATGGACATTGGACCTCGTTGTCATTCATATCTAAATAATCCACCCGATCTGGTGGATCGGCAACCGTTTCTTTCTCTGCCGTAAAATCAAAATCCTAACCTACAAAAGCTTTCAATTCTCCTTATGAATGTTGCGACCTCTCACCTGATCAAAGACAATGAATGTGAAAAATCCTTACTGCCACCAGACAACTTTCGCAATCACGACAGAAAATTTGAATCGATATGCAATGGCAGCCACGTCATCAAAAACTCCTAACTTATTTCAAACGGAAAATAAAAGGAATGGCCGTTTTCGTTGACACCCCTTGCCCAGCAACATTCTTAGCTGGTGTAAACCGGTAGAGTCTTGCCGCCTTCAAAGCCGCTGCATCTAGCAATCCATTTCCACTGCTTGATCCCACCCTGGCATTTGAAACGCGTCCAGAAGGCGTCACCACTACTAAAACGATTACCTTACCTTCAATACCTGATCGCCGCGCCAAACTAGGGTAGACGGGTGAACTGCGGAAAACCACCTTCGCAGAGCTTGGATTACTTTTAGAAGGAGGCTTTCGAACCACCTGCGGTTCGGGTTTTACCTCAGGCTTCTTTTCTTCATCCCAAGGTTCAAAAGTTTCATCAGACCAAGCTAGGTCGTCCATCAAAGGTATTTCTTCAAGTTCGGGAGCAGGAATAGCTTTGGGTGACTGCACAAGTTGCTGCTCAAGCGGAACAAATGAAACCGGAGCTTCAGAAACACTCGGAGAAAATTCGTGATTTTTCGAAACTGCTTCTACTTTCTCCAACTTTTCCCTCTCCTTTGAATACTCGACGACCAGTTCACTCGGTTCAACAATTTGAAGAGCTGTGACAAGGGAGATTGAGATAATTGCCAAGATCCCAAAAAGAGCGCCGACAATTAAAAATGAAACAATCAACGAAACCAAAAACTCCCGAAAAAATGGTCGCTCCATTTCAAGAATCGGACGTCCTTCTTTCATAACGATAATACTTCTCTTTAAATCTCTATAATTAACGCTGCGAGAAAGTAAGATTGACCGTCAGTTTAGCGATTCTTCCTAAGTTGCTTTTCTTAGAACGATCGTTTATCTAAAAACAGAGGGACTAACTCACAGAGTGAAAGCAACCTCAAAACCCTGAGTTAATGCAATTTTATTGCAATAATAAAATCACATGGATCCTTTGAAGTCTGGGGGTCCCCGGTGACGAAACTTTATATCTTAAAATTATTAGCTTAATCTTTCAATCATTTCGAGCCCAACCCGGGGGGCATAGATAACGCCCTTTGAACCTAAACCATTAACCATCCAGCCTTTACCTTTCTGGTATTTTATAGTCGGCATACTCCGATTAATGATCGGACGGATGCCGGCCACATGGTCGACCACTTCATAATCACATTTCGTGAAAGTTTTCAGCATTCTTTCTATCTTTTGCTTACCTTTTTCAGTAACCCCAATTTCCAATTGATCCCAATCGTAAGTAGCACCAACTCGGTAGAAATCTCCACCAATTGGAATAACCCAGCCAGCTCGATTAAGAATACGACTTTCACCCCAATCCGGAATGCGAACGGTCAAAATCTCCCCCCTCGCGCTTCGGTGTTCGACATCCAAAAAGTCATTTCGCATGAGCCCCGAGGCTCCTGCACACCAAATCTGTAGACCTCCCTCCGGCGTATTACGCCACTCACCACCTTTAGCCAAAAACTCCTCACGGGCCACCTTCAGAAACCTGAGGCAATCCAGCCAGCCTCCTTGTTTCCACAGAACACCCTCATCGGTAACATTTGCGATCCATGGCCTCACAAGCTCACGTTTACGCTCAAACTTCGATCGGTCAGTATCATCAAACCACAAGCGCAAAATGGGTAACGAATGGAAGAGAGAACTACCCAAACTCTGGTAAAACGGAAGCGCGATTCCCCAAGCTTTTTCAACCTCCCAACTGGGTTCAAAATTACGACCAGCAACCGGATTAACTAGGCCAGCCGCCACCTGCGAGCTCCCCTTGCAACCGTCATCAATAACACGCACATCATACCCGGCACGCTGTAGCTGCAAGGCTACACAAGCTCCGGCCAAACCAAATCCAATCACTTCCACCATCAGTGCCTAGAGTTAGGTATTTGAAGCCCCTAAAATTCCACGGACCTTCACTCTCGCTGTTCCGATGAAGGAAATTTCAACGCTTAACATGATGACATTAAAAACCATCCGCACGCACCTGAAAAGCGTGAAGCCTCACAGTAGTTGGTCTAGATTTTTTTGATCTAAGAGAATTATCATCTTCCCTTCCCTCCAGTGTTCCGCGGGCATTTCCTATTTCTCAGCGAATAAACCAGGGACTTGCTCTCGACCAAAGAAATTCTATGGTTTCCCCAGCCCATGAAACTTCTTTTTACCCTGATCCTCAGCTTTACCTCCTACGCGGGAGCATTCAAGATTCCAAGAGATACTCATAATCTTGCGCAACTCGATGAAGTTCAGAAAAAAGCGTCTAAAGCAAAGCAACCTATTGCTTTCGTGATTGCCGAGAAAAAAATGACTGCGACCTGAGTAGATTGTCCAGGAGCCGTCAGTGTGTCGGCCAGCAAAGCAGTCCTCGGATTTTCAAAGAGTATTATCGTTGATGTCTCGGAAACCGCCGGTCTTCCAGATCTTATCAAAAATGCCTATCGTACTGGAGGAGCGTCGATTCCTATCGTCATCTTTACCGATCCGGGTGTGACCAAAATTTTTGGTCGTTACGATCATCCCGCGATGAAAAGCCAAAAATATGGAACAATTTTCAAGCCTGCCCGAGATGGCGTGTCCAAGGCGAAGAAAGACGGCACTTTTTTCGGTGAGGGGAAGCCCACAGTCGTCATCAAGATCCAGGGTAGCCAACTCGAAAGTTGGAAGAGTTCTGCCGGAACCGAAATCAAAGCTAAACTCGTCGCTGTTGAGGACGAAAAAATCTATCTTTTTGTCACTGAAACTGGAAAAACGATTCGAGCAACTGCCGCACAACTCGATGAATCCAGCGTCTCAAGAGCTCGCAAGTTGGCAGGATTAAAATAACTCCGCAGTCAATCTTAAGTCGGCTTAGACCGTTCAATTGTTATTGATTTTGCCAGACTCCAAAATCTTTGGCTACTGGCCAAAAACAAAAAAGCACGGAAGTCTGCCTTCCGTGCTTTGAAAATGGGCTAACCAATAGCTACTTCACAATCATGATGCCACGCATCAAGAGAGCATGTTCCGGAAAAGTGCAAATGAAGTTGTATTCGCCTGCCTCGGTCGGAGCATTAAATTCGAGAGTCTCAC
>DIHU01000004.1 GCA_002420315.1 Akkermansiaceae bacterium UBA5688
CCGCCGGAGAAAATGGTTGCGTCTGATCCCCCTGGATTTCCCCCCACTGTTGTTGAGGCTCGCCAGCTTGAGGGTAGGTTGGGATCAAGTTGCGACGAGGGGCTAATGCGAACGAGGCTGAATCCTTCGCCGTCGCTGGCTTGAGGCCAAGGGGGGGTATCATCGAAATTGAAGCTTTCAATGATGGTGCCCGAAGCATCGGTTAGTGTGATGTTTTCGCCTGCGTTATCGAGACTACCCTCGTAGTCATTTGTTCCGATCGTAAGTCGACCTCGTGGTGAGAGGGTCGTGTTTAGAGGAAAGGTGTAAGTGAGCCCGGTGCTGAAGGTCAGGTTGCTCAGGTCGATCTCATTATTGGAGATATTGGTGAGTTCGACAAATTCGTTTTCTTCGGCTGATCCGGGTTCGTTGTAGTAGAGTTCAGAAATCACGAGGTTAGTGGCGTTGGCGGGAGTCCCTGTTATGATATCGGCTAATTGTAGGGCGGACCAAACCCCGTTTTTTAGGACGCGTGATTTGTAAGTCGCGCTTGCGGCGAGAGTTACGGCGTTTGAATAAGTCGAGGCACTTGGATCACGTGGGTCTGAACCATCGGTGGTATAGAAAATTGAGCCTGCTCCGTTGGGGTTTTCTATAGTGAGTGAGTTTCCGGTTTGGCTGTAGACGGGAGCGGCAACAGACGGATAGAGATTCCGGGCTCGAAGCTGATTGAGGAGAATTGCGGGTCGTTGTTGGAGGTGGGTTTCGATAATATATTCCTGTGTGGCAAGATATTGATCGTCTTTGGTGTAGAGCTCGTAGCTTGACTTCTGCCATCCGCCCGCGGACTGAACATCTCTTCGGTAGTCTCCCCATCGGGCTGACTCGGCGACAATCGCATCGTCCATTTCATCGGAGCGGCGTCGCCAAATTGCAGTGGCTCCGGTGGAGGAAAGAGGTCCGTTATTAAAGAGTGCGGAGTGTGCCCGGTCGGCGAAGCGCAGTCGGTATTCTGCATTTTTTGTGAGATCTTGATGAATGCCAGAGGCTCTGTTGTTACGATTATTACGTCCTGTGACGTTGATGTTAAGTGCTCCTGCGATATTGAGGTACGCAGGACTATTGCGGGCTGTTGAGATGGCAAATTCAGAATCCCATGGGAAGTAGTGGAATGGTATGCCGGTCGGGCCCATACCTGCGGCTCGCCAATTATTGCCATCCCAATCATTATTACCGATAAAGAAATTAAGTATCATGTAGTCGATGAAGGAATCTATATCGAGATGGCTTTGTAGGATCTCGTAAACAGAGTTGCTTGCTATATTGTTGCGGGAAATCGAAGCCATAGTGTTGTATCGAGCGGTGGACCCAAACTGGGCTTGGCCTTTATTGATGGCATCATAGTCCTCGTCCTCACCGCCGAAGTAGGCTTCCATGAAGTCTTGATCGGGACGCTCATGGAGATGATATAATCCCCAATAAATTCCGTTTATGTAAAGATGGGTCCAGCGTCCGTGAACTCCGATGTTTCCCAGTTCCATAAAAACATCGTTGGTGAATTGGTCTCGATTATATTGGGCTTTATCGCATTGCCAGAAGTGACGGTGGGAGAAGCCGTAGTTGTAGTTTGAGCGGAGTTGTAAGGTATCAAATCTTCTCGTTGCTTTCCGACCTTTTGGGGAATTGCGGTAAAGAGGGTAACGCAGTTTTCCGGCACCGTATTGAGTTCGGAAGCGGAGGCTCATACTGTGCTTTGGAGTGTCTGGATTTCGGCTGCTTCCTCCTTGCACACGAAGCCCGGCGTTTATTTTAAACCCGGACTCGGAGTCATCATGAGAAATGAGTTCAGCTGAGACAGGGCGCTCCCAAAGCGAACCTTCGCTCTGAGGATTTTGGTAAATTCCGTTGGGTCCGTAAAAGTCATCGGGCGCGATCGTGAGGGAGAGGGAGGGGAATTTTTGGAGTGCCGGAATAATCTTATCGGCATACTTTGGGTCGTCGACGATTTGAGGGTCCATCTCGTAGTCAGCAATTCGACCAGCCCACGTGGATGTTGTATTAGGAGGATTGTTAGATTGATTGACGATGTCGTTGAGGAAGATGTAACTCTGGGTGTCGACGTTGGTAGGAATAAAGTTATCCTTAAAGCCGGCTGCTCGAAGGATAGTGGTAGTCGAAATGGTAATAGGGCCGCTATAGAGACTGCCGTTGTCAGGAGTAGGGTGAGTTCCATCGAGGGTATAGTAAATTTTTGAATCCGGAGTGCCGGTTTCAATGGTGACGTCAAAAGGCTCCTTATAGTGTC
This sequence comes from Akkermansiaceae bacterium UBA5688, assembly GCA_002420315.1. GTDB lineage: Bacteria > Verrucomicrobiota > Verrucomicrobiia > Verrucomicrobiales > Akkermansiaceae > SW10. The sequence continues at coordinate 2,285 of DIHU01000004.1, forward strand.
CGCGATCGACGTCGAAAGTGGTGTCCCGGACATATCCTTGTTGTGCGATCCCGGTATTTGGGGACCCTGGGCTTGGAAGGGAAAGAAAGCCCTCTGAGGTGTAGCTGGTATCGGTTTTTTGAGGAGGGTAGGTTGGGGGGAATTCTTGCATAATCGTGGTGCCATCGGGTGAAATTAAGGCGAGGTATTCGCCATTGGCGCTGAGGTTAAAGCTCGTATGGAGATTTCCTGCTGAATCCGTTTTGTCGGAGCCTGAAGCGAAGACTACGAAGTATTCATTACCATCCAAAATGGTGTTGGTCGGAAAGGACCACTTGGTCATATTGGCAGGATCGTCCGTAAGGTGATAGCCAGAGATGTCAAATGGTGTGGTATTGCGGTTGTGAATCTCTATCCAGTCGTTGGAGTTGCCATCTCCATCATCGAAGGATGAATTACTTGCAACGAATTCACTAATTTTTGGTGCGAGAGCCAATCCATCGACGGTGATTTGGACGGTGGCACTCGTCGCCCCCTCGGCGTTGGTCGCAGTGAGTGTGTAGATTTCGGTGAGTGTCGCGGTGAAATTGGCTGAGCCAGTTGCGTTGACAGGACCAACGTTGGGCGTGATTTCTACTGAGTCGGCAGCAGTGGTATCCCATCTAAGAACGACGGAGTCGCCGGAGTCAAAACCGCTTAGGTTTACGGTGAAAGAATTGATAGTAGGACGTGGGGCCGGTGGGTCAAAAGCGAGGGCTCCGTTGTTGAAAACCTTGGCAAGATCAGTATCTGAAAGAACTCCGAAGTCGTCTTTAGTTTGAAAGATGGCGATGTCATCCATGGCGCCTCCAAAATCGTTTGAACTTGCTGCACCGGCGTCGTCTGCAGCAAAAAACACGCCAGTGTTATGTGTGATTGTGTCAGTTCCGAGAGAAGTCTTGGTGGTTGTAGAAGCGCTAATGCTTGACGCGGTAATGTCACCGCCGGTATCACGAAGAACAGTGACTTTGCAAAAATTATTCAGCGAGTCGTAACGGAGCGCAAAGAAGTACCAAGCTCCGGCTGTGAGAGTCAAGGGGCTGGTGACCGCGGTATCGGTAGATCCGTTGCCATCGCGAAGGAGGGCTCGGACTTGGCGCCCGTTTCCTCCGAGATCGATGCGAATCCCGGAACCGTTTTTTCCGGTGCCTGAGAGAGTCTCGTAAAAACGGTCGAAGGCATTTAGAGTCGTTGGACGAAACCACCAAGTGATGGTGAATTGATCCGTGGGCTGGACTTCGGGAGAAGGATTGACGCGAAAGCCGGAGCGAAGAGGGAAGTCATAGCCAGTTCCATGAAGGGCTTTGAAATCTTTGGCAGGACTACTGCTTCCAATTAGGATACCATCGTTCTGCTTGAGGGAATCTTGGACGATACTCGTGGTCGTGTCGGTTTCGTCGAGAGCATAGTGCGCAACGAGGTCTGCGTTTGCGGTTATTAGGCCGCCTAAAAAGAGAGACAGAAACTTCGTCATTGGATAGCTGTTTGCGTCGAAATTTTAAGAGGAATGGTCTGCTACCGCAAGCTAGAGGATCATGCGCTGCCGCGAGTACGCTCCACTTTTGCGCCAAGTTGGAGAAGTTTTTCGTCGATCATTTCGTAGCCACGATCGATGTGGTAAAGACGATTGATCTCGGTAGTGCCCTTGGCTTTTAATCCAGCAAGAACGAGTGCTGCAGAGGCACGTAGGTCGGAAGCCATAACAGGCGCCGCGCTGAGTTGGTTTATTCCATGAACAACAGCTGTTCCATTGTCGACATTGATGTCTGCTCCCATACGGGTGAGCTCGGCGCAGTGCATAAAGCGTTGAGGGAAAATGGTGTCTTCAATAACAGAGATGCCGGGCGTCGTTGCAAACATGGCTGTGAATTGCGCCTGCATGTCGGTGGGGAATCCAGGATGAGGAGCAGTGGTGATAGAACAGCCGCTTGGAGCATCCCCGGGCTGGACTGTGACACTGTCTCCGGTTTTGTTAAATTTCACGAGGTGGCCGGCTTCTATGAGTTTTTGCGTGGCTCTGGTAAGCTGATCTTGGCAAATACGGTTTAGGGTGATTCCTGATTGGCTCGCCATCGCGCCGGCAACCATAAAGGTTCCAGCTTCAATGCGATCAGGGATTACAGTATGGTGAGTTCCACCCAGAGAAGTCACTCCTTGGATCGTAATCCGACGGGTGCCAGCCCCTTCGATCTTGGCTCCCATCGAGATGAGGAAATTGGCGAGGTCGACAACCTCGGGTTCACACGCGGCTGATTCAATAACCGTAATTCCCTCGGTGAGGACTGCAGCCATTAGCAGGTTATCGGTTCCTAAGACAGTGGGGCCGTGCTTCCCGCTAAGATCAACTTCCTGGCCTTCGAGTCCTTCCTTGGCTTCGATGAGAATATTACCTCCTTCGGTATCGATGTTGGCACCAATAGCCTGAAGTCCTTTCAAATGAAGATCGATGGGACGGTCACCAATCACACATCCACCAGGAATAGAAACGCTCGCTCGCCCGAGTCGCGCTACAAGGGGCCCCATGACACAAATAGAAGCCCGCATTTTTCGAACGATCTCGTAGGGCGCCTCCGGGTGAATGTCTGCTGCAGTAATTTTGACAGTGCCACTGTAGCGTTCGACCTCACAGCCGAGGGCACTGAGAATTTGAAGCATATAATTGGTGTCGGAGACATCGGGTACGCGTTCAATGACAACTTGCTGATCGGTCAGAAGGGCTGCTGCAAGAATGGGAAGGGACGCGTTTTTCGATCCGGAAATATTAATGGATCCGGAGAGAGAGGTGCCGCCGTGCACGAGAAGTTTGTCCATAGTCCGTTTTTGTTAGGGGAATTGAAGTGAGCTTTTTAAGCCTTCTGTGCAAGGGGAAAGCGGGGGATTCCATTGAGATCATTTCCGATCGAGACATTGGTGAGTCCAGCTTCCCGAAGAAAACCGGCTACGATTGCGCCCTGATCATAGCCGACTTCCAAAGCCACGATTCCCCCAGTATTGAGAAAAGCGTTGCACTCGGCGCAGAAGGGACGGAGAAGGTCTAGTCCATCTGGACCACTGAAAAGAGCTATTTCGGGGTCGTGAAGAACCTCTGGCTCTAGTTTCCCACGTTCTCCCTCTGCTATGTAGGGAAGGTTGGCTACAATGAGATCAAAGTTTCCGGTAATATTTGAAAAGAGATTACTCTCAATTAGCTTTGCTTCTACTTCGAGGGCCTTGCGATTTTGTTCACAAAGCGAGAGGGCTTCTGTGGATAAGTCTGCTAGAGTTAGTTGTTCACAATCTGGGCCCAACTCTCTTGAAAGGGTTAGTCCGAGAACGCCGGAACCACAACCGATATCAAGAATACGGGCAGGTTTTGTAAATAATTGCTTTTTCACAAGATCGACCAGTTCTTCGGTTTCTGGACGGGGGATCAAGGCGCGGTGATCACAGAAGAATTCATAATTACCAAAGTGAACAACCTTGTTTATGTGTTGAAGTGGAAAGCTTTCGCTACGTTTTTTTAGTTTTTTTCTAAGGGAGGCTAGCGCTGCTTTTTCGAGTGGTTGGTCAAAGCGAAGATAGAGATCCATCCTCTTGATACCCAATTCATAAGCAACCATGAGCTCCATGTTAAGCCGGGGCTCGCCAATCCCTTTTTTTTCGAGGAAAGCAGTGCCTTTCTCGAGGACATCGAGGATCGTCGTCATAATAGGGCTCGCAATTCTTCTGTGAATAAGTTGTGAATGAATGTTAGGAGTTTACCCTAATTCTTCTTCTGCAAGACGTTGCTCCATTTCAGCTTTTTGGAGGTGATCGGTGAATTCGTTAATGTCACCGGTCATAATTCCTTCCATATTATGAGAGGTGTGATTGATGCGGTGATCCGTAACGCGGGATTGAGGAAAGTTATAAGTGCGAATTTTCTCGGAACGGTCGCCTGAGCCGATAAGAGATTTTCGCTGAGCCGAGTAGCTTTCTTGAGCTTCGCGTTGAGCAGCTTCGAAGAGTTTGGCACGCAGGATTTGCAGGGCTTTTTCTTTGTTCTGGGTCTGGGACCGACCGTCTTGGGATTTGACCTGAATACCGGTTGGGAGGTGGGTCACCTGAACAGCGGAGTCAGTGGTATTCACGTGCTGTCCTCCGGGGCCACCAGAACGAGTGGCCTGGATGTGCAGTTCATCGGGCTTTAACTGAACATCGACCTCTTCGGCTTCGGGTAGAACTGCGATAGTGACGGTAGAAGTGTGGATACGACCCTGGGTTTCGGTTGCGGGGACGCGCTGAACACGGTGGACACCGGACTCGTATTTCAGGTAGCGGAAAACCTCCTCACCAGTGATTTTGAGGACCACTTCCTTATAACCGCCAACGTCGGAGGGTGAACTTTCAAGATGCTCACATTTCCAGCCGCGCTTTTCGGTGTAGCGCTGGTAGAGGTTCATAAGTTCGCCGGCGAAAAGGGAGGCTTCATCGCCTCCGGCACCAGCCCGAATTTCGAGAAGGGCATCGCGGTCTTCGGTTTCGTCTTTGGGAAGGAGCGCGTATTGAACTTCCTGAGCTAAAACCTCGTGACGCTCCCTGAGAGCGGGAAGTTCGTCTTCGGCCATCGCGGAAAATTCCTCGTCATCGCCTTTGGCGAGTTCCTCGTTACCTTCGATATCCCTAGTGATTTGCTGGAATTCATCCCAGAGTCCCATGAGCTTTTTTAGAGAGCGGTGCTCGCGCATGTATTGAGTCGAGTTTCTCTGGTCGTTGAAAAACCCCGGATCTTCCATCAGTTTTTCAATCTCGGTAAGGCGTGCTTTGCGTTTTTCGATGAGCGTTCCGTAATCCATGAGAGGAGTTGAACCTCTTGGTTTTTGGAGAAGAGGTCAAGGGTTGGCTTCTCTGGTTTCGATTTTGACAAAGCTTGCTCAGTCGCATTAGCGCTGGGTATGCTTTTTCGACACAAATCGATCCTACAGTGGAAAGAGGAGCCTCGGAAGACAGTCGAGCTGAATAAAAATAGGATTTCCGCCTATTTCGGTCTTGCAACGGCGCGGGACTGAATTTATTTCTCCGCCGCACGCTTTTAAGCGCAGACAAGGATCCAGTCCCATGGTGTAATTGGTAACACAGCTGATTTTGGTTCAGTCATTCAAGGTTCGAGTCCTTGTGGGACTGCCATCCTCCCTAAGAAAAATTGGGGGGTGGCAGAAATTTCTATTTGATGAAATTTACCAAATCTTTGCGCATCTTTTCTAGATCTGGCTGGTTGAGGTAGAACATATGTCCGGCTTCATACCATGTGAACTTGATGGCCATTCGGCGCTCGTTGGGGATCTCAAAAAGATGATTGATAGAGTATTGCATGTTGGCGGGTGGAGTGGCCAAGTCTGTATGGCCGCACATTACCAGAATTCTAAGATCAGGGTTTTCGCGCATTGCTGACTCAAGGTTGCGCGCCATATTGACTACGCTGTTACTTGTTCCCCAATCCCAGGGGCGAACATCACTTGTGAGTATTTTATAGGGATGGTGGCCTTCCCAGCCGAGGTCTCGACTAAGGTAGTCATTAATGGCTGTCGAAAAGGCCCCATAAGCTACGGAGTAAGAGGGATCATAACTTGGATAATCGCTTTCCGGAGAGGTTGAGGGCCAAGCGATACGGGCGTCGAAGCGACCGAGGACTTTGCTTTCCTCCCTAAGAAGTTCCTTGCGAAATCTGGAAGAAGAGAGTCGCAGATTTGTTTCGACGAAAAGGGAAGCTGGGAGACCGGTAAACGCGGCCATTTGGTCGGCGACTGATTTTTTTTCTTTCGCAGAGATCGCGGCTCCCTTTAACAGAGCTTGGGAATACGTAGTAAAGGCGAAGGCGCGGGCTTGCTCAACAAGTTCATTACGATCGCCTTGAATCTTTCTATGGTAGTGGGAGGTAGCTGTGAGGCCGGGAAAGAAGACCGAATAGCTAAGGTCATCGGCAACGTTAGATCGAAGAGTGCGGAAGTCGATGAGAGAGGAAAGGAGAACAACCCCATTGAGGGACATTCCAAATTCATCTTGCAAGTGATTGGCAAGACCGGCCGCACGAATCCCACCGTAGCTTTCACCAAGGAGATATTTTGGAGAGGCCCAACGGTCGTTTTCGGTCACCCAGCGGCGTATAAAATCACCGACTGAACGGATGTCTCCATTAACTCCATGGAATTCGTCAGCCTTGGTTTTGCCCTCTGCCCGTGAAAATCCAGTCGAGACCGGGTCGATAAAAACAATATCTGCGACATCAAGAATCGATTGGGGGTTTTCTTTGACGGTAAGAGGGGGGGGGAGAGTTTTGGTGCCGTCTGGTGTAGTCGGAACTATGCGCGGGCCGAGGGCTCCCATGTGAAGCCATACTGCCGACGAGCCGGGGCCTCCATTAAAGGCGAATAGAATCGGGCGTTTGTGGCGATCAGCCATACCGATTCGCTCGTAAGCGACGTGAAAAATAGAAGCACGGTCTTCGTCTTTTGCTGTTTTTAGGGAGAGGGTGGAAGCGGTGACCTTGTAGTCGATTTTTCTACCGGCAATGGTGACGGTGTCTTGTTTGGTTACGACGCTTGGGAAATCCTCTTTTTTTTCCTCCTTATTATTTTCCTGAGCATGGAGGAGAGTGAAACAAAGAGGGACTAGGATAAGACGCATAATGTGATAATGGGGCAAAGAACAGGCTGTGCAACATGGGATTTTGATAACCGGACAGCTTTTCCAAAAAGAAAGCCACCCTCTGTTTGAAGGGTGGCTTTAAGATTGAAGGGTGATCCGATTACTCGGGGATCTCGTTGAGGGTGTAGTAAACGTCTGGGTGCCAGAGAGAATCTCCTTTGGCTGATTTAAGTCCGTCAAGTTTGAAGTGATGGACGTGGCCGCGCACCCGTCCAGAAACCTTAAGGTTGATAGATTTTCGGTCAGGTGAAACGGTGACCGAGTCAATCTTCGGAGTGACCTTGTCGACCTCAGGACTTCCGTATCCACTTTTGTAAACATAGGTCCAGGCTTCACAATTGTAAGATTTCATATCTCTGGCAGAAGCTGCGTTAATAGGCTCCGTGAAGGAGATGGTGAAGCCATCCGGCTTTGCATGCATCTCGTGCATTTCAAAGGGCGTTTTTCCGGTCCAGCGCACCCGCTCAAATGTGAAGTTCTTACCCCCCCGGGCGCCCCATCCACGATTTGTTCCTCCAACGAAGAGCGTCGCGTCGTCACCCATGCGAGCTGGAACGATTCCTGAGCGGAAATCCTCGAGGTATTTCCAAACAGCACCCTGGTAGAGTCCTTTGACTTTTTCTAGGTAGACACGTTGGACTTGAGAGTGGGTTTGCTCTCCGACGAGGACTTGTCCTTTAAAAGGGCCGAATTTTCCGTTAGTGCTATCATAGATAACGGCAGTTGGAGATTGCCCAACTTTTCCGTGTGGCAGAATGATGGCTGGTGGGATGATCCGCTTATCCTTGTCGTGTTCGATTACCATACGGGAATCACTCTTTGGATTCGGCGGCTTTTCCATGCCGTCAACGAGATCAACGTATTTGTTACCGGTTGGGTTGCCCATGAAACCGCCGGGCTTGAGCCATTTGAGGGAGGAAGATCCATTCCAGAGTCCTTGGTTGTCGGTGTAAAATGCGTCTCCCAATTTGTTGAAACCGATTCCTCCTGGAGAACGAATACCAGGGCAGGTCGGGGTAGCCGTACCATCAAGATTATAACGATAACACCACCCACGCCATGGAGATTTTTGGCTCGCACCTCCCGAACCAGTGAGGCAATGAACGACCCAAACGTCTCCATTTTTATCGGGATCAGATCCAAAATTGTACTCGTGATAGTCACCGTCAATTCCCCAATGGTGGGTTACGGTTTCGAAGTTATCAGCTCTACCGTCACCATCAGTGTCCGTGAGTTTTGTAATTTCGGGGCGCTGGGTCACAAAAAGTGATCCATCTCGATAGAACATTCCGAGAGGCTCATGCAGGCCTCTTGCGTAGAGGGTCCATTTGACCTCTGAAAGATCTTTTGCATAGGCGCCTTCGCAGACCCAGATATCCCCGCGTCGGGAGGAAACTGCCACTTTTTGGCCGGGCATAATAGCGATTCCTCCAAGCTCCAAAACTTCGCCTTCCGGCATTGGAATTTCTTCGCGGAGGTAGAATTCAGGTTGGCGCGGGTCTGCCAGAGCAGTGGAGATGAGAGCGGCTGAGAGAATAAAGTTTTTCATGGTGTTAAATTTTTTGAGTTTGGAATATCTAATCACTTCCAGGTGTAATCGATGGTTACACTATGCTTACCTGGGGTGAGCGGAATTGGAATCAGGAGTTCGTTTTCACGGGTGAATGGAGGGAGTTCGGAGAGAGGCACGCTTACGAAAAGATCGTTCTCAAAGCTGAAGGTCCTCTCGTTACCGCTTTGAACGCTTCCACCGCTTAACACCCGAAAGTAAAGCTGCTCGCCTGCAGAGCCAGGCGAGGGAACATTAATCGTGATGGTCCGAGTGAATCCTGACCCATCTTCTTTCGGGCTAGGATAATCGAGTGCGGCTACGGGGCCAAAGTGATATTTAAAGGTGGGCTGTTGTTGCTTGTTGAGGCTATAGCCCTTGAAGCGAGGTGGCATCTTTAGGTCAGCCTCGTTCGGCCATTTGGAGGTCTGACTCTCAAGGACAGCAAATGGAATGCCGCGATTTAGAGTAATCACCTGTTCGCCTGCTGGCGGTTGGAAGCCTTGGCCACGGTTGATCCAATGGCGTCCGCCATCAATGAAGTCGCCTTTCCAAATCATATCTAGACTCATAGAGTCTGCGCTAAAGGCCAAATTCACTCCCTCGGAGTATCCTGCTCCAATGCCCCGAGGGTCGGTGCCTGCGATGAAATTACGGTAAATGATTGCCTCTCCTGCTGGAGCGATCACCGGGATGCTGTTTCCGCCCCCACCTCGGTTGCTCCCTCCGCTCGTTTTGCTATCGGAAAGGTATTGCTTTTTCATTTTTGGCCCCTCCCAAGACAGAGAGACATGTTCGTCACCGGAGAGTTCATAATATTCAACCTTGATATCAACACGTCCTTTTTTGAGCTTGATTGATCCTTTAGATGGCTTGCCAGCGGGGCCGACGTAGTTTCGGGTGATAATTTCTTTTCCGCCGATTGCTACCGAGCCACCATCGTCGGTGTCGTAAGTGAAGGTATATTTTCCGTCGCGCGGGACGTCGAGCCAGCCCTCCCAGACAATTCCATAATTATCACGAGCATTCTTCTTGAGTGCTGCGTGCTGAAGAGAGATGACGCCTTTTTTTTCTTCTTCGACATTGACTGCCTTGGTTTTGCGGAGGTCAGCGAGAGTTTTAAAGCTGCCCAGGTGTGTGTATGAGAGAAGATCTCGGATCACTGGCAGTTTCTCGGTGGGATTACCCGACTTACTGACCCTCATGACCCCGTTCATCAGTTGATAGTGCCCAGGGAAAGTGCAGATATAAGGATAACTACCCTCTTTGTTTGGAGCCTTGAAAAAGATTGTAGATTCCTCCTTCGGTTGGACCATTCCGGAGCTTACTAGAATGCGGGGGTGTCCTTTTGGTTCCCAGTTCTGCTCGACCCCTTTGTCTCCCAGTTTCAGTACTGCATCGATCACTTCCTTACCCTTGTCTCCTCCCTTCTTTTTTCCGGGCGTGCAGAGGATAAAATTGTGAGGAAGACTATCTAGGTTTTTCAATACGAGCTTGATCTTTGCGTTAGGTTTTACGCTGAAGCTACCAATACTATACTTCATTTTAGCTTCCAAAGTGCTGATCACGATCTCTCGATCGATTTTTTCAAACCCCTTAGGGGGCTTATCGGCCTGGGCTTGAATCCCAGTAAAGACAAATATAATTAAGCTAAAAAGAGGAGCAGCGGTTGAAAGTGTGAGAGAATTCTTCATGAGTAATATTCGTAGCCTTAATACGATCGTTTTGGCGATGTCTGACAAAAAAAAGCAGATTGATGCTAATCGGGCAATTCTGAAATAATTCAAGTTATCGAAAGATTTGACTGGCGAAATCAGTTTTCCGGCCGATCTAAAATTGGCCCTCGCCTCCTGATTCTTAAACTGATAAACTTCAGACGGAAGGGGGTGTTGCGGCTAAAGCTGCTCACAAACCGGCAATTAAGCTTCAAAACACATATCAGCTATGAATCATCGAATTCCGTTCTATCGAGTCAATTGGGTCAATTCTTCATTTCTTTTTGTTATCACTGGCTTGGGAGTCATCGCTGCTCCTATTTACCTGATTAAGCATGATTTAAATTGGATCATGTGGACCATGTTCGCCTTCTACATGATTGCTACCGGTCTAAGTATCACTCTGGGATATCACCGCCTTTTTTCGCACTTATCCTTTAAAGCTACTTGGCCAGTACGCCTTTTTACTTTGATTTTTGGGGCCTGCGCTTTTGAGAATTCCGTAGTGCACTGGGCCTCGGACCACCGTCGCCACCACAAGCACACAGACCACGAAGAAGACCCTTACGATATCTCCAAGGGCTTTTTCTGGGCTCATATTGGTTGGATTCTTTTTAAGCTTAATGCTCCCCAGCCGATTGATAACGTCAAGGATCTTCAAAAAGACTCCTTGGTTCGCTTCCAAGATCGCTATTATGTCTCTATCGCTTTTATTGCTGGATTGATCTTACCGGCGGTCGCCGGTTATTTCTTCATGGGGGGAATGATTGGCGCCCTTGGCGGATTTCTTGTCGTAGGTGCCCTTCGCGTCGTCTTGGTTCAGCAATCAACTTTCTTCATTAACTCCCTCTGTCATACTATCGGTAATCAGCCGTATTCAGTTCGTTGCAGCGCCCGTGACAGCTGGATTATGGCTCTCGTGACCTACGGCGAGGGGTATCACAATTACCACCATGAATTTCAGCATGATTACCGGAACGGTGTGAAGGCCTGGAATTTTGACCCTACGAAATGGGCTATCATGCTTCTCCATAAATTGGGCTTGGTGAGCAATCTCCGGCGGGTTTCCGAAAGTAAAATCATCGGTGCTGAAATGAGAGAGGCTCAGCGCAAGGCCGAGGCAAAGCTCGCCGAGCTTCATGAAAAAGATGGCACTATCTGTGAACACACTATGGCCCGCGTCGACGAGCTTCTGATTAAACTTAAAAATAACCTCAATGAGCTAGAATCTTCGGTCTCAGAGTCACTCGAAGCCTCCCGTTCCAGCATTCGGCAGTGGCAACGCGAAACTCGTGAACTTGTTCGCCGCCTTGGCGATCTTCGCCTCGTGACTGCCTAAACTCAGAGATGACTGAAGAGCGGGATCTAGGGAGTCAGCCATTGGTGTTGCTTCTCGGGAGCTGGGGACTCTCAAATCACGATCTCGTCGCAGCCTCGCCTGAACAATTGACCCATAAGCAGGTGCAGCGGGCCTGTCAGGGCAGGAAGTTGACTCTTAAGATGAAGCAGAAGCTTGCGCGGACGTTAAATTTTGCGGTTTGGGGTAGGCTCACCAATGACGAGCGTGAGGAGTTCTCCGAATACTTCCCGAAACACCTATTTAATTACTCTAAAGGTTATGATAAGGGCTTGTCTGATTTAAACGCAGGAGTTCTACTTAATATTGGAGAACGAAAACTACGTCGTGATTTCAAGGAAGAGCTTGGAATCGAATAAAGGAGATTTTTGTTTTTTTAGCACGCTATCCTAAGCGTGGCGGAACTTTTCATGGTAAAAGTAATCGAAGCTTCTCAATTGTTATGATCGATGATATCCAGAGAGTTAGAAAAGCGCCGTTCTTTTTTGAAATTAATCCCTAATCTCGTCTCCATGAAAATTCCTTTCGCTGTAAAATCTTTCATAGTCATAGCTTTACTGGCCCATCTGGTCTCTTGCGAGGATTCAAAAACGCCTGAAGGCACAACTCGGAAAAAGTTCACCACCGAAGAGCAAGCGCGGGCTATTGAGTTTGGCCCATGGATGAGCAAGGCTGGGCTGATGTTCGCTCAAGAGCAGCTTGCCCCTGAGGATTATTTTGCGGAGATTGAAGGCAGGGTTAGCAAAGGAGAAAATCAATACCGGGCAATAACGAAAACACTCAATACTGATGAAATTTTAAGCGCGGAGGCGATTTGGGGGATGGAAGCAGGCCCACTGTGCCAATACGAGATCGCCTGCTTGCGAAAAGGTATGGAGAGAAGTAAGAGCCACGTGTTCACCGATACCACTGGCAAGGCAATTCATCAGCTCATCATGGTTCTGCCGGCTGGAGCGCGAATGGAAGAATCCGATAGCCTTAATGTGGCGGCGGTCGAAGATGAGGTTATTTCAACAATTCCTGAGCCGATTCTTGAGAGTGGGACACCTCGAACTCCGCCATCAGGATTGCAGACCTCCCAAATTCAGTCGGCTGAAACGATCTCCGAACCGGATGCAGCTGATTCCTCTAGTGATGTGACTGATCTTTCCACAGAGGGAGTCTCTTCGGGGGTGTTAGAACCACAACCTGCGACTCCTTCGCAAATTCCACCTGAACCTGAGGTTTTGGACTCTCCGAACCCAGCAACAGCCGCTGTGGAGGAAGCTTCCAAAGAGGTGGGTGCAGCGATCGGTGAACTTGAGGTACCTGAGCCTGTCGTTGAACTTGCCAATGAAAAACCCGACCTTGAGGCACCACCTCGCGCTATCATCGTCGAAGACGATGAAGTTATACTGGAGCCGGAAGAAGATACCGAGGTTGATCCGGGACCGACACCCCCAGCAGTGAATGGTGAATTAGAGACGGCTACGCCTGCAAATTTTATCAGCTATAAAGTCGTTCGTGGTGATACCCTCAGTGGTATTTCTCGCCGTTATAAGGTTTCAATAGCCGCCATCAAAGAAGCCAATGGATTTGAATCCGATGATTTACGGATTAATCAGGTTCTCAAGGTTCCAACCCAATAAGATAAGGTAGGATTAGATTTACTCCGCTTTGTAGAGTCTCTTAAGAGTGGGAAGGCCCCGTGTGACAAAGTCTTGATCGACGCGGTCAGAGAGGGATTGATCAAGGAAGATTTGGTAGGGTTCCTTGTCTGTCTCGATTGTGTGGATCCCATTTTCTGGAGGGTCTTCAAGGGCCATTGCTAATTCGGGAAGTCCCTTTACGGGCTTTCCATTTGCTGACTTGATAATCTGGCTGGCGAGGCGGTCATAACCGATTGTTGCTTCCGTTGCGACAACGCGGGTCAAGACAACGACGCGTCGCCGGCCTTTTTCGTAGTCTTCGGGGCTACTTAGTACGTCTAACAGGTTGAGCGGAGCTCGAGTCGCCCAATCTTTGCCAAAGGCCTCAAGGTAAGGTCGCGACAACTCCTGAAATACTAATCCCCCTTTAATAAGAAAAGGAGGGGCTTCGTCGTAAAGATATCCCGGGACCAGAGGTGAGGGCGGCTTTTGGAGGGTTGCTTCGATGGTCTGTTCTTTGCCATTCCGCAGAACCTCTATTGAGATTTTGGAACCCATGATGGGGCCTCCCCGCACGAGGTGTGGCCAGAAGAGTTTTCCGTAAACTGGGTGCTCAAAATACCCCCTGCGATCAATGGCAAAGCCACTAACATTTAGGATAACGTCACCTTTTTTCATCCCAGCTTTGGCGGCAGACCCTTTCGGTAAAACTCGGGTCACATAAAGACCGCCCTTATTCTCGGGTAGCTTTAGCCAACCGCGAAAGTGTGGGTCTTCCGTCGTTGTTGTTGCGATCCCGAGACTTGGGAATCCTTCGTAACTCCCATTTTCGGCATCCTTCAGGAAAGCTGAGATAATATCTACCGAGATTACGTCGCAAATCTGGTCCTTTGAATCGTAGCTTGTGAGGATCCCGATGAGCTTTTGACTTTGGAAGGCGGGGAGGGTGAACGAATTACCAGAAGTTTGCATCGATGCTTTTACAACATAGCCAAGAAAGTAGCGCCCGCTGACGAAGGTACTGAGTAATTCCATCGAACGAATTTTTCCGATCGTGGAAAGTGGTTCTCCATTTGTTTCTAGTTGGAGAAGTTCAATTTCATCAGCTGGTTTTGCGGGTGGTGCGATTGTGGTTGGCTTGAGTTCAGTAAGAAAACCCTGTTCTGCGTCGGGAGCGAGAAGCGCTAGGTTGGCTTCATAATCAATAGCCTTAACTTTGGCTGGAACGGTCTTCGTACTATCGGCTGATTGTAGCTCGATGTAAATCGAGTCTGCCGCCATAGCTGCGGTGGTGAGAATTTGATTGCCCGGAAGAAGAACTCCGAGTCCACGGCGCGAACGCGGCGGTGTTTTTTCCCAAGGTTGAGAAGCACTGTATGTTTGGATGGTCGAATTGATCCGGACAAGCGAATCCTCCGGAGCGGCCTGGAGTGGCTGGAGAAAAAGAAGAATCAAGAGAAGGTTTTTCATAGATTTCACCTGTTGAAGCTGGGCAAAAATAATTTAGTCGAGTTGGGAGGCTTTTGTGATGCCGACCTGAGCCATGATCCGTTTTTGGGCAGCGAGAACCTCCGAGCTTGGGATGACTAGTGGTCGATTGCCGCCATTGAATTCAACGGTATGGTATTGAGGTGGATTTGAAGCGTTCAAAATTTCATGTAACTGCCGAAGAGTTTTAATTTCCTGCCCGTTGACCTTGGATACGACCATCCCGGTAAAGCCGGCCATCCGTGTGGTGAGACGATCGTTTTCAACTCGAGTTAGGACGACAACGTCCTCCATTTTCTTAAATAGTCCACGCGAGACATAGTCGGCGAAGATCTGGCGAAGGCGGCGATCATTGAACTTGAAGGAGGCAAAAAGATTAAGATCGAGGGGTTGAAAAACTAAACCCGCAAAAAATGAATAGCGGGGGACTTTCTCGTATTGGATCGAGTATATACGCGAATAGGGAAATGCCTTAAGAGTGAGCTCTGTATCCAGATTTTTGCCTTCTCGAATTAGCGTGAGTTTGACCGTATCGCCTGAAAATTTCCGTTCCACGATTTCGTTCATGTCTACGAATTCCCCACCGATTTGGATATTGCCAGCGCTGTCGATGGCGTTGTTGTCAATGCTGAGAAGAACATCGCCGCGCTCTAAGACTCCGTCGGCTGGCCCGCCTGGAACAACATTTGCGACGAGGACGCCTTTTCCGTCAGCAGGGAGTTGATATGCTTTGCGCATTGCAGGATTGAATAAAGGGAATGGTGAGATCCCAAGGTCCATGTATTGATCGTAGCTCCCGTCCGAAATATCTTTGAGAAATCTCTTCACCACTGGGGTAGGAATGATGTATCCAACATTGTCAGCCTGCGTATTTCCCTGAAAAGCGACACCGACGACCTTTCCGTCCTGAACGACAGGGCCACCCGAGTTGCCTGGGTTGATTGCAGCATCGATTTGAATCACAAGATGGGAGTCGGCACGGGAATGACTGTAATTGCTGAAATCGATTCGTGAGACCACACCTTGTGTGACTGAGAGTCTCTCTCCGCCAACCGGGTATCCGATAGCACTGACACGGCTTTCAAGTGTAGGCATGCCTCCGATATCTAAGTATGGAAGTCCTTCAAATGGTTTAAAATCTTGGAGTTCGATAAGTGCAAGATCACAATCGTGTGCGATGTGACGCACCCGGGCTACGTGTTTGCGTGAGGAGCCTCGGCGAGTCACAAGAAGGCGTCGATTATCGGAAACGACGTGGGCGTTAGTCAGGATCTGATTTGGTCCGATGATAAATCCTGTTCCGGTTCCTCCGCTGAAGCGGCCGCTGTTCCAAGGTGTCCGGTAGTCCGGGACTTGGGTTGCAACCTCGATTTTCACAACAGAGTCGTAAAGTGTTGGTTGCGGTATGAGTGGAGAGACTGGAGGGTCAGTAAGCTGTGCCAGGAGAGTGTTGCAGAGAACTAAAGGCAGAAAGATTCGCGTAATTGGTCGCTTCATCGGTATGACGCTACGGGTGCTCTTTAGATTTAAAAGAAGGAAATTTTATTCTGTAATTCTACTCGGAGGAGCTAAGCCATTTTTCGGCTTGGTTTTCGGAGCCTGAACATTCAAAGCAATTCTCCCTGACTTTTGGTGTGTAATCCATTTGTCAAAAACAGTTTGCACCCTTTGAGAAGTGATGCATCTTTACTAATGCTCAGGGTTTCTAGGGTATCACATGATCAAATTATGAAATTACTCCAAAACTTCACTGGCCTTGCCTGCCTCACCATTGGCCTTGGTTTGGCGATTCCTCAAAAATCTGAAGCTCAGTCCAGGGGGCGTAAGAGTCCTTCCCGGACCCAGAATCTGGTTGAACGGCTCGCTGGCCTAGAGAATTATTCTACTTTGGTAACAGCGGTGACCGAAGCTGGTCTTGCCGATGCTCTCGCTGACATCGACCGAGCTACGATCTTCGCTCCAACCAACGCAGCTTTTGAGAAAATCCCAGCGGATAGTCTTTCCGCGCTTCTCGCTGATAAGGCTGCGCTGACAAATTTGCTCACTTACCATGTTGTGCCTGGTAAGCGCATATCGTCCTACCGGCTGGGAAGTCGCTCCCTTACGGCATTGAACGAGGGGACCCTTGCAGTTAAGACAACCCGTTATCGATCGTTTTGGTGGTTTTCATCGGCAATAAAAGTTAATGATTCCAAGGTCGTGAAGACAAACATTAGGGCCACTAATGGAGTAATTCATGGGATCGATACCGTGCTTGATCCCGAGTTTATGGCACCGAAGACGATTTTGGAGCTCGCTGCTGGAAACGAAGATCTTTCGACTCTCGCTAGCTTAGTGGAGTCGGCCGGACTCGCCAAAGCTCTCGACAGTCACCGCCTTGAGTTGACTGTGTTTGCACCGACCAACCAAGCTTTTGAGAAACTCCCAGCCGAACTTCTTGAAGCCGTCCAGAACGACCGTGAGCTTCTTCGATTTGTTTTGAAAAACCATATTGTCCGCGGCGCAGTAGAGAGCGCTGAGCTCGAGACTGGCACGATTCGGACTGTTGGAAGAAGTGATCTGGATATTGTCGTTGGCGAGGATGGGGTTTCAGTGGGGCCGGCGTCTGTAATTGCGCCTGATGTTTTGGCTGCGAATGGGGTTGTGCATGTGATTGATGAGGTCTTAGTTCCTGAAATTGTTGAAACTTTGGTCGGAGTCATTGATTCCCGGGATGACCTTGCGACATTCAAGGTCGCTCTTGACGCAGCGGGTTACACTCGCTTCTTCGATCAAAAATCCCGCTATTGGAGGTGGACTTTCTTCGCCCCGAACAACGATGCATTTGCTGCAATTCCGACAGATGCTCTCGCTGCCCTATTAGATGACAAGCGAGCTCTTCGTGGAGTCTTACTTCGCCATATTGCCTACGGAAAAATCACGTCTGCTGACTTGTCTGACGGTGCAGTGGTTCGGACGATCGGTGGTCGTCTGGCC
>DIHU01000257.1:0-5094 GCA_002420315.1 Akkermansiaceae bacterium UBA5688
CGTAATGGTTCCACGCAGGTAGTTGCTTTCATCCTTAAGACGCTCATTGTCGGCAAGTTTGCCTGTAACGACCAGCTCGCGAGCATCTTGGTTATGCTTTTGGGCTTTGTTAGTTGCGCTCATGTTCTTTATTCTTATCTAGTTGATTAAGTTGCTAGTAGACATCGCGTTGATATCGATCTGTCTCTCGGAGCTCGTTCAGATATTCGACTGCATCGTCTTCGTCTTTGCCACCTTGTTTGGAAATCACTTCGAGAATCGCCTTTTCGACATCCTTTGCCATACGGAAGGCATCACCACAGACGTAGATGTGGGCGCCTTGTTCTAACCATCTCCAGAACTCATCAGCCTCCTCGCGGATCTTGTCTTGCACGTAGACCTTTTTCTCTCCATCTCGAGACCAGGCTAGGGAGACTTTGTTTAACAATTCATTGTCGCGGTATTTAATCCATTCGGCCTGATACAGGAAGTCGTCACGGTAGTTGCGGTTACCGAAAAACAACCAGTTTTTGCCCTCTGCATCATCGGCATTACGCTGCTGCATAAAGGCACGGAATGGAGCGATTCCTGTTCCAGGCCCGATCATGATAATTGGCGCATCTCCTCTACTAGGTAAGCGAAAGCGTAGGTTTGGTTCGACAAAGACCTGAACTTCCTCGCCTTCTTCAAGGCGATTACCTAACAAGCCAGATGCGCTTCCTTTGTAGATTTTACCATTGGCTTCGATATCGACGACGCCTACGCAGAGATGCACTTCTTCTCCTACTTCTTCCTGGGAGGATGCGATGGAATACAAACGAGGAGCCAAGCCCTTTAGGCCGTCATAAAGACGCTGGGCCTCTAGCTCTTGCGGGTATTTGTTCAGCAGTCCGATAAGGGGAGTCCTAGCCTGGAAATCCCTTAGTTTTCCTTTGTCCTCGACGAGGTCTGCTAGTTCTTTGTTGCTAGCTGTGTCTGCGTAGTCCTTCAGAAAATTCGGAAGTAATTGATTTAGGTCACATTCCTCGGTGAGTGCCTCGCGAATCGTGATCGAACCGGTGCGCCCATTGATATTCTCTGCGCCGGATAAACCCGAACATTCTAATATTTCCCCGACGACCTCACCTGGATTATTCGTCACAACACCAAGGGCATCTCCCACTTGGTATTGGAGACCTGATTCGTCTAGATCAATTTCGATATGGGAAATGGTTCTCCCGGCATTATCTGTGACTAGAGGATGGCTGTTTAAAAGGGTTGCAGTGTAGGGGTTATCTTTGTTGTAGAGGGTTTCTGTGTGGCCGAAGATTTCGGTTGTAGGTTCCGTGTTGGCTCCCGTGGGATTTCCACCAGCTAATTCTTTGAGCGTAACTACGGCTTTTTCAATCCATGCGTCTGAAGGAGCTTCAAAGTCCAGGTCGCAATCCACCCGGTCGAGTAGGCGCTCCCCACCAAGTTCGCCGAGCTTGGTGTCAAAATCGATTCCTGCCTGGCAGAACAGGGGGTAAGACGTGTCACCAAGTCCAATGACTGCAAAACTAACCCCCTCCAGTTTCGGGGCTTTTTTTCCAAATAGATAGCTATGCAGGGGAATTCCTTCCTCTGGAGGCTCGCCGTCGCCCTGTGTAGAGGTGGCTATGACGACAATGTCTTCCTTAGGTAGCTGACGCGCCCGGTAGTTACTCGCGTTGGTTAAGGTGACATCAAGGGATTCGTTCTGAAGTCGTTCGGTCAGCTTCTTGGCGATGCCCGCCGCATTGCCTGTCGCGGAGACTGAAATCACGGTAATCTTGCGCTTTGGCGATATTGCAAGACCAGATATGTTGTCAGCGATGCCTACACTAGCCCCTTGGCTTTCCGCCCATAAATAACCGGCTAATAATGCTTTCTGCTGCCCAGTTAACGAGGACAACTGTTCAACCAGTTGAACTGGAATCGGCAAGGATGAATTGGAATCTGGCATTACTTGCAGTCAAAGTGGTGGAAGGTCAGAGCATCTGAACGCAACGCTTGCTGCTACCGCGAGCTTTGTTCGTCTGACTCTTAAAGAAACGGCAAATCTTAAATTAGTAAAACAGATTATTAAAATAATGTATATCGGAAAAAACGAATAACAAATAATCCCTAAGTAACACCCGTATTAGAGAGAGGCACAATTCAGCTACAAAACTCTCCTACCTTATTATATAAGGGCGTCCGCAAGGCGCCCCCCCGGTAGGGTGGGTGGTCTTTAGATGGCGGAGAGGGAGCTTATATTGAGGAGACCACCGCTTGGTTCATCATGCGTTCTAGAGGCCACCTTTGTGTCACTACTGCTACGAATTTGCTCTTGAGGTGAGGTGCTTGATGTCGCCTTGGACTGGAACGGAGGGGGGAGAAAGGGAATGAGGTATTTGAGGGGATTTCTGTTCAAATAAAAAATCAATTTGAATCTCTACCTATTTTGATTGAGAGATTTTCACTGGAACATCTTTTGATGTAGGCGTATTGCTGACCTTCGCTGTTTTATCTAGAGGTACTAGGACATTTGCTTCTGGAAAGTATGCAGCGCAAGCCCCACGAGGCATTTTATATGGTACAGCTTTGAGATTTCTCAAGTGTCTCTCTTTACCTTTAAAAAGACTGACAACATCGACTTCCATTAGAGGTTTAATAGACCGTGATGTCATATCATCTTCGTTCATCATTATCACATTCCTATCGTTATATATTCCCCTGTAACGATCCTCTAAACCATAGACTGTGGTGTTAAATTGGTCATGACTACGAAGAGTCTGTAAAATTAAAATATCATCAGCATAGTTATTTTTAAGTATTTCATTTGAGGTGAAAAGCGCCTTGCCACTTTTTGTTTTAAATTTCCTTTTTTTGGGACCATTGGGCAAACTAAAGCCACCTCTTTTTCTGACTCTCAAATTATATGACTCAAAACCAGGTATGACTTTTTCGATCATATCCCTGATTTGATCATGGTTTTTAAAAAATCCCTCGAAAGTGTCACTTCTCTCGGGAAATAACTTTATCGCGATTTTACATAAAATTTCGATTTCACTTTTCAGGTTACTGGATATTGGTTTGAAAATTCCTAGGGAGCTTTGAACAATTCCCATTGAATTTTCTGTCGAAATTATCTGTTTTTCGTCTTCTTGCCTATCCTCCTCACTTCTAACTAGACAAGGTAGAATCAGAGATTTTTCACCAACTATGCAATGGCTACGATTGAGCTTTGTCGAAATCTGCACGGTCATCGAGCATTTCTCTATGGCCTTTGAAGTTCTCTCAGTATCAGGAGAGGCTGATAAAAAATTTCCACCTAGCGCCATGAAGAACCGAACCTTTTTAGTTTCCATTGCGCGAATAGTCTCAACGACATCATATCCAGGGTTTCTTGGAGATTTAAAATTAAGATGAGTGTCCAAAGAATCATGAAAAGATTTGGGCATTTTTTCCCAAATTCCCATAGTTCGATCTCCTTGAACGTTGCTATGACCCCTTACTGGACAGAGGCCAGCCCCTTTTTTTCCGATCTGCCCTCTACAAAGATGAAGATTAACAATTTCACGAATCGTGGCTACCGCATTCTCCGTTTGAGTAATACCCATAGCCCAGCAAGTAATCATTCCCCTAGATTGCGATACGACATTTGCGATACGGTCGATCTGATTTTTTTGGACACCTGAATTTTCAATCAATTCTTCCCAACTTGCTGATTGAACTGATTTTTTATAATGCTCAAAATTTTTAGTATAATCGCTTATAAATTGATGATCTAAGATATCACTATTATGTTCACTCTTTTCAACTAGGGATTTCCCTAATGCTTTAAAAAAAGCTAAATCTCCACCAGGTTTGATAGCCACATGATCTGCTGCGATCGGCATCGCTAAGTTCATAGCTCCTCGTATTTCTTGAGGGTGTGCAAAGGCCTTGAGTCCAGCTTCGAATATTGGGTTAACTGAAATTACGGTGGAGCCTCTTCTTACTGCATCTTGTAATGCACTGAGCATTCTTGGGTGATTCGTACCCGGATTTTGTCCGACAACAAAGATTACGTCGGCATGTTCAAAGTCATGCAGGTCGACGGTGCCCTTTCCAATACCAATAGTTTCACCCAATGCTGCGCCGCTTGATTCATGGCACATATTTGAACAATCCGGCAAATTATTCGTACCAAATAAACGGACCATCAGTTGATAAACAAATGCAGCTTCGTTTGACGCTCGACCTGAAGTATAAAAACTAGCTTCATTAGGGCTGTCTAGATTTTGTAATTCCGCAGAGATTAAATTATAGGATTCACTCCATGAGATTGGAGAATAATGAGTTTCACCAACATCTTTGAACATTGGTTCGGTTAACCTTCCTTGTAATTCATGCCAATAGTCAGTTTTTTGGGAGAGATCTTTCAAACTATAATTTCTAAAGAATTCTGAGGTTATCTTCTTTCTTGTAGACTCCGAAGCAAGTGCCTTAGCGCCATTTTCACAGTATTCGTTTTTGGACCGATGACCAGATGGATCAGGCCAAGCACAGCTGGAACAATCGAACCCATTCTTTTGATTCATCCTGAGAAGCCCCTTTATGCCCTTCAACAGGCCAGGCTCTCTGATCATGAACTTCATGGTTTGAATGATGGCAGCCAGACCAGCAGCTTTAGATGCTGGTTTCTTTATCTCAATTTTTGGAATTGTGTCTTCGTTACCTAGACAAGTTTCCTCAGGACCTTGGGTTCCATTTTTGTTAGGATCTTTTTTAGCGGAGATCATTTTGAATTAGCGGAGCCACAATTAATCATAAAGTTCCTATGAATAACGATTTTTTTTAATTTTATGCGAAATCATCAAGTCACTGCTAGGAGCCATTTTCATGGTCGAGCTCTTAAGGGCGTCTTCGAAGGGACCAAAGTTTTTCCATGCAAGGAGCTTTGTGCTACGCCAGAATCTGCTGACCGATTTTTCCATGAACGTCGGTGAGTCGAAAGTCTTGGCCCTGGAAGCGGTAGGTGAGTTGTTCGTGGTCGAAGCCAAGGAGATGGAGGAGAGTCGCGTGGAGGTCGTGGACGTGGACTTTTCCATCGACTACGCCGAAGCCACTGCTAGGAATTTGCTTTTGGAG
>DIHU01000257.1:5446-7296 GCA_002420315.1 Akkermansiaceae bacterium UBA5688
TACATGGGGGAGAAAGGGGGTTATGAGGGATTCGGGCCTCCATTGTTGATCACTCAGGTCGATGATCGCATTGAACTTATCGATTATGGCCCCCTGTCTTCTTCGGGTAAATTTTTTTAACGAAGTTTACCACTATCAAGCGCCTTGGTCTCCCCTCAGGTCTGATTGCAGCAGTATTAGCCGTATCCTCCTGCGCAGAAATCGCAATGGTCCCTGCTGGGGTCGTTGCCGTCCCATTAGTAGCGGTATTTTTAGCCGGCTTCGTTGGGGTTGCGACTCTAAGCCAGGTGATGGAGGGTTTCGATGCTCAGGAACGGGAACGAGAGGCTAAGCCACGCAAGGACGGCCCTTTTATTGAATACTGGGTGAACGGGAAGAAAAGTGCGGTAGGAACCTACAAAAATAAAAAGTTAGATGGTGTTTATACCGAGTATTTCAAGTCTGGTAAGAAGAAGAGTGAATTAACTTACGTGGGGGGGGAGAGAAATGGACCGTATACTTCGTGGTTCGAAAGCGGTCAGAAGTCCGTCGAAGGGATGTTTAAAGCAGGTAAGGAGTATGGAACCACTAAGTGCTATCACGAAAACGGAAAAATGAGTTACCTGAAAGGCCACGGACCAAATCGGAACGAAACGACCTGGCACAAAAACGGCCAGCGGGAGAGCGTAACGAAATATAAAAACGGGAAGCTTATCTTCAGGCAGACATGGGATGATAAGGGCAAAGAACTTGAGGAATTACGGCGAATGCCCGATTAGCCGTTTCCAAGCAGAGTTCAGGAAGGAAGAACCATTCAGGGACCTTCAAGGCCTAACAATCATCACTCTCGTCGATGTTTGAATCGGACTTAACAATTTTGTGCAACCTTTCCTTTAAAGTAATATTCCCAATATGCGTTCAGATGTTATAAAGCGGGTCGGTTTCCGATCCAGTATCCTCGCTCTCATTTTGAGTCTGTCCTCGTGCGGTTATTCATCCAATCCCCTTGCGGAGGCTGCGATGATTCCAGCAAGCGCGGCCTTTATCGTTGGGGGTGTCGGTATTGCCGGCCTTTCACAGGCGACGAGCATCTTCGAAACCGAAGACCGAGTGCGGGAATCGAAACCCAAGGAGGATGGTCCTTTCACCGACCATTGGCCAAATGGAAAGAAGAAAGCGGTAGGTAGCTATAAAGGTAAACAATTGGACGGTCTCTACACTACCTACTACGAGAGCGGTAAAAAAAAGAGCGAGGTAATTTATAGGTCAGGGAAAAGAAATGGACCTCACACCTCATGGCACGAGAATGGCCAAAAGTCCTTAGAAGGAGTTTTCAAGGAGGGGAAGCCGGAGGGCGCAACTAAAAGCTATCATAAGAACGGACGCATAAGTCACCTTGAAAGCGGTAGCCCAAATGGGACTAACACAGCGTGGCACGATAACGGCCAGAAGCAGCGCGTCTCCACTTATAAAAATGGCAAGTTGATCTCCAGAAAAGTCTGGAACGAAAAAGGTAAGCTGACCGAGTCGTTGCGGCGGGCTCCTCAATGACTGCTAGGAATTACTGCTAGGAATTTGCTTTTGGAGGAAAGTCCGTGAAGAACGAATTTGGGCGGAATACATGGGGGAGAAAGGGGGTTGTTGAAAGAAGACCCCGACGAAAGAATAAATTTGGACGAGGGGGGAGTGGAAGCCACACAGAGAAGGCTCAAAAAGGGTATGAGCAGAAAGAATTTTAAACGAATATCGGAACGCATCCTAGGTAAATTTAAATAAAACAACTTAGTTCAATATAGGGAGTATTGCCGCTTTGGACAAAACAGTGAACAAAACAAAGCCATTCCCGCAAAGGAGATAGGGCGGAAACTCCC
>DIHU01000218.1 GCA_002420315.1 Akkermansiaceae bacterium UBA5688
TATCAATCTCATCCTGTGCGATCCACGGGGCCACAATGCCAACACCAACACCTACTTTAGCCATTTCCTTAATCGCACCCATATCGCCCAGGCTCAAACTAGGTCGGAGACGGACTCCAGCATCCTCGAAAGATGACTTAAGAAAGCGATAGGTTTCGCTGGAACGCGCATAGACAAGGAAAGACTCTTTACCGACGTCCTCGGGAGCCACTGACCCAGCCTTAGCCCACGGGTGATCGAGAGCCACAACAAAGACCAATTCATCTTCAAAAACAGGATCAAACCGCGCCCAAGTGGGTTCGCGCCCGCTCATCCCAAGAACAAGATCTATCTTACTGGCGTCCAAACTTTCAATTAACTCAGAAGTGTCACCGGACTCAATGTGAATCTCTGCCCGAGGATAAAGCTCACGGAATTTCTGCATTACCATGGGAAGGAGATACGTGCAGAGCGTTTGAGTGGCTCCGATCCGCAAGCGCCCTTGTCCCCAGCGTTTAAGAAGACCTAGCTCTTCATGAGCCTTCTCTAATTCCGTGATGGCTGCCTTAAACCGGCGCAATAAAATGGTGCCATTTTGTGAAAGCGCGACTCTTTTACCAGCGCGCTCGACCAATTTGGAGTCGAGCTGAGTCTCAAGCGCCCGAATAGAATGACTAACCGCTGATTGGGTCACCCCTAGCTTTTCAGCGGCCTTGGTAAAACTCTCAGTCTCGGCAACTGTTACCAGTGACCTGACCTGTCTCAAATCTGGAAGCTCCATCATTTCTAGAAACTATGAGCAGAGCGCATACCAACTCTGTTTGAGTGCACCGATTAGAACCGAAGACAAAGGTGGATCTAGCAGATCGAAGCACCATCTCCATTGACTTTGAGCTAAAGGTGGATCCCTGAAATGCTGTTTCTTGTAAACTCTAAATAACTAGGCCTCAATGAGTTAGATTAACCGAAGAACCGTTCTTGTATAAGAAGGGAGATCTTCTGGACCTTGCTCAAACGGTAACGCCGATCAAAGACGCGGAAGTTGTCGGCGCGCATTTTTTGGAGAAGAGTATGATAAATCCGGTGCATCACTCGGGGAGCCAAGAGAGCCTTATGATCTTCGGCGGGAAGAAGCTTCGTAGCTTTGGCATAAAGATCCTCACAACGATCCGCTTGGTCGTTCATAAAAGCAATAAATCGTTCGTCGTGGACCCGCTCAATAAGATCATTCTTGGTATATTCAAAGCGACTCAGATCATGGAGCGGAACGTAGATGCGATCGCCATTTGATAAATCCTCACCAATATCACGAAGAATATTAGTAAGCTGAAGGGCATGGCCGAGAGCAACGGCATATTCGTGAGAACGGCTCGCATCAGCCGCAAAAAGCGGAAGGCAAACCAATCCCACCGATGAGGCGACGCGGTAGCTGTATTCCTGTAGATCTTGCCAAGTTTCAAATCGCTGCGGCTGCAAATCCATCTGGCAACCCTCAATGACGTTGGTTAAATAATCGGAAGGAATATCGTAAATATCTCGTACTTTAAAAATATCACTTTGTAGATCAACCAAACCAAGATCTGCGTTGATGGTATTGTTAGCGAAAATTTCCTTCCACCCCGCGAGACCTTTCTTTTTCTCTTCGAGAGGGAGCTCGAGATCATCAGCAAGATCATCAATCACCCGACAGAAAGCGTAAAAGCTGACGAGATGCCGCCTGCGATCCGCGGGAACACAACGCAGCGCGAAAGCAAGATTTGACTTCGCTTTACGAGTGATTTCTGCGGCAGTGGGATCGGACGACATGGAGACTACTTAATGAATCCCCAGTGCCCACTATTGAAAGGCCAAAGCGAAATGAAAGCAGGTCCGACAAGATTATATTGTTTCACACTCCCCCAGTATCGGGAATCGAGACTGTCCGTTGAATTATCACCCAAGGCGAAGAACTCGCGGTAATTATTACCTTTATCAGGATTAGCATCGAGAGTGACAGAATGACTTGAATCAGAAAATAAGGTTTTTTGGCCACCAGTCCTCCTTGGATTGGTGTATCCGGTATAAGGGTAACCCTTGGAATCAGGTTCCTTGCTCATGACCCTGAGGAGAGTTTCCTCGCTCGCTTTATCTCCGTTAATGTAGAGATTTGGCTCATCAATCTGGATGGTATCACCAGGAACGCCTGAAAGACGTTTGATGTAATGATCCCCCTTGGCCTGGCTCGACATACGATCTGGGCCATCCGTATCGATATCTCGTGTATCGAAGACGAAGGACTCTCCACGATTCGGCTGGCGGAAGTGGTAGGAAACCTTATCCACGAGAACGAGATCTCCTGAAGTTAGGTAGCCCTGAAAAATAGGATCGCCCTTTTTAAAGTGTGGTGTTCTCTGACTCTGTTTGCGTATCAGAGCGTTTTTGATCGTACTAATCCCATAAGCCTCATTGACCGGACATCCAATCACCTCGGTGGTATTATCATCAAAAGTAATCTTGGTTCTCGAGAAAAGGAAGAAGCTCGCATCTTTAATCGATACGATATTGAGATCTTTTTTAGCAACGATATTTTCGTAGGACCGCCCCGACATCGCAAAATCAAAAACCTGCTCGCCAAACCAAGGAGTATCCCAGCCCTCTTCGTCATGCTTGGTCGTCGCTACGATTCCATTTAGCGAAGGCTGCATGGAACCAGTAGGAATGCGGAAGGGCTGGAGAAAATAAGCGCGAATTCCAAGAGCCACTACGATTGCGACCCAAAAGACCTCGATATTCTCTGAGAGCCAATCCGGCTGCCGGTAGTGGGCCAGCGATTTTTCACAGGTGTTGCGAAGCTGCTTTGAGGTTTCCTTAACTGCATCTAGATCCTTTGCCTTAATCGCGGCCTTCAGATCAACGCGACGAGATTCGATTTCATCAATACGGTCGGGAGCTAGGAGATCCCGCTTGTAGTGCAGAAACTTTTGGGCCCCCTTCAGGAGAAGAAGCGCCTCTTTTTTCCAACGTGGCTTAAACACGCGCGCAGGGTGATCACGGCACCACAATCTTTCAAGCTGGAAAGCCGCATGTAGGATTTGGCCTTTCGCTTTGGTCCGAAAAACCGTAACTCCCGCTGATGAGAATTTTGACGGGCCTTCAACCAAGCGGGAAACTTCACGTCGGGAACTACTTTGGCGCCATCAAGCCAGCGATCGACGCTCAAGGCGAAGGCGACGGGTATTATTTCATCGCGGATTACCACGCTATGACCACGACCCACGATTCTAATGAGCTTCGCGAAAATGTCCGCAACGTCGCAATCGACTTCCTCGCGTGCGGATTTGATCCCTCTCGTGGGGTCTTTTTTAAGCAAAGCTCGGTTCCAGAAGTCAACGAACTAGCTTGGATTCTCTCAACGGTCTGCCCCATGGGCCTCCTTGAACGGTGTCACTCATACAAGGACAAAATCTCTAAGGGGATCTCGGCCAACCACGCCCTTTTTGCTTATCCAGCGCTCATGGCTGCGGATATTCTCCTTTACGACTCCAATGTCGTCCCAGTAGGCGAAGACCAAAAACAACACCTCGAAGTGACCCGCGATTTAGTAGGCAAGATTAACGACCAATATGGCGATGGAACGCTCATGATGCCAAAAGCGCGCATTCGCGATGACGTTGCAAAAGTTCCCGGCCTCGATGGAGAAAAAATGAGTAAGAGCTACAACAACACCCTTCCCATCTTCGGCGATGAAAAACCGACCAAAAAACTGATCATGCGAATCAAAACAGACTCCGCTGCAGTCGAGGACCCGAAGCCGACTGAGAACTCGATCATTCTCGCCCTTTACCAACTCTTCGCCGATCAGGCCGAATACGGCCAGATGATCTCGGATTACGAGAATGGAGGCTGCGGATATGGCGACTTTAAGAAGCGGCTCGCTGAGGCTTATTGGGACTACTTTGCCCCGATGCGCGCTCGCCGCGAAGAGCTCGTCACAAACTCAGATGAGGTGGATTCTGTCCTCAAGGCTGGAGCCGAAAAAGCCCGCTCGGAAGCGGCCAAAGTTCTCGACCGAGTGCGGAAAGCTGTTGGCCTTGCTTAGGGTTCATTCGCCTTTGCGATAAAGAACACCATCCTTGCCTGCTTCTTGCTCAAGGACCTCCTTAGCTTTTTCGTAAGTCATGCGATCGCTTTCCAAAAAGCCATCTTCGATTGGCTTGGAGATCACCAAGTTCATCTCGGCCTCCGACCGATCAAGCTCAAGAGCCATCGCGATAGAAGCAGCATATCGTTCCGCGATTTCTTCATCTTGATGCCTCGCAATAACCCGGATCAATTGTAGTTCAGGATCGAGCTCCAGCCGCGTAGCTTCATCTAAGGCAACGAGATCAATATCTAGTTCCGCCGCAGCTCGCTTGAGAAAACTCTTTCCTGAAATCAGTTCCAGTTCACGATTCCATTCAATCTTATCCTCCAACCCAAGGGGCATGATTTTGACTTCCTTAATCCTCTCGATCTCGCCTTGGGACTCGACACCAAGCGGTTCCTCCCCGCAAGAGGAAAGCCACACACCAAAAGCAAAAATTACCAGCGCTTTCAAATTCCTACTCATGGCCATCATCAGGAGTCACTCCTAGGACGATATTGAACTCAGCACTTAACTCACCTGCTTTAGACTTCGGGACAGGCTTAAACTTCACCATCAAATGCTTGGCAGGCTCACCCATTCGTTTGATCAGAAAATCTTTCGCGTTCCCTTTGTCACCATCGATGAAACACTGAGTCGTAAGCGCACGCTTATTCTTGCGATAGACAGCCACGTGAATGTGCGGGGTCCGCGAGCCATAAGGGGCAGGCTTGATTATCCGAAAATAATACCGGCCATCGCGCGAGGTCAAAAAGCGACCGAATCCTTGAAAATTATCATCGCGCTTGGGGCCCGTCAGACCACCATCGCGTGAGTGAATGTAAACCCCCTTATTATCCACCTGCCAAATTTCAACCCGAGCATTTGGAATAGGATTCCCCTTCACGTCCGTAACCTTTCCATACAGATGAGTGATAGCACCAATTCCTGGTGTAATCGTGTCATTAATACGGACGAGATCATTATCGGTATCCAAAGGAAGTTTGTCCGGATAAAATGGCCCCTCGGTCATTGGAGGCGTGATTGTAAGAGCTTCAGCGAAGGCGCCAGGCACAGTAAACAAAGCAGCCGAGCCAAGAACAGTACGGCAGAGAAATTCACGGCGATGGCAATCGGGGCAGGATGAAATTTTCATATCGTAAGATTGGAAAAATGGGACTTTTAGAGCTCTAATTTCGCGTTAGTCTAACACCGTGATCAAGGTCAGCAATCTCGATGTCAGTTTTGAGACTCCAAGCGAAACCGTGGAGGTTCTCAAAGGGCTGGATTTTTCAGTCGCAGAAGGAGCGGCAGCTGCGGTGGTTGGTCCCTCTGGAAGTGGCAAAACCACTTTGCTAAACGTTCTCGGAGCCTTGCTCCCGCCTACGAGCGGTTCAGTCGAAATCGGCGGCCAGGACATTGCCAGATTGGAAGAAAAAGAAGCCGACCGCTTCCGAAATCAGGAGCTCGGGTTCGTCTTTCAGCAACACCACCTTCTTCCCCAGCTCACGGTGATGGAAAACGTCTTAACTCCCCGCCTTGCCGGTGGATGGGAGGAAAACGAAGAGGAAACCCGCAAACGCGCCACGGAGCTCCTAGAACGCGTCGGCTTAAGCCATCGAGTCAATCATCGCCCGGGTAAACTCTCCGGCGGAGAAAAACAACGGACCGCTCTCGCGCGAGCTTTGATCAATCGCCCTCGCGTCATCCTTGCCGACGAGCCGACCGGAGCTCTAGACAGCGCCATCGGCAACAAAATTGCCGACCTTCTCCTAGAAATCCAAAAAGAGAGGGGCGTAACCCTGGTTGTCGTCACCCACGATCAGGATCTTGCCGAACGGATTGGCGGAATCTTTGATCTCGGAAACTGAAACCAACACGAAACAAGCGGAATAGACAATCTACGTACTTTCAGCCAAGCGCCCGTCTTCAATATGGCTTAATTTCAGCCACCGAGTGTGTTTGGGTAGCAAATCAGAGTGCAGGTTCGGCCATTCCACGATCACAACGCCCTGCCGGTCTAAATAATCATCCCATCCAAGATCCAAAAGTTCATGCTCTTCCTCCACGCGATAAAAATCGAAGTGAAAAATCTCCAACCGCCCCCCTAAATATTCCTGAACCAGAGAAAACGTCGGACTCGTGACTTCTTGCTCATAACCCAAACCTTCCACAATTCCTTGTGTGAGAGTTGTTTTGCCTGCTCCGAGGTCTCCCACAAGAGCAATCACGTCACCGGCCTTCGCAACAAGGCCGATTTCACGCCCAAGAGCGACGGTCGCGGCAGCATCGGGCAATTTGACTGGAAAAGACAAGAACACAGCGATTTGGTAGAAAGAAGAACCCAAAAAGGCAAGTTTTGGAATTGAGTAAACGAATGGCTAATAAATCGGATTATTTTCA
>DIHU01000059.1:0-2056 GCA_002420315.1 Akkermansiaceae bacterium UBA5688
TTTGCGAAGGGTGTTAGTCTCTTGTGGGAAGTGGCCTCGGAGGCTCGAATCGGAACGCGATATGATAATGACGTCTTCTTGAAATTCCTTGAGTATTTCTCCGAGATTCTGATGAAGTTCGGACGTTTGTTCCTCGTTAAGTGATCTTGAATTGGTCAGGAGAAAAAGAACTGGAGGAGCTTCATCAATTGCCTCCCTAATGGTGACGGGACTCAGGTCAGTGATGACTGGAACATCGAAGAGCGTTTGAGCTCCCGAGGACTCATCATCAAGAACCACGATGGTTTTTTTAGATTCAATTAGGAGGTTGTGAATTTCTGGAGTGAGATCATCTGAGATTTCAGGTGGAAGCCCAGAGAGTAATGCATTCAGAGTCATGGAGAAGTGGTTTGGAAGAGAAGGGAATGAGCGCAATTCTGGCTCGGATGTAATTACCCCATACGATTGAGGGGCTCTCGATAACATTTATTAGGTGATGGGAAAGCTTCGCGATTGTTAGTGAGAGCCTCGCTGGCCGGATTTGCTTCTGAGGTAATGATGGGGTGAAGCGAAAATTATGCACAACTTTTGACAGACAGAGTGGTTACTATGGAGTTAAAACGTCCTTACAGATGAAGAATTCAACATTTATTCCTCTATTTTCTCTGACGGCAGCAGCAGCTTTTGGCTTGGGTTGGTTCGTCCGTTCAGATTCGGCGAGTGCTCCCCAAAACTCTTCTGGTTCAGAATCTGCAGATCGCAAAAGTCGCATCATGACAGGATCGAGGCCATCCGGAGGTGGAGGCCGCGCTGCTCTGCCAGAATTAGAATTTATCTCCAAATATCTCATCAACGGTTCCATTTCTGGTGAAGACATGACCAGCGCCATCAAAGAGATTTCGGACACCAATGATCCTCTTTTACGCCAGAAAATGTTCGCCGCTTTACTTGAAAATCTTACGTCTGAGAATGCAAGAAGCGCTTTTTTAGCTCTCCGAGAGGGGCGCCGAAGGGGTCCATTTGGTCGTGGTGGTGAAGACCAAATTCGACTTTTGGCAAATGCTTGGGGGCGAATTGATGGAGCTGGGGCGGTTGCGGCTTTGAAAGAAATAGCGTCTGAGGAAGGTGAAAATAATCGGGACGATCGGCGCGGACGTGGAGACCGGGGTTCTGGCGCGCTTTCTGGTGTGCTGGCCGGCTGGGCAACTATGGATGGCGCGGCAGCTTCGGCTTACGTGGGTGGCATCGAGGACGAGCGTGAGCAGCGTGGAGCAGCATTCGGAGTGCTCCAAGGAATGTTGGTGAACGGGGTAGATGAAGCCATGGGATTTGTTCGCAACCTTCCTGACAGTGAAGATAGCGCTCGGACAAAAGGATTTTATATGGCGATGGTGACCGCTGAGATGCTCGAGCAAGGCCTAGATCAGGCAAAGACTTGGGTTGATACCGTGAAAGAGCCAGAATTAAGAACTGGTGCTCTTGCGCGGGTGACAATGGAAATCATGAATGAAGACCGCGCGGAAGCTGCGGAGTGGATTGCACAATTTGGTGATGAGGACGCGGCTGCTCCGGCCGTGAATCGCCTAGCTGATGATTGGGCTAATGAAGATCCGAAGGCTGTCATGGATTGGGCCGAGAATCTTTCAGGCAAGTCAAAAGCTGAGGCTTATGAGGAGGCGATGCAGAGTTGGGCACGTCAGGATCCGGCCGCAGCAGGAGAGTATTTATCAACCCTAAAGGAGTCACCCGAACGTGATGCTGCGGTGGGAGGATATGCCACTCGGGTCTCCCGAGAGGATCCAGGGAGTGCGATGGAGTGGGCCAAAACGATTAACGATCAAGGGGTACGAGAGGAGACAATGGTTGATGTGGCTCGTGATTGGTATCGTAATGATAAGACGGCTGCCGAGGAGTGGATTGCGTCCAGCGGTCTTTCCGAGGAAGCGGTAGAATCCATTACGACCCGCCGTGATTATGGACGTGGTGGTCGCGGAAGATAAGCTCTGAGTTAAATTCCAGATTGAAGAATTCCATGGTTCAAAAAGTCCATAGAGTTTTCTCGCTTTGAGGTTTTTGA
>DIHU01000059.1:2484-21121 GCA_002420315.1 Akkermansiaceae bacterium UBA5688
TTTCTATGGTCGCGAGGTTTTCGCGCTTGCCTAGAATGAAGTTGGAGATGCTTTGATAGCCGTAAGTTGATTGTCCAGCAAAGCGGCCATTGGCATCCGGAGTATATCGAAAAAAGAGGGGGTTGGGTGATTGATATCCGCTGGTATCCGAAGCGAAGTCATACCCGCGATGGGCCTGGTCGACCCGCACCTCCCCATTGTGATGGAGGGCGAAGAATCTTTGCTGTGAATGGACCTCAGCCTTTGCCGCAATCCAGGAGGAGGTATAAACCGCGGTGGCTTTGGTTCCGGAGTTGTTCAACCAATCGACCATCAGGGTGATGGAGTCCTCGGTGGGTAGCCCCTGACTTGTTGCGACGCCTGTGGAGGCAGAGGCAAAAACGGAGACAGGACGGGCAAGGCCTTCGAGAGCCCAGCAATGAAAGTCAATGTGGTGTGCGTTGAGGTAGTAGGAAATATCAGAAGATTTCCCAGCCCAATCGCGGAAAGAATCGAGCTGGGATTTGGGCTGCGACATATAACTAGAAAAGTGCGAAAAATCTCCAAGGTTGCGTATTTTTTCACGAGCATCTGAGTAAATAGGATCCCATCGCTTGTGGACTTCCATGGCAATGATGCCCTTCTTTTCACGAGAAATTTTAATGAGGGAATCATGTTCCGCGACAGTTTTGACGATTGGTTTTGCCACTAGAACATTGAGCCCCTTACTTGCTGCGGTATGTGCCATCTCGTAATGGAGGTCGTCTGGTGTAAAGACGAGGACGGCATCGCCTGGGTCAAGCTTTTGGAGCGCAACTTTCCAGGCAGTGGAGTCTTTTTGATTGTCATCAGGGAAGCTCTGAAAGGAAATATCCATTCCATATCGTTTCGCAATGAGTTGATTGAAATGTGAGCGAACGAGGGGGAACTTGGAACCGTTAGATCCAGCGAGGATGATCTTAGAGACAAGGCCCCGTTCACGGAGATCAAAAAGAGTAAGCGCGATAATTCCTGCGCCTTTATCTGATGTAGATTCAGATCCATGCACAAGTCCGGTGACATATTCTCCGGTGCCAATGACAAGAACTTTTGGGGCGTTCATGGTATTCTATTCGATGAGTCTGATTTGTGATCGATTTGTCAAGACGATGGAAAGCCGGCTACTGTTGGAACTTTTTCGCGCCCGCCCTTTAATTTCGATCATTTTTCCAATCAGTGATTTGAGGTAAGTTTCATTAAGGCCTTCCTCTGCCTTGCTTTTTTCGATCCTTCCCGTGAATTCGGGAGGGGCTGATTTGAATTGGAGATAAAGGGTTTTTCCTGACTGTGATTTGGTCACTTCTTGAACCACGGCCCGGACTGGGATGATTTGGCCGGCTTCGGTAAATTGCTTCCTAATCTGGGGTTCATCATCGATGGTGTAGTGATCTCGAAGAAGGTAGGTGACTATGATGTCGTCAGGATTAACGATGCGCATAACGGTCGGAGATGCTAGGAAGCCGCGTAAGGTGACCTTGTTTCGGAGAGCCGACTTGACCAATTTACTAGACGCTACTGGTGTCACGGCGCGAATTTGAGAATCGGGAATGATCAGACGTCCTTTTTCGTCGATCATTTTGGGAGTCGCTTCAAAAGTGATCCATTTGCCAATTTTGTTATCGAGCGAATAGGGGCTTGTTGGATCGATACGGGCAAATTTGGCAGAGTTCTTCGGTCGGTCTGTTATCTGAAGCTCTCGGATTTCTTTTTTTTGAGAAACGGAACGGGTATGATGTTTCTCGATAGCTGGTGGATTTGTTTCTAGCGTGCTTTCGAGATTGTTCGGCTTTCCCTCGTTACTGGGGTTGTGATCGCCAAGCTTCCAGCCAAGGTAGCCAATCGCGCCGAGCATAAGAATAAGAACTGAAAGAACTTTGAGGGTAGAAGACTTAGCAGCCGAAGGAAGAGCAACTGATTGCTCGGGTTGCGATGGAAGTGCTTCGGGCGAAGTGAGTAAAGGGTTGGAGGTGAATCCGGCCTGTCGTCTGAGGTAGGTAGTGAGCGCTTTGTATTTCGCCTGAATATCGACGAGATCAGCCGGATGAATCCCGTGTGCAAAGGCGGCAAACCACGAATGGTAGTCGATAGAAAAAGTATCCATGATTTGTTCTCCCTCGCCGCAGGTCACGATTGATCTCGGGGTGAAGGCGACGGTTCCTGCGATTGGGCCAAGTGCATTAATGAGCGATTTGGAAAAATTCTGAATCCGAAGAAGCTCCTCTTCGGTTAGGTCGCGGTCACGCACGCGATCGGTAAGGACAACTCCATCCCACCATCGGGCGGCAACCCATGGGTAGCCGTCAATAGGATCAAGGCCCCCATTTACGACAGAACGGAGGCAGTTATGGTTAAGCTGCATAAGCTGGGCAAGCGCACCCTCGAAGACTCCGCCCCTAAGTTTCGTAAGGATTTCCTCATCGTATCTAAGACGCACGAGTGCAAGGGGTACCTGATCACGTGTGGTTACGCGGTAAACTACAAGGTTCCCGGTTTGATGAACGAGATCCTCGATGTGGTAGTCAGGCTGCATCAGAGGGCACAAAAGGCTGACCGACTCTGTGGTTGAAGCCAACCGAAAAGGGTGGTGACTTTAGCAATCTTTCAGAGAGAGCTTCTGTCTTTTTCAACTTGCTCTGGCTTACATTCCATTCTCTTTTCGTTTACGCTTTCGAGCCCTGTTCGTGAAGTGGTTGGGCGCTGTGAAGTGGGGACTTGGCCCATGTTGGTTGCCAAGAATTCCTGTAAGATTTTGAGCAATATCCGGATGTTGCTCAGCGATGTTTCTTTTTTCCGATGGGTCCTTGGAGAGATCGTAGAGTTCGACCGGGTCTTTCAGACCTCGGCGATAGCCTTTCCAATCGCCTACTCGAACGGATTGCTGAAAGGGACCTTCATAGATTTCAAAGTAAATAAAATCATGTTTTATCTTTTGCGGTTTGCCGAGAAGGGTTGGGAGAATAGAGATTCCATCAGACTTAATGGGGACTTCGGTTTCGGCAATCTCGGCGGCGGTCGCCATGAGGTCGACGTGTGTAGTGAGAAGATCCGATCGAGTTCCAGGAGAAATTTTTTTGGGCCAGTGGGCGATAAAAGGAGCTCGAATTCCGCCTTCGTAAAGCGATCTTTTAACCCCGCGTAAAATACCGTTGCTTCTAAGGGTTTTGGCAAAAGAGGCATTTGCTCCATTGTCGGAGGTATAAATAAGGAGAGTGTTTTCTGCGATGCCTAGTTTCTTAAGCTTATCCGCGATGCGACCGACTCCTTGATCGAGGAGGCTTACCATTCCGGCGTAGTTTTTATCTTTTTGACTCCAAGACTCCTTTTCATATTGGAGGTAGTTTGGATCATCATGAGGGATGACGTAATCGCCGTGAGGCGGGGTCCAAGCGGCGTAGCAGAAGAAAGGCTCGTCTTTATGGTCCTCGATAAACTTGAGCGTTTCCTTTTCGATCAGGTAGTGGGTGTAACTGCCTCTCTTGTCATTTTTATTTGCTGGCAACTCTTCACGTTTGCTGTTTCGGACCAAGTATTCCGGATAGTAATCGTGTGCGTGGACTTGATCGTAGTATCCATACCAAAGGTCGAAACCTAGCTTTTCTGGAACGCCTGTGGTTCCGGGATTCCCTAGGCCCCACTTGCCGAAGCCTCCGGTGGCATAGCCGGCTTTTTTAAGCATCGAGGCGACTGTTGGAGTTTTTTCAGGAAGGGGAATGAGCCCGTTGCGGGACCGGTTGGCTCGACGGTGGCAGTGTCCAGGATGGAGGCCGGTCATGAGGACACAGCGGGTCGGTCCACAAACAGCCGAACCAGAGTACGCACGCATGAATTGCATTCCCTCTTTAGCCAATTTGTCCATCACGGGAGTTTTGATGAAATTACCACCGTATGGTGAGAAGTCGCCCGTGCCGGCGTCGTCGACCATTACGAAGATGATGTTCGGCCTTCTGGCGAAAGTGGCCAGAGGCACTAGTAGAAATATCAGGAGGAAGCGCACGGGGGCTTTTATGAATAGGGTCTAATGAAGACAAGCTCTCCGTTCTAGCCTTGTCAGGATTTTTATTTTGAGTGGTGGTTTTTGGAATGATTGTTACGCCGAGCTCTACGGAGATCGTGAATCGATTCCTAAAGGAGGAACACTGCTGCTTTAAATCGCCAAGTTCTCAAGCTGTGAATCCAGAAATTTATTTGGCTTCCTGTGTAGGTGGCGGAAGTCACTTAGCCACTTTCTAAACTTGAGTATTACCAAGCGAAAATAACGGGAGCACCTACGGTGGTGGGGTTCCCGGGGCCATTGTTTTTGCTGATTTCGATGGATGAAGCAAAGCCATTTTCAAATTCTATCACGACCTTGGATTTTTCCTCGTTCGTGGTGTGAGTTAACTGTCGGAAGATCTGGCCGGTGTAGGGGTCGCGAACAGTATTAAAGTGGCTAACGGTTTCATACTTGATGAACTCCCAAATGGTAGTTTGCCCCTTTGCAGTGCGCTTTACTTTAGTTTTGGTCGGGCGGGTGTGGATTTTGCTGACCTCCTCTGGTGTCATTCCGATGGCGACTTCTTTCTTTTCAATGAGTGCCCGAACAAGAAGTTGTCGGGCGTGAACTTGCTTGAGTTTTTCAACAAACTTAGGGTCCTTAGAAGAAAAGGAAGCTGGGCTGACCCAGCCGGAAACTCCGATACCATTGTCACGTTTGCCTCTCACAAAGTAGGCTTTTTCGGTAAATGAAACGAGCTCAACTTCGATACCGACTTTCAACGAACCTCGTTTGCGGCCACCTTGTTTTGTCGAGTAAACCCAGCCTGGTTTTTCTACCTTGAGCTTGATTCCCTTCGGAGCAAACTCTTCAACATAAACCACGCCTTTTTCTGGCTTATCGGGAAGAGCCATTGCGGGGAATGCAAGGAAGAGGAAAAAGAAGGTAATTATTTTCATACTGTAGCAGTGTAAAAAGTGTTTTGGGTTTGTCGACAAATGTCTGACGGACGTAAACTTAATGATATTCAGATTTATTTGACTTAAGGCTAGGTGCGTTTCCCCAGAGGGCCTGGAGAATTCTCTTAATCGACTTGATTGCGTTAAGGAAAAAGTCCGCGAGTTTTTTTGACGAGGGCGACATTTTTGACCCCGGTTGCGAGTGCTCCGAGGCGGGTTCCACATTTGTGGCGGTCGCAGAAGCTAAGAAGGTTTTCGAAAGCTTTTTCGAGTTTGATCTCGAGCTTGGTGAGCACTTCGGTCTTGGTCCAGTGGAATCGCTGAAGGTTTTGAACCCACTCGAAGTAACTTACGGTGACACCGCCAGCATTGCAGAGGATGTCGGGGATAAGAAAGATGTCTCCCCGCTTTTCAATAATAGCGTCGGCTGGTTGGGTGGTGGGTCCATTTGCGGCTTCGGCGAGAATTTTACAGCGGAGATTGGGTGCGTTACTCTCGGTGATCACGCGCTCGAGCGCAGCGGGAACCAAAACGTCGCATTCACGCAGAAGCATCTCATCGGGGTCGATTGATTCGGCCCTTTCGAATCCGACGACGCCACCAGTTTGAGCGACGTGTGCGCTAAGTTTTTCAGCGTCGAGCCCGGCTTCATTCCAGATCGCTCCAGTAATGTCGGAAATACCCAGCACTTTTATGCCGTAGGCTGACATGGTTTTCACAGCATATGAACCGACATTGCCGTAACCTTGCACAATGGCGGTCGCCCCCTGAACAGGGAGGCCAAGCTTGTTTAGGGCTCGGGTAGCGAGAAAAGAAACGCCGTGGCCAGTGGCCTGGGCACGGCCTTCGCTCCCTTGCAGCTCGATTGGCTTGCCAGTGACGATTTCAGGAACAAAACGGCCTGAGTGGATTGAATAGGTATCGAGAATCCACGCCATATGCTGGGCGGTGGTGCCAACATCCGGTGCCATAACATCGATTTCTGGTCCGATGAAGGGAGTGATTTCCTGGGCAAATCGCCTAGTCAATCTCTCCTGTTCGATTATGCTAAGTTTCTTTGGATCACACGTGATGCCGCCCTTTCCGCCGCCGTAAGGAAGGCCCATCAGAGAGCATTTCCAGTTCATCCACATTGCGAGAGCAGCGACTTCCCCGACGTTGACATTGGGATGAAATCTCAGTCCGCCCTTTACGGGGCCACGAGAAAGGTGGTGTTGCACGCGATAGCCAAAAAAAACCTCGGTGCGGCCATCATCCATGTGGACTGGCAGGCTGAAAGTGAGGATTCGTTTGGGCCACTTGCAGCGTTCCCGGACTGAGTGGTCGAGGTTGAGGAAATCGGCGACACGGTCAAATTGGCCCGCGGCCATCCCAAAAACTGGATCGTTGAGAAGTTGTTCCTTCATATTATTAGTAGTCTAAACTGGGCCTGCATAATTCAAAAATGAATTCCACGAATTCGATGTTGCGACGGTGACAATAAGGAGCTTTAGGCGATCCACTCGGGATTATCGTCAAAGTGTTCGTCGGCAGGATCGAAGGTGGGGACCGGGATGTTGATAATCTTCATCTCCCCGATAGCGCGGTGGCGGCAACCTGGCTTTATTAGGATAGTGGTCATCGGCTTCACGGGGATGACTTCGCCGTCGAGCTCGATTTGCCCTTCGCCTTCGAGGACAAGATAAATCTCGGTCATCTTCTTGTGGTAATGGGTGCGGGCCTCTTTGGAAATGTCGACCATGTGGATACTGGCGATGGGGTTTTCGGGAATACAGAACGCGCGCCGTGAAGTCCCGCAGGGGCAGGGGGTGCCGACGACATCGTCGAGTTGCTCGATAAGATAGTTTTTCATGGCTTGGATGGTGATGGGGGAATTTGCATTGGGGAAATAAAAAAGCCTGGGATAAATAGGTGCCAAAAACAGAAAACAAATGCTTGTTGGGCTTTTTCCGGGAGTCGCCTTTTTCGAAGGGGAGAATTTTTGTTTCGCTGACCCATCCGCTTACTTGCACGCTTTCAGTGAATGAAGTAGAACTTGAGAACGATGAACGACGTTCCAGCGGTAGAGGTCAAGAATTTGGTAAAAGACTTCAAAGGGGCTTTGGGGGTAAAGAACGTACGCGCCGTGAATGATGTTTCGCTCCAGATTGCTCCGGGAGAGGTGTATGGGCTGATTGGTCCCAATGGCTCGGGGAAATCTACGACGATGAAGGCCGTTTTGGGGTTAGTGGCTCCGACCTCGGGGGCGACTGCAATTTTCGGGCGGAATTCCCTAAAAGTGGATTCTCGGAATGAAGTCGGGTTTCTTCCGGAGAATCCCTATTTCTATAAGCACCTTACTGCGGCGGAAACGGTTCGATTTTACGGAAAACTTTGTGGCATGCGGGGTCGTAAACTTAAGGAGCGGATTGGGGAGTTACTTGAGCTGGTGGGATTGCAGGATGCTCGTGATCGGCGATTGAGGGGGTTTTCTAAAGGAATGCTGCAAAGAATCGGGCTGGCACAGGCGATGGTTCAGGATCCGCGCTTGTTAGTTCTTGATGAACCGACGGCCGGGGTTGATCCCACGGGATCCCGCCAAATTCGAGATCTTATTTTAGAACTGAAGAATCGTGG
The DNA here is from genome assembly GCA_002420315.1 of Akkermansiaceae bacterium UBA5688. Classification (GTDB taxonomy): domain Bacteria; phylum Verrucomicrobiota; class Verrucomicrobiia; order Verrucomicrobiales; family Akkermansiaceae; genus SW10. The sequence continues at coordinate 10,051 of DIHU01000059.1, forward strand.
CATTACGGTTTTTCTCTGCTCCCATTTGCTTGAGCAGGTTCAGCAAGTTTGTGACCGGGTGGGAATCATTCATCAGGGTGTTTTGGTGAACGAAGGTCGTCTTGACGAGTTGATTTCGGTGGAGAATCGCACTGAGATCATTTTGGAAAATGCCAGCGAGAATTTGTTGGATCAAATTCGCTCTTTGGTCGATGTCACTCATCAGGCTGAGGTGGTTTCGGAGGGAAATGCTCGGACTACGCTCGAGGATTTGTTCCTTCGTGAAACGGCGGCGGATGCAAAGCGAAAAGCAGCCAGTAATTAAGAACCCAGGGACCTGAACTATTTTATAATATCATGAGCCGCCGAGCCTCTATTTCCTTTTTTTCTCTGCGTCGTATTTTGATCGTTGCGCAAAGCACCGTGACACAGTTGGTGCGTATGAAGGTGTTTTATTTTTTAGCACCTATCGCCCTTCTCTTTGTGGGAATCCAATTTCTTGACCTGATCTGGTATCAAGGTGCGGAGACTCTCCAACCGGAGCAGGAATTGAGAATGCACAAGAATATCTGTCTTGGGACAATGATGGTTTTTAGCTCAATGTTTGGCATTGTTGCCACTGCCTTACTCATTCCAGGTGATATTGAGGATCGCACCCTTTACACGATTCTCTGCAAACCGGTGCCTCGGTTCGATTATCTGGTGGGTAAACTTCTTGGCGTAATGACGGTGATTTTTATCGCAATGATTGTGATGGATGTGTTGCTGGTGGCGACCCTTCATTTTCGAACTGAAGAGAAATTGGTTGAGGCGACCCAATATATGAAAAAGGTGGGTTATCCGGAGGCGGATTTAGCGGCAGGTCGCGCTGAAATTGCAGCGCATGGTCCAACTCTGATTTTACAATATGGTGTCATAGCACACTTCCTAAAGGCCTCTGTGATTGCAGCGGTGGCACTTCTAATTTCGACCTTTTCGACGTCGACAATTTTCACGATTGCGACCAGTTCGATGATTTGGATCATAGGATCATTTCAGTCAGTGGCGCGGGAGGCACTTTTTACTGATCCCATCTCTGGAGGAGATCCGAATATGGCGGAGCGAATTTTAAATACTTTCGTTTCGCTGGTCTTTCCGGACTTCAAACTCTTTGAATCGATAACCGACGGAGCAGTAAGGGCGGAGAATGTTTTGCATACTGACATGACGCAGCTCGGGGGACTCGCGGCGATTTATGTTGGGATCTACGTGGTGCTCTCGTGGTTTGTCTTTTCGGATAAGGAATTTTAAGAGGCGTAGGAATGAGGAACTTCAAGACCACTCGAAACCTGATCGTGATTGCCGCAGTTTTGTGCGGAACGGGGTATTTGCGCATGCCGAAAGAGCAAAAGTTTATGGAGGATCTCCGTGAGCGGAAAATTGCCCATCCTCAAATTGATTCAGAAATATGGAGTAAAATGGGACAGACCAGTTTAGCCGGAACTTTCGGTGGTTTGCGTTCTGTGATGGCTTCTTTTATGAGTATTGGAGCATTCGATCACTTTGAGAATAATGATTGGTATAAGCTTGAAAAAGACTTCGAAGTCATCACGGCTCTCGATCCCTACAATTCTCATTATTGGAACATTGGAGCCTGGCACCTTGGCTGGAATGCCGCTTCGTGGGCAAGGCGTAATCAGAGCTTCAGCCCGGCTAAGCAGCGACTTTTTGAAATGGAATTTCTCGAGAAGGGAGACGCAATGTATCGTGAGGGTTTGAAATATAATCCAGCTTCCGAGAATCTCTGGTTCGACCGGGGTGCGATGTGGTCGAATGGATACAAAAGGCCTGATTTGGAGCGTGCCGCGGAAGCCTTCAAGGAGCTCCGGAATTCACGTAACTTGGTTTACCGCCGACGTTACCTTCTCACCATCGCGCGAATTCCTGGGAGAGAAGTCGAGGCTTACGATGAAATGCAAAAACTGCTTCGAGAAAATCAACAATTTCATTTTAAAATTCCTACGTTCCGTGTCCTAGCTTTGATTCTGGGGAGTAATCCTGATCTACCTGATGGTGTGCTTCGGCCCCGGATAGATCAGGTTTTTCTGACAGATGAATTTGCCTATCGAGATCTCTATAATTACTGGGTTAGGATTAAAAATGATGGTTATTACGCTGGGAATTACGAGGTGCTCATGAAGCAGTTGATCGATAAACTGAAGGTTCCCGATTCACTCAACCCTTATGTGACCGAACCCAAACGACCGCTCTATCCTAGTGTCTGGAAGAGGGAGCTTGAAAAGAGAGATAGAGATGGCTCGTTGCGGTGAATGAAGGGTGGAAGAGGGGAGCTCAAAATCAGAGTGGATCCTAAATTTTACAGTTGGCGAGTTTCTAGTAATTGCTAAGATTTAAGCATCGCTTATGCGCATCGCCCTGTTCGGAGATATTCACGCCAACTTGGAGGCCCTCGACGCCGTCTTAGCGGACGCTGGGGAACAAGGTTGTACTGACCACGTTTGTATGGGTGACATTGTTGGCTACAACGCAGATCCTTCCGTTTGTCTGGAACGCGTGCGCGAAAATAACTGGCCAGTGGTAAAAGGAAACCATGATGAAGACGCTTCGGGCAATCATGGTCTGGATAGTATGAATCCGGTGGCGGCCTCTGCGCTAAAGTGGACTAGGGAACAGCTTACAGATGAGCAGCGGGATTGGCTTCGCAGAATCAGAATGGTTCGGCAGGTAGAAACTTTTACGGTCGTCCACTCGACACTGGATCAACCGCAGTCGTGGAATTATGTGACTAACAAGTTTGATGCGATTTCGAACTTTTCTTATCAGTTTACGAATCTCTGTTTTCACGGCCATACTCATGTGCCTCGGGTTTTTGTTCGTGATGCAAAAGTGTCGGAAGTTGAGGCTGACAAGGTAATCATCGAATCTGGGATGAAATATTTCATTAACACCGGATCTGTCGGTCAGCCTCGTGATGGCGATTGGCGTGCCTGTTACGTTATTTATGACATGCCCAGTTCAACGGTGACTTTCCGGCGAGTCGAGTATGATATTCTTGCCACCCAAGACAAAATTCGCGCTGCGGGCCTTCCGGATGTTCTCGCTGATCGCCTTGCACAGGGGCGCTAGTTTGTTACAGCGCCTTTTTGCCGATCTCTTGCCTTTTTCTTCCCGAAGCGGCCTCCGATTTCAAGCTCGTTGCGGGCGTTCTCCAATTCTTTCTGGCTGATGATCTCAAGCGGGTCGGTTTTGGCTTCTTTGAGTTGATGTTTGGAAAAAAACTCGGCAAGAGGGATTCGGTTGGGTGCGGATGGCTTCTCTTGAGAATTCATGGTAAACTCTCCAAATGTTTCTTTGGCGATATCGATTGATGAACCAGCTCTAACTTCGAAGAGTTGGCCTCCTGTGCCAAGTGTTGTGGCACGTGGGACATGTTGTCCGACTTTCACGTCGATTTTTGTAAGGCCGGTATAGAAAGTTTGTACAATCGATTTGTCGGGAAGGCGGTGGCCAAGAAGAACGGCCTTTCCGTCGTAGCCATCTGGATTTCCCGTGAAAAGAACCAGCCCAGTGCCAGCAGCCTGAGCGTCATCACTATTTGATTCTGTAAATCCTCGGGCGGTTGGGAGGCGGTAGAGCTCCATGGGTGACATGGTGCTAAGGTTGGGTTGAAATTTTGTTGTTTTGAATTCGGTTGGGCTGCCATCTTCATCATAAGCGGTTGGGATGGGATAACCTGCAACTGAATCGGCCTCCTGCCAGGTTCGCAGCGAGTAGGCGAAATATTTGATGGGCTCTTTTTGATGAAAGACCCCGATGACAAGAAAGGTGACGCCCAAAATGATAAGGGCGGCAATGACCAATTGATGTCGTTTGATCTTCATTGTGGCGTGATTCTGTATGGAGTCTTAAAAATAAAAAGGCACGAATTAGGGCCCTCCCCAATCGTGCCTGACTCGTAGTCGAGTTAGCTGTGGCTAGAGCTCTTTTACGTAGATGTTACGCCACTGAACGGGAGCTCCGTGGGTCTGTAATTGGATTGGCCCGGCTTTTGGAAGTGGGCCCTTTTTATCGAAATAGTTATAAAGTTTGGCCTGATCAACGATGAGCTTTTTGTTGAGATAGATTGTTACTTTTTCGCCAACTAGCTTGATAAAAATAGCGTTCCATTCGCCTACCGGTTTGTCGGCGTGAACGAGTGGCTCTCGGCCGGGAGTGCCTTTGGGATTGTTCCAAAGGCCGCCTGAACCCTTCTTAGCGCCATGTTTCCAGCTGCCCCCTGCTTCGGTAGTATCCCAAAGTTGGACTTGGGGAATGCCACGAAGGTAAATGCCGCTGTCGGCCTTGGGGTCGAGTTTGAATTCGAGGCTAAGTTCGAAGTCGGAGTAGTTTTTTTCAGTAGTGAGGAAGAGTCCGTGGCCGTCGTTGTGGATAATGCCATCGCTGACTTTCCAGTGCGTTGCGATATTTTCGAGGCTCTTCTTTTTCTTTGCAGCAAGTTTTTCTGCTGGGAGAGCGAGGTATTCTGCGGGGTTCTCGGTGGCTGCCCCCCACCAGCCGTTGAAGTTCTTGCCATTGAAAAGAGAGGTGGATCCTTCGGGAGGAGCGGCGAAGAGAGGAGTGACCAGAAGGGAGAATCCAAGCAAGAATGTTTTCATAGGGAGAAAATACACATTTTTGAGAAAAGCTTTATCACGAAAATGGAAAAAGTCGGCCAAGCCAGATTTTGGTGAAATTTTTCTATTGTGTCGGTTCAGTTTGAAAAATGTTCACAAATGGGCTAAGATCCACCTTGCTATGAAAAAAGGAATTTTCCTCGCGGTGGTTGCCGCTCTCGGATTTGGGATCTACGTTTATGCGCAGGATAAAACTAAATCGGTGATGCCGGTGGCCAAAGAGGTGCCCAAGGCGATGTCTAGAGAGGTTGCAATGAAGCTGACTGACGAAGAGTGGAAGAAACGTCTTACTCCGGAGCAGTATCGGATATTACGTCAGGCTGGGACCGAGCGCTCGAATGGGCAAATTTACAAGGAGTTTAAGGCCCAAGGTGGTGGAACCTATCATTGTGCTGGTTGTGGGACCGAGCTTTTTTCATCGAAAGAGAAGTTCGATTCTAATTGTGGCTGGCCTTCATTTTTCGATCCATCTAAAGCTAAAAACGTGAAGACCAGGATTGATCGGAGTGGTTTCATGGTTCGGACTGAAGTGATCTGCGCTGTTTGTGGTGGTCATCTTGGTCATGTATTTACTGGAGAAGGCTTTAACACGCCGACCGACAAACGTTATTGTATCAATGGAACAGCTTTGAAGTTTGTTCCTGCCAATGGTGCGGGAACGACTCAGAAGAAAGAGGGTGAGCAAAAGCCGTCGAAAGAGTCGGAAGAAAAGAAAGGTGAGTAGCAGTTTGCTCGCTTGTCTCCGGGTTTCCGTTTTTATTGCAGCCGACGGCCACTTCTGTTTCACCCACCGTTACGACAAGTCAGCAAAGTTGGGAAACCAATAAGTCGATGAATATTTAGAGAAATAAATAGCTGCTGTAATTTTAGCAGCCGACTACTGGTGATGACCTTTTTAATCTGCTATTTGCTCCTAACATGAATCTCAGTTCGATTATTACTGTAGCTCTTTTTGCCGTTTCTTCTACATCTCTCAGTGCCGAGATACGGTTGCGGGTTGGGCATGCCCATAGTCCAGCAGAGGCGAAGGCGGAACTTACCAAGCTTAAGAAAAGTTATCCAGATTTGTTGGCTTGGCAAAAGAGGAAAAAGCGGCTGCTTAGCGGGATTCTTGAAGGTGCGAAGCTGACTCAACTTCCAGCTAAAACTTCTCTTAACCCCAAGTATTCCAATAAACGGACATACGATGGCTACACAGCTGAGAGCGTTGCCTTTGAAAGTTCTCCGGGTTTCTTTGTTACGGGAACACTTTATCAGTCGACTGAAGAGTTTGAGTCTTACGCGGGGCTGCTTTGTCCGCATGGTCATGGTGGCCGTTTTAAAGCGAGTCGACAGGCGAGATGTGCTGCATTTGCACGGATGGGTGCCAAGGTCTTTCTCTATGACATGGTTGGTTATGGGGACTGGAAAGAAGCGGGTTGGGACCACCGCAAGACACCGGAAGTCTTGAGATTACAAACGTGGAATAGCATGCGAGCTCTTGACCTTATTTTGTCGCTCCCTGATGTAGATGCCGGGCGGATTGGCATGACCGGTTGCTCTGGCGGAGGAACTCAGACTTTCATTCTTGCTGCAATTGATGAGCGGATTGCCGTTAGCGTGCCAGTTTGCCAAGTTTCGGCCCACTTTTTTGGAGGCTGTGTTTGTGAGAGTGGTATGCCGGTCCATCACGGTGAAAATCATCTTACTAACAACGTTGAAATCGCCGCGATGGCGGCGCCTCGTCCGCAGCTGCTCATTTCGAATGGTTCCGATTGGACCCTAAATACTCCAAAGGTCGAGTTCCCGCACGTGCAACATGTCTACGGACTTTTTGGTCATAAGGAGTTGGTCGCAAACGCTCATTTTCCGCAAGAGAAGCACGACTATGGTGAGTCAAAGAGGATGGCGGCTTATCCCTTTCTTGCCAAGCATCTGAAGCTGGACCTCGGCAAGATTCGAAATGTTGATGGGAAAATTGATGAGTCCTTTGTGTCTGAGGAAACTCGCGGAGAAATGTTGGTTTTTAGAAAAGGGAATCCTTACCCTGCAAGGGCAGTTAAGCCTAATTCACCGCTACCGCATACCTAGGGTAAGTGGGCGAGTTTGTTTCCGTTTAAATCAAAATAGTTCATCTTGAATATGGGAAGGTTTTATCTTGAGCAGTGGATTGGCGGCTCTCTCCGTTATTAATAATTCAGGGGGTGGTTCGAAGAATTTAAGTCCTTCAAGAAGAAATTTTTCGTGATCATTTGCGGTTACAATTGCCGGCATGCGATGGTGAATCGGTGAGACCAAGGAGTTGGCCTCAGTAGTGAGCATGGAGAAGCATGGGCCGACCTCCGAACTTTCTTCCCAGAGGCCCGCGATCCAAAGGTAATCGTGATTGGGGCTCCGAAAAAGGTGAGTTTGCTTATTCCCTCTTGGACCACTCCATTCGTAGTAGGAGAGAGCCGGGATGAGGCATCGGCGGTTCTCGATCGCCTCCTTCCACATCAGACTTTCAAGATTGTCGCTACGGGTGTTGTTGACTACGCCAAGTCCTTTGCGCTGAAAGCCCCATTTCATAGGGACTAGTTCACCGGTTGGAAGTTTGACGTGAGCTTGATCCGTTCGGCGGATTAACTTGCTACCAACTTCACTGGTCGCCTCCCGAATATTTCCGGGCTTTTTGGCAGTATTAAAAGCGTTGCACATTAGTCCTTAAACCAACGATAGTGGCCAGTGAGTTTAAAAGTAAAAAAGTTTATCATCTTCTGAAAGGCCGCCTCCAATATAATGAATCACATATGGAATTCCTTCTAATTTTTTCTTCATATCTTCGCGGGCTAGATTTTGGAGATAGAAGTTGATCCTGCGGAGCACGAGAATAATTACGGCGGTGCAGACGCCCTGCTCTTTCGGACTGTCGACATAAGTAAGGATTATCAGAAAAAAGAAGTTGGAAGTGAGATCTCTCATTTTAAGACAAGTGGGTTTGGTCGCGGCGGTTGTTTTGGTGGATGCTTGAAGAGATCACTGACAAAATGGAAACGGCAAGCACGTGGTGGTTTCTTGCAAGTATTTTGTCCGCACCTTTGGCTTATGCTGCTCTCCGCATCACCTCTAAACTTGGGATGGTTGTGGTTATTGTCCTTGCGGGCGGGCTTTCTTTTTTGATGACCTTGACGGCCTTACAGGAAGCCTTTTTCGAAGATGAATTCAGTCAAAGTGCACAGGACGACATAGCACATCAATGGATTGCCCACCGGATCGCTTCGGGATGTCTCCCAATCGTGCTGGTATCAATTACGATTGGTTTGAGGTATCGCTGGGCCAAGCGTGATCCTCAGAAAAAGAAAACTTAATTTGGCCAAATGATCCCTTTCGGCTCTCTAGCTTTGCCTTAAAGGATCCCGTGGCTATGCGAGGTCCTCGTTGAAATAGACTTTAATAAAGCTCATTTTACGTTCTTCATCGAAGCCTTTTTCGAGGACATCCTCGGGTTTATCTACGACTTTTGGACTGAGGCGAAGCTCGACTCCTGTGTCCAATTTCATCATGCGTTTCATGAGCTTCTTAGCCTTGGTAATGTCGCGTTTTGAGATGTCGAAGTTTTCCTCGAGCTTGATCCCTTCTTCCTCTTCAAGCCGCTGACGTTCTTCTGAGAATCGACTCTTCGCAGCTTCGGTGCGCAGGGCGTTTTCTTCAAATTCCTGAAGGCTAAATTGTTTTTGATCGCGGAGGTAGGAAAGGGCTTCTTGGGCCGGCTCGTTAATATCCCAAGGTGGGCTGTCTACGGCTGCGCCCGCAGGTGAGACGGCCGTGACGGCCATTTCGGCGACTCGTTTACTCAGCAGAGCGGAGTCAGGGATAGGGCGAACGCCTAGGAAATCGCGCACCCAAAAGCGGGACTCAGATCCTGCGCGGTCAAAGGTGAGAACGTAAAATCCTTTCTTTTCGAGATGCTCAATAATGAGGCATCCCTTATCGATTTTTTCGGGATTAATGCCTTGTTCGGTTTCAAGCTGGAGGTCTCCGTCACGCGTTGCGATGCTGAGGAAAGGAGTCATACTCTCGGATTTAAGAATGCAGATGGCTCGTTTCATCTCACCATCGAGATCGATGGAGTTAATGAGTGAGATACAGAGATCTCCGGACTTGATATTTGGGTGCGAGGATTTTGAGTAGAGACGCTCGGCAATTTCGCATCCTTGCTTGAGGAGTGCATCGGTATTTTCAAAGATCGTTTTAACGCTGGTATTGATCTCGTTTTTGTCCAGCGAGCTGTGATGGGTGAAGCGCTGGCCGACGAGATTCCGGAAAGGTTTCAGAAAAATAGGACAGAGGAGGTTTTGGTCCTCGTCGCTTACTTTAAAAAGTTGCTTGGATGTTTGTAGCGGTTCGTCGCGCGAGGGATTTCCAATCTTCGCGAGGACCAATCCAGCGATTTGTACGGTCTCAAAATTCAACTTCAACGTCATACAGATTATCTAGTGAGAGGGCAGGAGATAAGAAATGTAAATTCGAGAAAAATACGTGAGTTGTGTACAGAATGTGAACAAGCTCTCCTATGACTATCATTCGGACTCTTGCTCTCTTTGGATTTGGAGTCAGTGCCTACTTGGTGTGGATGAAAATGACGGGTCAAATTACCTCGGTGGTGGGCTGTGGTGGCGAAGGGGGCTGCTCCAATGTTCTCGGTTCCCAATGGTCCCAGTGGGTGCTCATTCCGGTAAGCGTGGTATCAGCTTGCTTTTATCTTGGGCTCATCGTTCTGAGTTACAAAGTTTCGAAGTCGATCCTGACAATGGCGGCCTTTCTTTTGATCATGGCGGCTGCTTGGTTTATGGGACTGCAGGTCTTCGTTATCAAATCGTTTTGCCCTTGGTGTTTTACGACTCATTTGATTGGCCTCTTTACTGCCGGAGCCATTTTTTGGAAGGCGAGAGCACCTTTCAAACCAACCTTTATTATGGGTCCTTTGTTACTTATGACGTTATTGATTCTTGGCCAAATCTACGGACCCAAGCCGAAGAGTTATGCATTCACCTCAGAAGCTGGCATTGAAAAAAGAGGGGGAGTAAAGGCGCATAACGAAGGAAAAGGGAGGGTGGTGGACTTTAAGGATGCTACCGGTCGGGTGGTGAAAACTTACCGGCTTGGATCGGTGCCTTTGATCGGGTCTCCGGATGCGAAGCACATCCTTGTAAAATACTTTGATTACACTTGTCAGTCGTGTCGCACAATGGAAAAGGATTTAGCTGTATTAATGCAGACGTATCCCGGCCAAGTCGCAGTGATTGTTTTGCCGACGCCACTGAATCGAGCATGTAATCCCTATGTAAGCGCTGGAAATGACCATGAGCATGCTTGCGAATTAGCTCGTTTGGGCTTGGCGGTCTGGCGGGCGCAGCCCGAATCATTTGAAGCCGCTCATGAGATCCTTTTCCAGCGACCATCTCATTCCGAATTTAGTGCAAGGGCCGAGCTTCACGAGATTATTGAAGTTGAAAAGCTGGAGGAGGCGCTTAAAGACCCTTGGATTGAAAACGTTCTAAAATCCAATCTTGAAGACTATCGCGCGCTTTCGAGGAAAAAAATGGAGATGCCAAAGTTAATGATAAGGGGTAATAAAACGATGCATGGATTAGCATTATCTAAAGAGAAATTTCTCAAGATGATTGCGAAGGAATTTCAGCTTTAGAAAGGGGCTTATCTTCCTTAGTAAATTCATCAACGAGATCTTTGCGTTGCTCGCCGATCGCCTTATCATATTTTTCTAGCAATTCTCCTGCTTTGTCGGCCGAAGTGATAAGAGCAATGATAAGATACTGAACAATGGCGAGGACGTAGCAAATCCAGCCGATGGAAGTACCGGGTGCATCGGGCTCGCCACCGAAGATAGCCGACATCATTGCAAAGACTGGGCTGGATCGATTGAGGTGAACCGCGCCGATTTTTTTAATCCAATCAGTCCGATTATTCCAAAGATTATGAAATAGCCGCTTGCCAATGGGAAGATTGAGCGGACCGGAGTGCAACACTGAGAAGAGGGCTTGATCAGGCATAAGTTCGATCACACCGACGACGAGGAGAAGGCGGAAAAAAGCTCCTACCCATCTCTCGTCTCCCAATAGATCAAATGGAACCCAGCCGAAAATCAGGTGCTCCATATTGGCGGTGGCCACGAGAAGAACAAGTGCGGCACGAAACCATTCTTCAAGGTCCTTTTCTAGCTCGGCTTCGAGTTTAGCAATACGCCCACTTTTGTGGACCACAAGCCGGAAAAGTGGGATCGCGATTAGCCCCACCAGTATTCTGGTGAGTGTTTTTATGATGGGACGGAGAACTGTCCATTGGAAAAAGTTTCCGAACACGACTTGATATAAATAAGCGAGGACCTGCTAAAAGAGAAGCTCTGCTTACCAAGCGCGAAAATTTAAAGAAACCAATTGGAG